>DASZJO010000106.1:0-24250 GCA_035948015.1 Puia sp.
AAGATCTTATGCGGGCTCTCCTTGAATTGGATCATGATCACCGACGATTGCCGCGGCATCGACTTTCCTGTCCGCAAAAAGAAGGGTACGCCCTTCCACCGCTCACTGTCGATAAAGAACCGCGCCGCTACAAAGGTCTCCGTCTTCGAATCCGGTGCCACCTGCGCCTCCTGCCGGTAACCGACCCGCGGCTGCCCCTGTACCTCCCCCGCCGTATACTGACCCCGGACCACATTCTTCCACACCTGCTCTGTCGTCATCATCCGGATTTGCTTCAGTACCTTGACCTTACTGTCCCGGATCGCCTCGGCCTCATAGGCTTTCGGCGAATCCATGGCGATCAGGCACAAAAGCTGTAAAAGGTGATTCTGGATCATGTCCCGCAACGCCCCGGTGCCGTCATAATACCCGCCACGCTTGCCTACACCCACCTCTTCCGCCACGCTGATCTGGATATGATCGATGAAATCATTGCTCCACAACGGCTCGAAGACATGATTCCCAAACCGAAAGGCCGCGATGTTCTGTACCATCTCCTTCCCCAGGTAATGATCGATATGATAGATCTGCCGTTCCTTAAACCGTTTGGACAAGAACCGGTTCAGCTTTCTGGCCGACTCGAGGTCGGTCCCGAACGGTTTTTCTACGACGATCCGGTGATGGGTATCCACGGTACAAAGCTTCGCCGCACAAAGCGAATCGGCGATCGTCTCGATGAACCGCGGCGCAACGGCAAAATAGAACATCCTGACCCCACGGTCCTCATACATCTTCTCGAACCCCCTGATCATTCCCCGCAACGTGACAAAGGTGACATCCTGCTGAAAATCCCCCTGGAGATACGAGACCCGTTGGGCAAACTCCGCCCATTTGACCGGATCGGCCTTCCCGCTCCTGCTGAATTCATTGACCCCCTCCAGCAGTTGATCCCGGTATCCCTGCTGGTCGATATTGACAAAGTCAACACAAAAGACGGTGAAATGATCGGGCAGATGCCCGTCCAGATACAGATTATACAACGCTGGTATCAGTTTTCGGATAGTCAGATCGCCCCTCGCGCCGAAAATTGTGATCACCGCCGATTCCGGTCGTTTACTCTTTCCCATATAAAATGATTCTTTTTTGCGAACTGCTCCACTCCGCCGCCGCCTTCGGCGGCGGCCCCCCACCCGCCATACCACCTATTGCGCCTTCCAAACATTATTCGACGGATCGCTGTCCGGATACCGCTTGTCCGGGTCGATCGTCACCTGCACCACCTTGTCCGTAGCGGCATAATGGAACTTCCAGACCGGCCCATGCATCCAGACCTCGACCGGCAGTTTCGCCCGCCCTATCTTGCCATTCGCCTCCTGCACCTCCACCGTCACCGGCATCGGGAGCTTCTGGAAATTCTCGATCGTGATCGTCACGCCCTTCGAAGGATCGTCGGCACTAACCGGTGTCACTCCCGTCACCGCCTGATCTATCTTCCAATCCTCCAGGAACCAGCCTCGCCAGAACCAATCCAGCGTCTCCCCTGAACCGTTCTCGATCGCATGAAAGAAATCGAACGGCGTCGGATGCTTGAACGCCCACTGATGCACATAATACTGGAACGCGTAGTCGAACCGGGATTTGCCCAATACCTCCTCCCGCAACAACGTGAGCCCGCGACTTGGCTTGGCATAGGCCGTAAGCCCCAGATTTCGCCCCTGGACAACATCCGGGATCGTCATGATCGGGTCATCCCCATTATGCCAATAAAACGTCTCCAGCGCAGGATGATCCGGCAGCAGGTATTCGCCATTGTGAAAGGCAGAATCCGAAACCGTATTGATAAATGTGTTGAAACCTTCATCCATCCATGGATATTTCCGCTCATTGCTGCCGACGATCATCGGGAACCAGTTATGCCCGAATTCATGCCGGGTTACATCCCATAGATTCCTCATGCGTGCCCGCGCGCCGCAGAAGACGATCCCCGGATACTCCATCCCTCCCACAATCCCAGCCACATTCGTCGCGGATGGATAGCTGAATTCGTACAAATAGCCGGAATAGAATTCGATGCAGCCTTTCACATACTCGGTCGACCGCCCCCAGGCCGAATCGCTGGATACTTCTACCGGGTATAACGACTGCGCCAGCGCCTTCTTCCCGCTCGGCAGATTGATCCGCGCCGCATCCCAAACATACCCCGCCGAAGCCGCCCAGGCCACGTCCCGCGTATTCACACACCGGAACCGCCATGTCAGCCGGCTCTGGGCAGGCCGCGTGGATGCCTGACCGACCTCATCCTTTCCACGGATCGCTACCGTCTTATCACTGACCCGGGCCGAAGCCAGCTGCCGCTGCTGCTTCGTCGTCAACACCTCCGAAGAATTCAACAGCTCACCCGAACCGCCGACGATCATATTGCCGGGAACATTCACGCTATAATCGATATCCCCATATTCCAGGTAGAACTCCCCCTGCCCCAGATAAGGAAGCGTATTCCAACCATACACATTGTCGAAAACACACATCCGCGGATACCATTGCGCAATCTCATACATCCACGCCCCGGTACCGCCCCCCGCCTGCATCCGGCCCATCCGGTCCGTACCGTACTCCGGGACCTTGAAGCTATACTCGATCCTGATCTTTAACACCCCGCCTTCCGCCTTGAGCTCGGCCGGCAGCTTGATCTGCATCCGGGTATCAGACACCAGGTAATCGGCAGCTATCTCCTTTCCCGTCGCCGGATTGATGAGTTGAACCGATTTCAGCTCATATCCACCGTTGAATGCATTCCGGTTTGCCCAACGACCGCCGGAGATCTCGGTGACGTCTTCGCCACGGGAGCTGTCGCGGTAAATGTTCTGATCCAATTGCAGCCAAACGAAAGGAAGGTTTTGCGGCGAGTTATTTTTGTACGTGATCGTGACCGTACCGGAAACCGACTGTTCCATCGTATCCAGTCGGGCATCTATTTTATAATCCGCGCGATTCTGCCAATAGTTCGGACCGGGTGCGCCGGCGGCCGACCTGACATTATCGCCGTAAGCAGGATAGAACAGCGGCGCAAATGCCTCACGCTGATCGAACACACTCGCGGGCGTAGAAGACTGGGCCCTGGTCGATATTTGTAGCAATAGCATCGCGACCAGGGTCAAACCAAAAGTTTTTCTCATATGAAACCAATGTTTATTGTGAATTACCGGGCTCCGCCCGGATTTTTGCCACCGAAGGTAAGCATTGCGACCAAAGCCATCGAACCATACATAAAATATTTTGTTAGACAAAAACATGCAATACATAAGATTCGGCAACACCGGCCTCACAGTTTCCCGGCTATGCCTGGGCTGCATGACCTATGGCAAGCCCACCGAACGCTGGCCCTGGGCCCTCGACGAAGCAAAAAGTCGCCCATTCTTTGAAAAGGCCATCGAATCGGGCATCAACTTCTTCGACACCGCCGACGTTTATACCGGCGGAGAAAGCGAGAAAGTGACCGGTAAAACGCTGTGGAAGCTGGCTTCCCGCGATTCCATCGTCCTGGCCACAAAAGTCTACAGCCCAATGGGCCCGGGACCCAACGACAAAGGCCTTTCCCGCAAACATATCATGAGCGCCATCGATGCAAGCCTCCAACGGTTAGGCACTGACTACGTCGACCTCTACCAGATCCACCGTTGGGACTACAACACACCGATCGAAGAAACAATGGAAGCTCTCCACGATGTGGTCAGGGCCGGCAAAGCCCGATATATCGGCGCCAGCTCCATGTATGCCTGGCAGCTCGCCAAGGCGCAGCATGCCGCCGAACGTCATGGTTGGACACCATTCGTCTCCATGCAACCGCATTATAACCTCCTGTATCGCGAAGAAGAAAGAGAAATGATACCCTTCTGTGTCGATCAGAAACTGGCGGTCATTCCCTGGTCGCCCCTGGCCCGCGGGATGCTTACCGGCAAACGCACAATGGACCGGAACGAGACCGAACGCGCCCGCACAGACGCTTTCGGCAAGACACTCTATGACCGCGACGATGATTTCGAGATTATCCGGCGGGTCGACGACCTCGCGGAAAAGAAGAGCATCCCCGCTGCACAGATCGCATTGGCCTGGATGCTGTCGAAACCGGCCATCACCGCACCCATCATCGGCGCCAGCAAGCCGGGCCATCTTGAAGACGCCATAGCTTCACTCGCCGTCGCCCTCAGCCCCGAAGAGATCGCCGCTCTGGAAGCTCCCTACCAGCCGCACCCGGTTTTGGGTCACTCCTAAGCCGTCATGCCGACATAAACTACCTGCCCTTTCTGATAAGTATTAGTATCCGTCTTCACCAGTAGGCGGCTATCTGCCAACTCCACCTCTACCTCATAATATCCGCCCAGGAAGGTGATCCCCGTAACCCTGCATTGTGCCGCCGCACTGCCCAATGCCGATAGCGTCAGCTTCTCCGGCCGGACCAGCAGGTCCTTTCCCTGTCCGGTCCCGGGTAACCGGCCAAGCCGCGCCGCCAACGCAGGATGAATGCGGTTATATTTGCCAAAAAGCCCCGCCACATATTCGTCCACGGGCTGCCGGTAGATCCGCTCCGGCCCTGCCTTCTGCGTCAGCCGGCCATTCTTCAGCACCAGGATCTCATCGGCCCATGAAAGGATATCCGATGGATCATGAGAAATGAGGATACAACTCACCCCATACCGTTCCAGGATATCCCCAATCACCTCCCGGAGCATCTCCTTATGGATCCGGTCAAGGTTAGAATAGGGCTCATCCAGCAACAACAGCTTCGGCGGCTTTACCAGCAGCCTCGCCAGCGCGATCCGCTGCCGCTCTCCGCCCGAAAGCTGATCAGTCTTTCGCCGCATCAGGTGATCGATCCGGCAGATCGAATACAACGACCCCGCCTCCTCCTCCGTCAGCTCATTGGCATACGACAATACCTCGGTCACCCGGTAATTGTTCCATAATTCAAAATGCTGGGACAAATAGGCGATCTCCGGATGCCCCGGCACCAATGTCTCTGCCGGCCCCAATACCCGTCTTCCTTCCAAAAGGATCGCCCCCTCATCGGGCTGCGCCAACCCGGCGATCATTTTCAGCAGCGTAGTCTTGCCCGACCCCGTCGCCCCGGCTACCGCCAGTTTTTGCCTTCCCTGTTGGGAAAAATTAACCGCATCGATCGCGACGGCCCCGCCCACCCGCTTACTGACATCGACCACCTGTAGAAAATCCATAGCCCAAAAATAGATAATCGACGATTCATATTTTTGACCTACTTTTCGCAAATGCAGTATCCACCCCACTTACGAACGGTCCGGGTGACCCGCTATGTGACCCCGCTCCGGGAAGGCGGCTCCCTCCCGGCGATCGCCGAAGCAGACGATGGATTCCTGTATGTGCTGAAATTTCGCGGCGCCGGCCAGGGAATAAAGGCATTGATCGCCGAACTGATCGGCGGCGAGATCGCCCGCAGCCTCGGACTGAAAATACCCGAGATCATTTTTGCCATCCTCGATCCGGCCTTCGGCAGGACCGAACCGGACGAAGAGATCCAGGACCTGCTGAAAGCAAGCACCGGCCTCAACCTCGGCCTGCACTATCTCACCGGAGCTATCAGCTTCGACCCCGTCGTCAATCGCATCGACCCCCTTCCCGCCTCTCAGATCGTCTGGCTCGATTGCCTGCTGACCAACGTCGACCGAACCGCCCGCAATACCAATATGCTGATCTGGAACAAAGAGCTTTGGCTCATCGATCACGGTGCAGCGTTATACTTCCACCATACCTGGGACAACTGGGAAGCACAGGCGACCCGCCCGTTTATGCTCGTCAAAGATCATGTGCTCCTGCCGCAGGCATCCCGGCTTGAAGAGGTCGACGCGGCATTCCGGGAGCGCCTTACCCCGGACCTCATCGAAGACATCGTTGCCCTTATCCCCGATGAATGGCTGCTCACCTTTCCGTCCGGCCAGTCACCCGAAGAGATCCGGTCCGTCTATATCCGATTCCTGGAAAAACGTGTCGCCGCATCGGCGAACTTTGTAAAAGAAGCCCAGCATGCAAGAAACGCACTTGTTTGAATACGCCGTGATCCGCGTGGTCCCTCGCGTCGACCGCGAAGAATTCCTCAACATCGGGGTCATCCTCTATTGTCCATCATTGAAATACCTGGGAATTCGCTGCTCCCATCCCGGCGACAGGCTCCTCGTCCTAAGCCCCGCACAGGACCTGGAAGAACTCGAACTACACCTTCATTCCTTCAGCGCCATCGCCCGCGGCGAAGGATCCGCAGGTCCCATCGGCCGCCTCGACATCGCCAGCCGCTTCCGCTGGCTCACCGCAACCCGCAGCACTATCCTCCAGACCTCCAAAGTCCACCCCGGCCTTTGTGCCGACCCCGGCGCAACTCTCGAAGAACTATACAAAAAACTGGTTCTATAACCGCACCGCCTCCACCGTCGACTGATCCGTATCGATCATCAGATAACCATTTGTAAACTGACACCTCGCAACACACGGCCCATACCAGTATTGCAGCTCCTGCGAATAGCCATACGTCCCAAAACCCTGCCTCCGGATATCATCCTCCCGCACCCGGCTCAACCCCTCGAAATGAAAATGTCCCGAGATGCCGATCGTGCACCCATGCTGCTCGATAAAGTCAAGATGGTTACGGAACTCCTCCGCCCGCTTCGGAAAATAGGTCCGCAGCCCAAGCAGGTCCGGAAAAGCAAAATGGGAGAACAGGAACTTCAATCCGCCATAGTCGCCCACCCAGACATCCGGCAACCCGTCCAACCACGCCCTGTCTGCTCTTGTCAGTAGCGCGCTCAGCTGCACATCCTCATACAAAAAGACCGAATTCCCGAAAAGTGCCTTGCGCTCCTGGTAATCCAGGTCGTACCAATTCGCGGGAAAATCGATCCCGTCCCGAAATACGGGAAGCTTCCGGATCTGATACAGATCGTTATTGCCGATCACGACCCCGCGACAATTGTCCCTCACCATCGCAATGCATTCATGGGCATTGCGCGTATCCAGGTAATGATAGGTGTTGACTTTGAACCCGACGATATCGCCGAGGCAGACGACTTCCGTGCAGCCGGCTTTTTCCAGCATGGAGAAGGTGGCTTTGAGCGCTACAATGTCTTCATGAATGTCCGCAATCACTCCTATTTTCATCTCGCTAAAGGTAATACAGCTTTCATATAATCGGCGGAGAACTTGCCGATCCCGTCTACCCAAACCTGTGATACCGCCGCAAACGACCGTTCTCCCGAGAAGCTGACTAAGTCGGCCCGCTTCCCCACCTCGATACTGCCGGTGTGCTCACTCAACCCGAGCATCCTGGCAGGATTCAACGAGACCATATTCACCGCGAGCTGCGGCTCGATCCCATCCTCTATCATCCGCACTACGCTGCCCAGCATCGTCGGGAAATGATAGTCGCTGCACAGGATATCCACCAGCCCCTCTTCCATTGCCTCCTGGCAGGACAAATTTCCGCAATGCGACCCGCCGCGATAATAATTGGGCGCGCCCATGCAGACCCACATCCCCAATTCCTTCGCCTTTCTCGCGGCCGCCAGCGTCGTCGGCATCTCCGCCAGCGTAACACCATAGGCCGCAGCTTCGACAACATGGTCCTCCGTAGTATCGTCATGACTTCCGAGAATACATTTGTCCTTGAACATCTCCCGGATCTTATCCCGGTGATTGATCCGCCGGGTGGTCTCTATTTGCAGCTGCAGCATTTCCAAAGCCTCTTCCCGGCTAAATCCGCGCGCCTGCATCCGCATTTCGATCTGTTGCTCCATCGAATATTGCCGGGTTCCGGGGACCGTGTCGTTATAGACAACGACGTACAAGCTGTCCAGCGCAGCCAGTTCCGGCAGAAAAGGCAGAAGCGCGTCCGTATTGGGATCGACCCGCGCGTGCAGGAAATGCCGGATCAGCATCGAATTGTTCGTCTCATCGATCTGCCTGGCCAGCAGCACCGCCTCTTCGATAGCCCGTTGCTTTGACTGATTCTCGGAAAAGCTGATCGCGCAGAAGACCGTCGTAAGGCCGCAGGACGCCGCCCGCACATCCAGGAAATGCTGGGCAAAAGCCGGATCGAAATTCGCACTGGGCCTCGGATGCAGTTCCTTTTCCAGATAATCCGTGTGAATATCGATACAACCCGGGATCAACCACTGCCCCCGCAGATCAGTTCCCTCCGGGTACAGTTTGTCCTTATAGATCCCCGTGATGATCCCGTTGTCGATACTGACCGTACCCATGAAATGACCCGCCGGCGTGACGATCCGCGCATTGGTCAGAAGATGAGTGTTCATATTGCTCATACACTATATTTATTATTTAAGTGCCCCCGCCCCCAATACCTTTTTCCGGAGGTGATCGGACAGTTTTTCAATGATGGTGATAAGGCCGATGGTAAAACAGATCAGGGCCAGCGCATCCTTGTACCGCAACACCCTCATGGCCATGTACAGTTCAAAGCCGATGCCGCCGCCGCCGAAGATCCCGAGTGCCAACGCAGCCCGCATGTTGATATCGAAAGAATAAAGCAGGTTCGCGATAAAGGAAGGGAATATCTCCGGGAGGATGGAATACCGGATGACCTGGACGCGGGAAGCCCCGATGGAAGAAATGGCCTCCGAAGGCGCAGGCTCGATATTCTCGATGATCTGTGTAAATAATTGGCCGAAAGTGCCCACAGTCGCCCAGACCAGGGTCAACATGCCGGCAAAGGGCCCCAATCCGATGGCGACTACAAAGACCAGGATGATCACCAGGTAAGGGATCACGCGCATCAGCGCGAGGCAGAACCGCACCACTTGCCGGATGGCCATGACCGGCATCGTATTGGAAGCCGCCAGGAAGGCGAGGACGAAGGCGATCGATCCCCCGAAGATCGTTCCCAGGAAGGCCATGGATATTGTTTCCAGTATCGCCCACCAGACGTGATTGTTGGTCCGGAACATGTCGAAATTCGGAGGCAGCATATTGCCCGCCAGGTCCACTACGTAATGGAATTCCGTAAAGAGCATCAGGGGATCGAAGCCGAGGTAGATGCAGATGGCCACGGTCACAAGGACGACAAGCGCAAAGACCGTAGCTTTTCGCCGGTACCGGACAGAAGGCAGCGTATAAAGTAAAGGTTCTTTCATCGCAGCACCCCCGCCAATTTTACTTTACTCCGGAGAAATTCGGAAAAGCGTTCCGTAATAATGACCAGGGCAAGCGTGATGATCAGGCACGTCAAGCCCTTATTGTAATCCAGCAGGCTGAATGAACGGTAAAGCTCCAGGCCGATCCCGCCGGCGCCGACCGCCCCGAGCACGACGGACAACCGGATATTGAGCTCAAACCGGAACAGCGCGAAAGAAATAATGGATGGGATGATCGGCTGTAATACACCGAACACGATCACCTGGATCTTACTGGCCCCAAGCGCCTCGATGGCTTCGATGGAAACCGGGTCTATCTCTTCGATGGCATCCGCAAACAGCTTGCCCAACATCCCGATACAACCTATTGTCAGCGAAATGACCCCGCCGAATGGCCCCAGACCAAAGGCCGCCACCAGGAAAAGCAGGATGATGATCTCGGGCAACGCCCTTTCTATCCGGATAAATCCCCGGGTAAGCCGCCTCAACCAGCCGGGCGAAATATTGGATGCCGCCGCCAGCCCGAATCCCAACGAGATGATCGTGCCGAAGAAAGTCCCCAGCACGGCGATGATGATCGTGTCGACAGCAGGTTTCAACATCTCCGGAAAAGCGCTCCAATCCGGCGGGAACATGTGCCCCAGAAAAGAAAAGCCCTGGATCAATCCCCTGTTCAGCCCGCGGATATTGGCGCCGCAGACCAGCGCGGCGCCCTCGACCGAGATCGCTAAAGCAAGGACCGGAAGCACCCATTTGCGGTATCTTTTCAGATTATAGGTTTGGCCGGTCATGTAATTCGGTTTTGGTCTTTGTAAAGGTTATCGGCACCGAGGGTACTTCGGAAAAAAAATTTGCTTCCAGATGCCGCAGCTCCTCGCCGTAGATTTCGATAAGCAGTTCGTCGGAGATCTTGGGGTCCCCGTCGTAAATGATCCTTCCCGCCTTGATGGCGATCACCCGCGAACAATATTTCGCCGTCATCTCGGGCTGATGGAAGACGCCGATGACCGGCATGTCCTTGCTCAGCGGCTGGATCAGCTTCATGATATTTTTGGCATTGCTGGGATCCAGGTTGGAAATGGGCTCATCGGCAAGCAGTAAGGTCGGGTTTTGGAAAATCGCCCTGGCGATGGCCACCCGTTGCATCTCCCCGCCACTCATGCTCGACACCCTGGCCCCAGCCAAATGTTGGATCTTTACTTTTTCAAGCGCCGACAACGCCTCCTCCGCTTCCTTGTCGGTAAATCCATAAACAAGACTCCGCAGGGAATTGATCTGCCCCAGCCTGCCGATCAGCACATTGTCCAGCGCGGTCAGGCGTTTGACCAGGTGAAACCCCTGGAAGATCATTCCGATCTTCTCCCGGACTTTCTTCAGTTGCCGCTTGGAAATACTGCAGATATCCCGCTTGACATGCTGGTCATCTTCGACGATCACCGACCCCGAATCGGGCTTTAGCAATCCATTCAGACACCGCACCGTCAAGGTTTTGCCGGCGCCGCTCGCTCCCAGTATCCCCACGAACTCACCCTTGTTGACGGTGAAACTGATCCCATCGAGCAATTTCCGTCCATTGGGCAGCGACTTGGTCAAATTTTTTACTTCGATCATATCGGATGATTTTAGAAGTTCTTATTTATTTCCGACCGCTTTCAGGTCTTTCACGCTGGCCGCAATCCTGCGCAACCCGTCATACATGGAATCCTGCGCCGGCACATACCCCAGGCTATCGCTTTTCAGATTGAACAGGGAAAGGAATTGCTTCCAGACAACAGGGTTTTCTTCGGCCAGGTGGAGATAAGCATCCCGTACTTTTGCGGTAAAGGCAGGGTTGATATCGGGTCGCATGGCAATGGCGTCCGAAACGATTGGATCAGAAGTCCAAAGTATCTTGACGTCGCCCGGCTTCATCTGCCCTCTATTGCTGAGCATATTGATGATTAACGCCGTCGTGCAGCCCAGGTCAACCTTCCCCGCCTTTACGCTCAGGATGGACGCCATATGTGTACCGGCAAACAGCACTTGCTTGAAGGCGCTGTCCGGGTTGAGCCCGATGCTGGTGAGATAAGCCCTGGGGATCAGGTGACCCGATGTGGAAGCAGGGTCGGCAAAGCAAAGGGTCAGATTTTTGGATCTTGACCGGACATCTTCCATTGAATTTATCCCGTTCCCTGAACGGGTAATGATGATGCTCTGGTAGACGCGGGGCGTGCCGCCGCTGCCCATGATGACCATCGGCACCAGGGGCGTCTGCCGGGTCGCAAGCACGTAGCCAAATGGCGAGAGATAAGCCATATGGACTTTTTTGCTCACAATGGCTTCGATCACGGATGTATAATCTGTAGTGGTTACGAACTCCACCGGGATGCCCAATTTCTTTTGCAGGTATTTCCTTACCTCGTCCCTGATCGGTGTGAAGGCGCCCGGATCGTCCCCGGCATAGGCGCCCACCAGCAGCGTAGTGGGATTCCCGCCGGCATCGAGCGCCCGCTTATTCTTGCATCCGCTTACAGAGAGCAGCGTGAGCAGGACGAGCAGGATGAGGAAAAGCTTTTGCATGGTATCAGTTTGACTTTTTCATGGTATCAGTTTGATTTTTTTGCCGGCATTATGATGTCGATCCCGGCGGCTATCTTCCGAAGCCCGTTGTACACAGAATCATCCACCCTGACATACCGCATACTGTCGGCCCTGGCCGGATCCCACATGGAGATATAGGCTTTGAAGACGGCGGGCGCCTCCGTAGGCATGTTCAGATAAGCTTCCCTGACCCGTTCGGTAAATTGCGCGTTGATATCCGGTCGCATCACGATGGGACTTTCCACTATCGGGTCCGACCGCCAGAGGATGACCAGGTCTTCCGGCATGAGCATTTTCTTCCGGATCGCTTTATCATAGCCGAATTCCCAGGAGCAACCTACATCCACCTTTCCACCCTTCACTGCCATCAGGGAGGCAAAATGACTGCCGGCAAACATCGTCTCCTTAAAGGCGGTCTTCGGGTCCAGGCCCATGCCGGTCAGGAAGGCCCTGGGCACCAGGTGTCCGGAAGTGGAGGCCGGATCGGCAAAACAAAGCGTCAGGCCCTTGGCCCTCGCCTTCACATCATCCATGCTCTTCAGACCCGTACCCGGATTGGTAAAGATGATGCTCCGGTAATTCACCGGTTTGCCATTCATCCCCGACACCACCAGCGGCACCAATGGCTGTTTTTGCGTCGCCAGTACATAGGAGAAGGGGCTGATGTACGCCATATGCACTTTTTTGGTCAGCAGCGCCTCGACGACGGAAGTATAATCCGAAGATGCTTGCATCTCGACCTTCATGTCCAGCTTTTTCTCGAGGTATCGCCTGACCTTTTCCAGCACCACGGTCTGTTCGGCAATGTTATCTCCTTCATAGACACCAATGACCAGCGTATTCGGATTGCCTTCGGCATCCAGCGCGAGTTTATTCTTACACCCGCCGGCGGTGAGCAGCACCGTCATGCCAAGAAGGATAGGGAGGATATAATTCAGCGTTTTCATGCCGGGACGTTGGAATATTTTTCCAGGAAAATGTCCAGATGTAATAAGTCCTCGAACCGTGACTCTAATGTCGCCCGGTCCCAATCCCACCATTTGCTCTCCAGCAGCCGCTCGATCACCTCATCCGGGAACCGCTGCTTGATCACCTGTGCCGCAACCCCCACCGCAACCTGGTAAGGCCCCACATCCTTCGTGACCACTGCGCCCGTTCCTATGACCGCACCTGTACCGATCTTCACCCCGGGCATGATCACCGCCCCATGTCCGATCCACACATCATGCCCGATCACGCAATTGTGTTCCTTTCGCCATTGGAAGAACTCCAGGTCATCCGACTCACCCAGCTGATACTGCTTCCGTCGATACGTCATATGGTGCTGCGTCACCCGCCACTGCGGATGATTGCCGGGATTGATCCGCACACTGTTGGCGATCGAACAGTACTTGCCGACCTCCGCATAGATGACCTGCACATTGCCCGCCGCATAACTGTAATCCCCAAAGCTGGAATCCACCAGCCAGGTGTTCTCCCCCAGCCACGTCCAGGGTCCGATCTGGCTATTGCGGATGCGGCAGCTCGGATGGATACACGGGTCCTCGCCGAGCCTTAACCCGGCTGCGTTCTCCCCCTTTCCTTCCATGCCCGGCGGCGGCGCCGGAAACTGATCGAAATATTGCATAACAAAAGATTAAAATTCATAACGGGGATATCCATCCGCCCGGACAAACGCTGACAGATGCTCATACCGCATTAACCCGGTAGCGGTGAAACTGAATACGGGCCTGACTTCCTTAATCTGCCCGTTAAGCGTTCCCGCCGCTTGCGCAAGCTGCCGCCGCTGTTCATCCGAAAGGTCCTTTTCAATATAAGCCAGTGTGATATGCCCGATAAAGGGCCGCGTCATCCGCACATCGAGCGCGGCCAGTCCCGGATCGCCGTACATCCCCGCCCGGAACCTCAGGATCCGCTGATAATGCTCCTCCTCCCTGAAAACCCCTAACACTCCCAGCGCGGTGCCGAAGATGCTGATCCCGATCAGTTGCATCTCGACCGGCCCACGCCGCTTCATCTCTATCCGCTCAAAAGCCCGACCGACCATCCCCGGATATTCCCCCTCCAATCCAGCCTCCGCAATCCGTTGTATGAACCGCTGCTCCGATACCATATTGGCCACCGTCTGATGGAAGCTGTCCGCCGGCAAGAAGTAAATGGCCCCCTCCCATGGACACTGCTCCACCAGTCCCTTCTGCACCGCCGCCAATATCTCGGGTAATGTCTCATTGCCCGGATACTCATCGACCATCGACAACACCGCGAAACCCGGGTAAGGCTGCGGTATCCATCGCAAACCGTCATACCGGTAGTTCCCGGAGGGCTTCACCTGCATCGCCCGCTCCAACAGCCTGTCAGCGTCCACCTCCCGGTGCTGCCGCGCCGTATATTCTTCAAAAGCCAGGTCCACCGTCGCCGCTGTCGCCAAAATCATAGTCCCCGATTTATTTGCTGTTTGTTTGTAACACCCATTTCCCATTGACCATCACCCGCGAAACCACCGGAAGTTTATCTCTCAGCTGCACGACGAGCAGATCGGCGCGCTTGCCACGTTCCAGGCTCCCCGTCTCGACATCCAATCCTACTGACTCCGCCGGATGCAGCGTCGCGAGGTTGACCGCATCGTTCAGCGGCATGCCGTGCTCGAGGTGCAATTTGAAGACCGAATGCAGGATCGCCGCCGGATAATAGTCCGAACAAAGGATGCCCACTACCCGCTCCCGGATGGCTTCGGTCATGTCCAGATTACCGGATAATGAGCCGCCTCTTAGTACATTTGACGCACCGCCGGCCACGTATAAGCCGAGCCGGGTCGCGTACGCCGCGGTTTCCATATTGATCGGGAATTCGCTGATGTCCACCCCTAGCGCCAGCATGGCATCGACCTTGGCCATCGTATCGTCGTCATGCGACGCCACGGGGATATTCCGCTCCTTAGCGAAATCCACCATCGCCTGCAGTTTCTCTCCCTCCACCTTGGGCCACGAGATCCTTTCCTCGATCAGCTGCGTCATCTGATCCTCATTCTTTCCCTGCGCCAGCAGAAATTTCTTATAGTATTCCTTTCGGATCTGCCCCTGCCCGGGCGTATGATCCATCACCGACAACAGGTCCACATACCCCTGCCGCATCAGGTCGAGACATTGTTCGTATGCGCTTACCCCGCATACCTCGAACCGCAGATGGATCTTGTTGTGGATCAATGTAGGCCCCGCCGCTGCCCGTTTCACTTCGCGGAAAATCTCCTCCCGGCTATATTTGCTCCGCGAAAGCTCCTCGGCATGCTCATACCCGAGGTGCAGCGAATGGAACACCGTTGTGATCCCGCAGGCGCACATCTTGCGCTCCAGTTCGTTGAATGCGACCGGGATAGGAATATCCGCACCCGTCCTCGGAACGATCTCCGCATCCATCGCATCCGTATGGATATCGATGATCCCGGGCATCACATACGCTCCTTCCGCATCCAGAACCTGCCCCTCCCGCGCCGCCTGCTCCGGCACCCGCCCCACCTCTCTTATCTCGCCATCCTCGATCCAGACCGAACCGCTCTCTATCACCCCGTCGGGTATAATAATATTTGCATTTTTTATCAACCAGGTATTCATATTTTTTTATTGCTATTATCGGATTGATGCCGTTATCAGATCGTCAGATCGTCGCTGTCAGACCTGAGGTAATATGCCCGCCCGACAAATGCAGCCGCCGATCGGCCATCTTACCCAACGTATACTCATCGTGTGAGATGCACAACACCGACGTCCCGTCCTGCTTGAGGTCGCGGATGAGCCCGATCACCACATCCTTGGTCCGGGCATCCAGCGAAGCCGTCGGCTCATCGATCAGGAGCAGCCGGGGCCGCGAAATGATCGCCCTGGCCACATTGATCCGCTGCTGCTCGCCGCCGCTGAATGTCACAGGATATGCGTCCCACAGCTCGACCGGCAACCCCAGTACCTCCAAAAGCTGCCGCGCCCTCGCCCGCGCCAGATCCCGGTTGCGCTCCGTCCGCATCAACGGCTCGGCTACCACATCCACCGCGGAGACGCGGGGGATCACGCTTAGGAACTGCGAACAATACCGGATCTCGGAACGCCGTAACGCAAGCACCTCATGGTCCCTCGCCTTCACCAGGTCGATCACTCCCGACTGGCTACTATACAGGATCTCACCCGAACTCGCCAGATATGTACGATAGAGACACTTCATCAGGCTGGACTTTCCCGAACCGGACTTGCCCGTCAGCCCGATGATCTCACCCTCCTCGATCACCAGCTCGATGCCGTTAAGGGCCGTGATCCGCTTGCCGTTTAGAATATGCAGTTCGAACGTTTTCGTCAGCTGATGGACTTCGACAATATTCATGTTGAAATAATTTCGTCCGGCCCCGGCCGCGTCTATAAAAGTGAACTCACCAATAACTGCGTATATGCATGCTGCGGGTCCTGCAGGATCTGATCGGTCAACCCGGCTTCCACCACCCGCCCGTGCTTCATCACCAGCGTCCGGTCTGTCAGCATCCGGATAACCGAAAGGTCATGGCTCACCACGATCATCGCGACCCCGAGCTCCTGCTGCAGCTCGCGGATCAGGTCGAGCACTCTGGCCTGCACAGAGACATCCAGCCCCGTTGTCACCTCATCCAGGAACAGCAACGGCGGGTTATTGGCGATCGCCTTGGCGATCTGCACCCGCTGCTGCATCCCGCCACTGAATGCCGCCGGCGGGTCATCCATCCGCCGGACCGGTACCTCCGTCTTGTCGAGAAGGTAAGAGGCCCTTCCCCGGATATTTCCGACATGCATATGCCCCGCCATGATCAGTTTCTCGGCTATGTTACCGCCGGAAGAGAACGAAAAATTCAGCCCATCCCTCGGGTTTTGATATACCGTCCCCATAAGATGATTGCGGATATACCGCTTCTGCTGACCCGACGCCTCCAGGATATTCGATTTCCCATCACCGTAAGGCCTCAACCAGGCTGACCCTAATGTCTTTTCGATATCGAAATACAGGAGCTTGACCACCGTACTCTTGCCGGAGCCGCTTTCCCCCACGATCCCCAGTACCTCCCCGGGATATAAGTCGAAGCTGACGCCCGCACAGGCTACTATGCTGTCCGTGTCCGGGCAGATATTGGTCCCGAACTCCGGCCCGGTCAGCTCCACCGACCGCTCGTTGGGCTCGCCATAGATCTTCGTCAGATTACGCACCTTCAGCAGCCAGGAATGCTCGTTGTGATGACTCATATCAGTTGTTGTAAATAAAGATTGGTGAATTGATGGACGGACTCGCCGTGCTCCATCTTATCCAGGAAATTGCTGTCATTGATCACAAAGGTCTTTGATCCGTCATCCAGGAACAGCTCATCCAGAAATGCCCGCCGGTACCCTGTCTTGGAACAGGTCACCCCGTTAAACCGCTCGATATTGAACTTGACATCTTCGAACTCCAACGGCTCTACCGTAGTATGCGGCGGAACGGCATACAAACGCTTCTCCCGCCCTGCGCCAAAGAGATAAAGCGTCTTCGCCTGATGCAGATTGGGGATGTCCCACCTTGGGATAGGCGATGGCGCCATGATATACCGGCCATTGACCTTCACCGGATAACCGGCGCCCAACATGATATCCCCGTGGCGTACAAACGACTCATACAGCGACACCCACATCTTCGCGTAATCAGCCTCCCCATGCATCTGCCGCGTCCGGTACTCATACCGCTCCACTCCCCTCAATGGCTCCGGCTGCGGCACCTGGAAAACAAACAGCTGGTCCTCCCGCAACTCTTCCTCCGTTATCCGATGCCTCGTCTGGATCAGTGTCGCCTCCGTCGTATCATAGGTCACCTTGCACCCCGTCATGGCCTGAACGAACTCGCGCAGATTACAGGCATTCACGCTGGCATCGCTGCCCTGGTCGATGATCTTGAAGATGTCATTCCGCCCTATCAGCGCCAAGGTGACGTGCAGCCCCCCTGTACCCCAGCCCCGCGCAATCGGCATCTCCGGCGACGAATAGGGCACCTGGTACCCCGGGATCGCCACCGCCTTCAATAATTTGCGCCGCACCTCCTTCTTCGTCGACTCGTCGATAAAGGCATAATTGTAGCTCTTCTTATATTTGATATTCTCTATCATACAAGCGTCATTTTTTCCTCTTCCTCCTCGGAATTCGCATTCGCCCGCTGAACCGCTGCCCTCACATTACTAAGCCCCGCTTGAAAAGTCACATAATGCGGCAGCTTGAGGTGGTTCGTGAACCCCATCGCCTCGATCCCCTCCGTATGATACAGCACGAACTCCGCATCGTTGGCCGGCGCCCCGTACTCCGGACTCCGCATCGCCCTGTCCAATATCCCCATGCAGATCGCCTTGGTATCGTTCTGCCCGAAACACAATCCATACCCGATCGAATAGTAAGGGATCGACTTCTTCTTATCCGTCTTGATGGTCGTGACCATCTCCGCCTCCGTCACCGCTATCTTCCCGATATAACGGACCCGGCCAGCCGCATCCTTGACCCGGACCGGGACCGTCCCGTACCGAAGTTCCCCTACCGTCGGATGCGTATTGCCGAAACCCCGCAAACTGCTGTACCCCAACGCCATCAGCCCGCCCGTCTCCGCCCTGGCCATCATCTGCAGCCGTGCGCTGCGTGGCGCAGGGAACTTGATCGCCTCCCGCGTAATATCCTTTAGCGTGGTATCCTCTGAATTCCCCACTCCCTGCAGCAACCCCTCCCGCCGTAACAGGTCGATGACCTTGCCATACGATGTAACCTCCTGCAGCCGCTCGCGGTTAATCCCCTGCTCAAAACGATCCAGGAATTCCCGGATATCCGCGAGCGTTTCATCGACCTTCGTCGTGTCCAGTATACGTTGCGTATAGTCCCGGGTCGGTCCCAGCACCTGCCCGCCGGGTATCTCCCGGAATGACGCGGATATCTTTCGGCGAATGAACATCTCCCGCGTATTCAGCACTTCCGAATAGTAGCGGCGCTGCAACGTCGTTATAAAAGCCCTCAGGATAAAAGCGGCCTCGAACACATCCCCTTCCGCTTGTTTCAGCGCAATGGCCGCATATTCGGGCGCATACAGGCCGCCCTCGGACACTACCTTGTCAACTGACAACCGCATTTGCGTCCGGATCTGCTCGACGGTGATCGGCGTCGTTTGCTCTTTGACCCGATAGAACTCTACAAGCTCTTTGGCCTGATGGATGGCATCCGAGCCACCTTTGACGGCTACATATCCCATACAGTAATTTTTTTTTGCTAAACTCTTACCCCGCGCCGCTCAACCGATCCGCACCTTCGTGCTCCGGGGAATACAGGCCACCCGCCGCTCCGGATCTGTCAATATCACGTCGATTCCGAGCGGGAACTCGCCATTTATCCCGGCAAGCGCCTCAAAAAAGCTGCGGTCCAGCCCACTGACACATAATTTCCTTTCACCCGATACCCCGGGTCCGCTCAACAGTAATATAAGCCCATTACCTTCATTCGACAGGTCATCCGCCGCTGCCACCACTGTCGCGCTGTCCTCCGGATAAGGCAGCGAACCTACCTTCAATTGATGCAACAACTCCGCCGGCGCACTTCCGTCGAGAAAAATATAGTCCGCCTCCCCTTTTTCAACCTGCCGCGCCGACGTATTGACCAGAAGATAACGACTCACTTCAAAGGCCGCAGGACCTTCTACACAATAAGACACATCGGCATTCAGCAGCGCAAACGCCACCAATGCTCCCGAAGCATGAAAGCCTTTGGGCGCCGTCAGTTCGGGATCGGGCAATACATTGATCTTACCGGGCCGCGCCATACTGTCAAGTATCAAACGGTAATGTGCTTGCGCATCGAAAACATCGTCGTATAGTATTTCCTTGTGCATATTAGTCGTTTTCCAAAAGTTTGAAATCGACCTTCGTACGCTGAATGTGATTGTATTCGACCTGTTGCTGCCTTGCGATCGCTGTTCCCTGCTGCTCCAGGAACGCCTCAACCCGTTCCAGGTTCCGGTCAGCCAATAACAGTACGGCATCCACGAAGGCAATACAATAACACCGCAACGGCTCATCTCCCAGGCAAAGCCCCAAACCGGCCTGCCCGTCAACTTGAAGCTCGCACTCCGTCGTCAGCGCCTCTCCTAAATAAAATGGCTGCCCCTCCACCGAATCTTCCGTCTGAACCATGGTCATGCAGACCGCAGGTTGCCGGACTACCGTCACCGCATATTCTTGCTCGAGCCCGCGCACGAACTCGGCCAGTGGCTCCAGCGCGCATTCACATACTATATAATCAGCCTGTTCCATGTGGGTAAAAATAGCCGTCGATTGTTTGGGAATGATTAGTGGGTTGTGCCTTTTTGTTAGTTGATGGTTATCTTATAAGGCCTTTTCATTCAAGCGGTAACCTACGGATCGTACCGTCTCGATCCCGTCTTTGAACTTGCCCAGC
This sequence comes from Puia sp., assembly GCA_035948015.1. Lineage (GTDB taxonomy): Bacteria > Bacteroidota > Bacteroidia > Chitinophagales > Chitinophagaceae > Puia. The sequence goes on from DASZJO010000106.1 coordinate 20,186, forward strand.
TTTTTCCGCAGCCCCGCGATCTGCACATCTACTGACCGCTCCGCGGCGAAATAATCCATCCCGTTGATCCTTTCCATGATCAGGTTGCGCGAAAATACTTTGCCTGGCTGCCGGGCCAGCAATTCCAACAACCGGAACTCAACTATCGTGAGATCCAGCGGCTCGTCTTCCAGACTCACCGTATAGCTGGCAAGATCCAGCTTCAACCGGCCCCTGACGATAAATTCTTTATTCTCCCCCTTCACCTGCGCAAGGATCTCACCCGCCTTGCGCCGAAGGATCTTTTTGACCCTGGTAAGCATCTCCCTGATCCGGATCGGCTTTGAGATATATTCCTCCGCTCCGACCTCCAATGCCGTCACTACATCTATCTCGTCCGATTTGCCCGTCAGCATTACCACCGGAATATCCTGCGTCGAAGGGTTATGCTTCAGGTTGCGGCACAGATCCAATCCATCCATCTCCGGTAGCATCCAATCCGTGATGACCAGATCGGTATTCTCCATCGTCACATACTTTAGCGCATCCACGGCGTTGAAGAACGCCTTGACCTCATACCCCTCCGATACCAGGTTATATTTGAGAAGCTCTATAGTATCGTGATGATCATCTATGATTATGAGCTTATACTTTTTCATGCATTGGCGCTGGTTTTTTCCATGCACATTTTAGTCATCGAATGTGACGCAATTTTTAGGGGAATGTTAAATAAAAAATAATTCCCCCGCATTCAGCCGCTTTCTTGCGGCTTTCTTGCTATTTCCTTATCAATCACAAATAATTCGCTAACAATTCGCCCCTCCCTACGGGCGGATTTCGGCCGCCATTCCCCCGAATTTCGACCTCCCGATCTCCGCATTCCGCTTTACAAAGGAATAATTAACTCCTAACCAAATCCCAACCAAAGGCGAACGGGACCGGCGCAAATTCGTGACGAAATGGAGATTGACCTGCTTACGATCAATACCTGGAAATGCGACGGCGACTATTATAAAAGAAGAAAGGTATTGGCGGCTGGCCTTAAGCAAATGGATTTTAGGAATCGGGTGATCTTCTGTCAGGAATGTTTCCGGACGACCGACGGAAAAGTGGACACGCTAAATTATCTGTCGGAGGAACTGAGCATCCCGGGCTACTTTGTGCCCGCCCGCCGGAAACTCCGAAGCCTGGATGGTAGCATGACCGACAGTTTCTCCGGGTTGGGCATTCTGACCAATCTTTCGGTGAACAGCCGGACATCCGTTGAGCTCCCCTCCGGCCCGGCTGACGGCGGAAGAGTAGCGCAGTTCCTGACACTGGAGTTGGTCAGAGGCATATCGATGCTTGCAGTCAATGTGCACCTCACTCACCTTCGGGATGGCTTGGACCTTCGCATCCGGCAGCTGGAAAGCGTTTTGCAGGAAACCTCCCGATCCACCGCCCGGTACCGGATCATCGGCGGGGATCTTAATGCAGCGGAAAATTCAACTGAGATACAATTGTTAAAAGAGCGGGGTACCGTCATTGACTGCGCCTCGCACTGGGTAGACCATCTTTTTATCCTCAGCCCCGCGGCAGAACCTTATCCGAAGTTCGCCTGCTCGGAGATCGTGCTTGACCGGCCGGACGCGGAAAATGGCTTGTACCCCAGCGACCACTTCGGCGTTCACGCACATCTCCTGGTCCCGGATTAGATCGCCGGTACACTATTTAATTAGATCACCAGCACATTAATCAGATCACCAGCACACTATTAAATTATATGCCTCAGTTGTTCTACATCGTTGGCGCCTCCGGCGTGGGCAAGGATTCCCTGATGGATTATGCCCGCCTGCGCATCAATGGCTCGATGCCCGTCCTGTTCGCCCATCGCTATATCACCCGCCCGCCTAAAGAAGGAAATGAAAATCATGTCTACGTCTCGCCCGAAGAATTCAGGCTCCGCCGCGACAAGGGCCTCTTTGCCCTTCAGTGGATAAGCCACGGACTTTATTACGGGATCGGGAAAGAGATCGATACCTGGATGGAAAATGGCTTCCATGTAGTCGTCAACGGTTCTCGCCAATATCTACCTGTGGCGCTTCAACGCTATCCAGCGCTCGTGACCATCGTCATCGAAGCCGACCCCGATATCATCCGCCGCAGACTCGAAAGCAGAGGCCGCGAGACCTCCGCCGACATCGAGAAAAGACTTCAGCGCCAGCCAGATCGGTGGTCGGGCGCTTCCGGCCGCATCAGCATTCACAATAACGGCCCGCTGGAAGAAGGCGGCAATGCCCTGATCGCAGCGCTCGTAGCCTCCTGACATCTGATCCGAACCCGCTCTTGCCCCATTACCAACACATCCGAACCCGCTCGTGCCCCTTAATAGTTTATTAATAGTAAGGTAACAATCCATTAATCTTATATAAACCTCAGTATCAGCTAGTTATTTTTAATCCGCGTCCTCCCCGCACGGGCCGTACAGAAAAATGTGTTGCCCGAACGGCAGCGTTGAAAAACGCCGGCGCTTAAGACAGCTTTGTATAACCAGACCTTCTTATATCCACTTTCATCAAATTAACTACAAAACAAATGAGACAAAAATTGACTTTGACAGCGGCCATGTTAATGGTACTGTTCAGCTGCCTGTTTCCAGGTGGTTCCGTTTTTGCCCAGACCCGAACCATCGTCGGCCGGATCAGCACCCCTGATGGCAATCCTGTTCAGGGTGCTACCATTCAGGAGAAGGGCATCGCGAATACAACGGTATCCGATGCGGCCGGGAACTATGCTATCAGGCTTTCTAATGAAAGCGCTGTTTTGGTAATCTCGTTCGTCGGATTCGCGACACAGGAGCTGCAAGTCGGTAGGGACGCACGGCTAAATGTGATCCTCAGTCCCAGCACCCGCCAACTCGATGAGATTGTCGTTACAGCTCTCGGGATCAAGAAAGAAGCACGCAGAATAGGCTATGCGGTCCAAACCATAAAGGGTAGCGATCTGACAGAGGCCAGGGAGCCGGATGCATTTACCAGTCTGGAAGGGAAAGTAGCCGGTCTGACCATCGGCACTAACCCGGAATTTTTCGGCAGGCCCATGATCGTTAACCGCGGAACCAAGGATATGTTGATTGTAGTGGATGGGGTTCCAGTCAACTCGGACACCTGGAACATCAATGCCGACGATATCGACAACGTTTCCATCCTCAAGGGCCCCAACGCGGCAGCCCTCTATGGATTTCGGGGACAGAACGGGGCCATCGTCATTACCACCAAAAAAGGCAGCCGCGATGCCAAGGGCTGGCAGATCAATCTGAATTCCTCCGACATGCTGGAGAAAGGCTTCCTGATCTATCCCAAGGATCAGACGGAGTATGGCCGCGGCACGCACTTCCAGTATTCCTTCGGCCAGGGCCTGGATGACCATACCCAGCGCCTCCCATCATGGGGCGCACAGATGGACGGTCAACCGGTGCTGCAATACAATAGCCCATACGATGTGACCACCGGCGTCCGCACTCCTACTCCCTATAAGTCTATTGGCGCAAATAACTATAAGAACTTTCTCGACGCGGGTTTCCTCTCTTCGACGAATTTATCCCTCGCTACTTCCGGCACCAATTCCGATATCCGGATCTCCTATTCACACCTCTGGCAAAAAGGGACCGACCCGAATACCCGGATCAATATGGACGTGCTGAACCTCAATGCCGATTACAATATCAGCGAAAAGCTAAAGTTTTCGGCTAATATCAACATGGACGTACAGTACACACCCAACCTCCCCGATGCAAACTACGGCCCCAACAGCTACGTCTACATGTTTAATGTATATGGCAACGCGGCTTATGACGTGCGGGACCTGAAAAACTATTACCAGGCCCCGCTGGGAATCCCGGGCCTAAAACAATACTCGGAGAACTATGGCCGTAGCAATAACCCGTACTTCATGGCTTACCAGTGGCTGCGCGGCCATTATAAGACGGATATTTACGGTTATGTGAAACTCGACTGGTCGATCCAGAAGAACCTCATCGCCACCATCCGGACCCAATTCACCGGCTGGGGCCAGGAACGCAACGAGAAAGTCCCCGCCGGCACGATC
>DASZJO010000107.1:0-7746 GCA_035948015.1 Puia sp.
ATTTTATGAGACGAATTTCCTCCGTGATCCTTTGTTTTGTTGGCTCCGCCCTATTGTTTAGCTGCAGCAGCTCCCGCAAAAACTTTGTCCCCTTTACCCGGGACCTCCGCGCCAAACTTGAAAAAGAGAATATCGACCTCCGCCAGGTCCAATTTTATGTCGACCAGAAGTTGATCCTTTCCCGCAACCTCGGTGACCAGAAAGTAGAAGTGAAATCAGGTGTGGTGAAGCTAGAGAATGGTCAATATACAAACGACGTCATCATCCCCGCCTTCACCCCCGGCATCTGCGACAACACAGATAACGATAGGCTAATGATCAGCTTCGAAAAAGGAAATAATGACATTGCCTTTGGCCCCGGCAGCGGCTACACGTTTAATCAATTCGTGCTGTACGGCACCGAGTGGAAGAACGGTACTGCAGCCGTAACTTACGATTCCAACAAATTCCGTGCACGCTGCGGCACCTGCGCAGACGTTGCCTCCGCCACCCTGGTCATCCGCAAAAGTGAATTGGATAAAATGGAAAAGAAAAGCAGGACCCTGAGAGGCAGGACAGTTTCCGACGCGAAATAACCCTCGCCGCGCTGGCCGTTCCCCCTTACCGCGCCGCCCCGTCTAGCCGCCGCTGCCACTCACCGGGCCGCCTCCGCAGGGCCGATTTTGGCACTTCCGTTTACCAGGTCCTTGACGACATCGATCCGCCCATCAGCAATGGTCAATACTTTTATCTTGTCCGGGTTCATAATCTGGAGCATATAAAACGTCCCCTGGCCATTGTTGACCTCCGTGACGACATCTATCTTGTAATCCGGAAACCTTCTTTTCACAAATTCCGTCAGATCCTTGGAAAGCTCCTTCCCATCATAAGACCGGAGTGAATAGAGGAAAAAACCGCTCCGATCGAAATAGGCGAACTCATGCCGCTGATCAAGCATGAACGACACCTGGTACCCCTGCTCATACTTGAACCAATACTCCCCCGTTTGGACTTCACGAAACAACCGGTGGAACCGCCGGTACGCCTTGGCGCTTAATTCATTGATCGGAACGTTGCTGAAGAAATTATTCCCGGGATCACTATACCAGGTCCCCTCGCCAGTACCGCCCTGCCCCGGCACCCCCGCCGCACCTGACCCGGCGTCACCCACCCGGGTCCCCGCCGCACTTGCCTGCCCCATCCCGACCACCGTCTGTCCTACCAATGCCTGCCTTTGGGCCTCCTGCCCCCCGGCACCCGCCGGCGCCTGCCGGCCTTCCGCCCCCTGCTGAGCAGCCAGGAGGAGCGGAAACGCAAAAACCCCCAAAAGAAGGGGGCGGATTAAATGAGAATTCATAGTGAACAATCGTTTATATAGTAACCCCGTCGAAGATTGGCGGTCTACTAAAGTTAACAATTACTTAATGTTCGAGCAAAAAAATCTTGCCATAACTTTAACGGTTTTTCTCTTGCCCTTAGTATCGCCGGGCAAAAAAATCCCGATCTTTACCCGTCCCGACCGTTAAGACCCATGCCTAAAAGACGAACGCCCCGGCTTCTCGCCGGTTACACGCATCACAACAAAGTCCGCCTCGTCCACGGCGGCGCAGACTACTTCTCCAAACTGGTACAATTGATTGACCAGGCAAAAGATACCATCCACCTCCAGACCTACATCTTCGACGGCGACGAGACCGGCCAACTCATCTCCTCAGCCCTGCTCCGCGCCGCAGCCCGGCGAATAAAGATCTTCATCCTCCTCGACGGCTACGCCTCCCAACACCTCCCCCGGGAGATCATCAACGAATGGGAAGCCGCCGGCATCCGCTTCCGCTGGTTCTGGCCGCTCTTCAAAAGCCGCCATTTCTACCTCGGCCGCCGAATGCACCACAAAGTCGTCGTCGCAGACGCTTCCTTCGGCATGGCCGGCGGCGTCAATATCAGCGACCGTTACAACGACATCGACGGTCAACCCGCATGGCTGGACCGCGCACTGCTCGTCGAAGGCCAGGCCGCGCTGAAGCTGCACATAGTTTGTCGCGACATGTGGACTAAAGCCTGGTGGAGACCCGACCACCCCGAAAAAGATAATGACTTCGCGCGGCTCCCCGGCGTCATCCCTGAACAGGAATGCCTCGTACGCGTCCGCCGCAACGACTGGGTCCAGGGAAAAAATCAGATCTCCCGCAGCTACGTCGAAATGTTCCGCCAGGCCCACTCCCATGTGGCTATATTGTCGGCATACTTTATGCCCGGCTCCATCCTCCGCAAACAAATGGCGCTGGCCGCAAGACGGGGCGTCCACATTCGCATCATCGTCGGCGCCGTGTCCGACGTAAAGGTCGCCAGGCTTTCCGAACAATATATGTACCGCTGGCTTTTTGCCAACCATATGGAGGTCTATGAATACCAGGGGACCGTTCTGCACGGAAAAATGGCTGCATACGACGGAGTGTGGATGACCAACGGGTCATATAATGTTAACCGGATCAGTGCATACGCGAGCGTGGAACTGAATATGGACGTACGCAATAATGAATTTGCCGCCTGCGTGGAAGCAGACCTCGACGGGATCATCCGCGATCATTGCATCAGGGTCGATCCCAAAAATTATTTTCTTCACCACAATTGGTTCCAGCGCCTCCTCCAATGGATCGCTTACGAATCTGTCCGCATCCTCTTTTTTCTTTTCACCTTCTATTTCAAACAGGAAAAAGAGTCCAAACATCCCTAACCCCCAACCGATCCCTGCCCCTGCCAACCCTCACGCCACCCTCTCCAAAACCCGGGTATCCCCATCCGCCAACCCCGCAATCACGATATCCGCCATATGGATAAAGAACCCATCCTCCATCACTCCGGTAATCCCGCTAACCTCCTCGTGAAGCCGCGCGGGATCGTCGATCAACCCAAATGAAGTATCCATGATATAATGTTGATTGTCCGTTAGAAAAGGCGCATCCCCCACCATCCGCATCCGCGGCTCCCCGCCCAACTCCCGCAGCCGCCGAAAAGTGAGCTCCCAACCGAAAGGCGCCACCTCCACCGGCAACGGGAACTTCCCCAACCGACGCACCAGCTTGCTCTCGTCGACAATAATAATGTAGAACCGGGTCGCAGACGCCACGATCTTCTCCCGCAAAAGGGCGCCGCCTCCGCCCTTGATCAGATTCAACCCCTCATCCACCTCATCCGCCCCGTCGATCGTAATGTCCAGATGGTCGATCTCCGAGAACGGGACGATTGGAATTCCCAACTCCAGCGCCAGGCTCTCCGACTGGATAGAAGTGGCGATAGCCCTCACCGAGAGCCCGTTCCTTACCTGCTCCCCGATCCCCTGAATGGCCCAATACGCCGTCGACCCCGTCCCCAACCCCAGCGTCATGCCGCTCCGGATATAACCGACCGCCTTCGCCGCCGCCAGCTTCTTGCCTTGCACCGCCGAATTCTCCATAACTGATTATTAAATATTTAGTCAGGCAAGTTAGCGTTTTTGTTAATTTCCTAGTCCTCCGGTAGGAAATATACCACGATTGCCTTAACTTTATGCCGCGAATCATTGTTGTAGTCATCATGAACCCGGTAATCAAACATAGAATTTGTTGTTGTTGCTGTTGTAGCCGATCCAAGGAAATTGGGTGGAGGATGACTTCCTATAAGCTGATACGAAACTGCTGACAAGCAAACGAACATAGTTGAAGCTCCACCAAAAGTGGGGCTTTTTTATTTTAATATCAATCATGACAACAACGACCTTCTTTCCTGCCGACCCCGCCCTGCTCTCGGGCGTAAAAGCCCTCGAAAACGAGATCGGCCATACTCCACTGTACCGCCTCACCCGCTTGTTCCAACGGCCGGGCGTAGAGATCTACGCCAAACAGGAATGGATGCAGCTATCAGGAAGCGTAAAGGCCCGCGCCGCATATAATATTATTCGACACGCGATCGACGACGGGACGCTAAGCCGTCACCGCACCCTCCTCGACGCTACCAGCGGCAACACCGGCATCGCGTACGCGCACATCGCTAAACGCCTCCATATCCCCGTTGCCCTCTGCCTTCCGGAGAACGCCTCGCAGGAAAGAAAGGACATCCTTCAATCCCTCGGCGTCAACCTCATCCTCACCTCCCGTTTCGAAGGCACCGACGGCGCCCAACAGGTCGCCAGAACACTTGCCGCCGAAGACCCCGATCGATACTTTTACGCAGACCAGTACAAGAATAAATACAACTGGCTGGCCCACTATCACGGCACCGCACCCGAGATCTTTGCCGAACTGCCGAATATCACTCACTTTGTCGCGGGCCTCGGCACTACCGGAACCTTTGTCGGAACAAGCCGCCGGCTCCGGGAATTGCGACCCTCCATCCGCCTCATCTCCCTGCAACCCGATCATGCCCTGCATGGCCTCGAAGGCTGGAAACACCTTGAAACCGCTGTTGTACCGAAGATCTACGACCCCACATTGGCCGACGCTAATGAAGAGGTCAGCACCGAAGAAGCCTATGCGCTTATCCGGGAAGCCTGGCGAACCGAAGGGCTTCTGCTCAGCCCCTCCTCCGCGGCCAACCTCGCAGGAGCCATCCGCGTCGGTCAGCAACTCGACCACGGAACCATCGTGACCGTCCTGCCGGACAACGCCGACAAATACAGTGAAGTCATAAAGAAAATATTGTAAACCAAACCCAATTCAAACCGATATGATCATCATCGAACCCCGGGTCAAACAACTCCTTATCGACGACGCCCTCAATACGTTTCCGGACGAATGCTGCGGATTCCTGTTCGGCCGCGAAGAACATGACGGAACCCGTATCGTCATTGACATCCTCGTAGTTGATAATTCCAAACCCGGGGATAAGACCCGCCGGTTCGAGATCTCCCCTCTCGACTATATGGCCGCCGAACAGCATGCGCTCGACCACGAATGGGCCATCCTTGGCATTTACCATAGCCATCCAAAACACCCGGCCATCCCGTCCGAGCACGATCGCGTCGCCGCACAACCCTGGTTCTCCTATCTGATCATCTCCATACCGGATTTAACCGACCTGGAAGCGATCTATTTCCGATCCTGGTTGTTAAATGACGACCGGCAATTCGAAGAAGAGAAAATATCCGAATATCAATTAGTAAAAAAATAGTCAACATAAAGAATCACCAACATGGCAACAGTTATCATTCCCACTCCCTTGCGGAAGTTTACCAATAACACAGCCCGGCTACAGGTTGGCTCCGGCACGGTCCACAGTACCTTCGAAGAGCTGATCCGGAACTTCCCCGATCTGAAGAAACACCTTCTCGACGAAGGCGGCAATATCCGTTCCTATGTCAATATTTTTATCGGCAACGACGATATCCGCGACCTCCAACAGGAAAAGACCCCCGTAAAAGACGACACCGTCATCAGCATTATCCCGGCCATCGCCGGAGGCACCTTCGGTGCCTCCCAAATCATTAGCGCTGGCGCCCCCGATCCCGCTCCCAACGGCACCCTCCCCCTCTTCACAAAAGAAGAGCTCGCCCGCTACAACCGCCATATCATCATCCCCGGTTTCGGCATGGAAGCCCAGCAAAAGCTCAAAGCCGCCAAAGTCCTCGTGATCGGCTCAGGCGGCCTCGGGAGCCCCGTCCTCCTCTACCTCGCCGCAGCCGGCGTCGGGACCATCGGGATCGTCGACTTTGACGTCGTCGACGACAGTAACCTGCAGCGCCAGGTGCTCTTCGGCGTGAACGAGATCGGCAAACCTAAGGTCGAGGCCGCGCGCCGCAGGCTCGAAGCCCTCAACCCCTATATCAACCTCAACATCTATAACACCCACCTGAACTCGCAGAACGCCCTCGATATCCTGAAGGATTACGACGTGATCGCCGACGGCACCGACAACTTCCCGACCCGATACCTCGTCAATGACGCCTCCGTACTCCTGGGCAAGCCCAACGTCTATGCCTCTATCTTCCAGTTCGAAGGCCAGGTCTCCGTCTTCAACTACCGCAACTCCACAGGCGAGCCCGGCCCCAACTACCGCGACCTCTACCCCACCCCCCCACCCCCGGGCCTCGTGCCTTCCTGCGCCGAAGGTGGCGTACTCGGCGTCCTGCCCGGTATTATCGGTAGCCTCCAGGCCCTGGAGGTCATCAAGGTGATCACCGGCGTGGGCGAGACCCTCTCCGGCCGCTTCTATATCTTCGACGCGCTTAACTTCGAAAGCAGGACCTTCGTTATCCGCCGCCGCGAAGACAACCCCATCAACGGCAAGAACCCCACGATCACCGCACTCATCGACTACGAACAATTCTGCGGCATGCGCGCCGTGGAAGAAGCCCCGCTGAAAGAGATTACCGCGAAACAACTCTATGACTGGCAGGTAAGAGGAGAAAAATTCCAGCTGATCGACGTCCGCGAACCGCACGAATTTGACATCGTCAATATCGGCGGCGAGTTGATCCCGCTTGCCACCATCAGCGATAACAGCGACCGCATCAGCCGCGAACGGAACGTCGTCGTGCATTGCAAAATGGGCGGCCGGAGCGCCAAAGCCATCCGCGAGCTCCAGGAAAAATTCGGATTCACCAACCTCTATAACCTCAAAGGCGGAATCCTAAACTATATCGACGAAGTACAACCGGAATTGACAAAATACTGATCCGCGCCGCTGCCCTTCGCGCCGCAGACCATCCGCCCTCGCCCCACTCAATAACTCAACAACCGCCCCAACGCCTCTGCCACCTTGGAGGCGTTGGGCAACATCGCCGCCTCCAACCCCACATTCATCGGCACCGCCGGCAAGTCCAACGCCCCCATTACCTCCACCGGCGCATCCAGCGCAACCCAGCAATGTCGACTGATCCGCCCCGCCAGCGCCTCCGCAAACGAATTCGTCTGCTGCTCCTCCGTCAGCACCAGGCATTTGCCATGGCGCCGCACCGTCGAAAAGACGAGCTCCTCATCCAACGGATACAAGGTGCGCAGATCGATAACCTCGACCTGACCCGGCAATGACGCCGAAGCCGCCGCCAACGCCCAATAAACCCCCATTCCATACGTGATCACACAAACCGTCTTACCAATCAAAACCAGGTCCTCGTCAGCCTCCAGCACCACCTTCCCCTTCCCCAGCGGAAGGATGTAATCACGTGCCGGCTCGATCGTCTTAGCCCCTTCCGTCCCCGGCACCTTGCTCCAATACAGACCCTTATGCTCCAGCATCACGACAGGATTAGGGTCCAGGAAAGCTGCCTTCATCAAACCCTTCATATCCGCCGCATTCGACGGATAGACCACCTTGATGCCTTTGATCGATAGCAGCGTCGTCTCGATGCTGCCGGAATGATAAGGCCCGCCCCCGCCATACGCCCCGATCGGGATGCGGATGACCGTCTGCACCGGGAATTTCCCCTGCGACAGATAACAGGACTTGGAGACCTCCGTCACCAATTGATTAAATCCCGGATAAATATAATCGGCAAACTGAATTTCAACGATCGGCTTTGTTCCTACCGCACTCATCCCCACGGTGGAACCGATAATATATGCTTCCTGTATAGCGGTATTGAATACCCGATGATCGCCAAACTGCTCCGCCAGCGTAGCCGCCTCGCGGAATACCCCGCCAAGCCGCCTGCCCACATCCTGCCCATACAACAATGCCTCCGGGTATTCCTCCATCAATTCCCTGATCGCAAACAGCGCCGCATCCACCATGATCACTTTCTCCCCATCTGAAGGCGCCCGCTCCCCGGACTCCGCCACAACCGGCGTGGGC
>DASZJO010000108.1:0-24562 GCA_035948015.1 Puia sp.
ATATGCGCAAAACGGGACCCATTGGGCAAATGCGCAGGGATTTCAGAACACAAGTTCCTATCAGATCGGCGCGGACACCACCACTCTTCGTATCAATTCAATCCGTCTTCCTATCAATATCTTGTACAAATATGAGATCAACAGCAAATGGAAGGTTTTTGTCGGCGTGGGACCCTATATTGCCAAAAACCTCGGCGGAACAGAAAAAGGAGTATATACATCGTTCGACAATACCACCGGCGCAGAATCATTCGTTCCCATCAACAATACGCTAAAGCTTAACAGCAACCAATCTTATAGTATTTCCGGCAATTCTAATGTGACGGCCTTCGACTTCGGAATGGACATTTTACTGGGGTTCTCCTACAAGAAGTTCGACGTCTCAGCCAGCTGGAATCGCGGATTTACCACGATCTATCATACCTCGTATGTCAACCTCGGCAATCAGTTCTGGAACTTTACCGTGGGCTATACCATCCTTGGGCATAAGCGAAAGCCGAAATTGTAGGAACGCCGGGCGCCGCATTCATCCTCCATGTAAAGACAGGTCCTGGATAACAGGAACATCCGAAGACGTCTTTTCAAGTACCGCGGGGATAATTACTCCGGGACTGAAACCGCATCCCGAATGCGGGTCCGATAGCGCCTCAAAGACCTCGACCGACTTCCACCCAAATGCAAAATAAATGGCACAGGCGGAATCATTCGCCGGCTTATAAATTGCCCGGTTGTCGTCATAATGCAGCGTGTCCATCAACGACCCGAACTCATAGTTTGGAGATCCCTTGTTGACATAATAACATATCGCGACGGTGCCGCTGTCCAGCAGCCGGACCCTCAATTCCCCATAATGACCGATGATCTTGCTGTTTTTAACTTCCCCTTTTAACAGGTAAGTGCCCGTTGGATTGATAAAGTCCGGTTCAAGGGCGGAGGGCCCTCCTGCAAGGAGGAACAACGACAGTAAGAGTATATTCTGCATACACGGGCTGTTTTAGAACTTTTAAGAATAAGCCCTCACATGTCGTAGCTACCCCCAATTTACGATTTTTTTCGTAAAATCACTCCCTACCGGAGCTCCCTCCGCTGACACGTATCGATCATATTCACGATCGCTTGTTCGATCCGGTCCTTTTCAGCAAATGCAATCAGGTGTCCTCTTCCAGGTATCATTTGGATATTCAGGGAGGGGACATTCGTTAAATGCTCCCGTGCAAAACTGGCATTGCTCGTATCTACCAGCCGATCCTGCTGGCCCTGTAAATACATCACCGGCACATGGATCCGGCCCCACAACGGCACCATCTTCTCAAGCCCCTCCTTGTGATGGATCTTCTCACTATTGGCTGTCTTCAACATCCGCGGTACGACCCAATGGATCATCGGATTCTCCACCGGATGCGTGAACCAGAAATACTCTTCCCTTCCGGGACCAAGCGGCGGCGACATCAGGATCAACCCATCCACCAGCTGCGGGTAATCCATCGTCAGCCGGGCCGCGATCGGCGACCCGTAACTAACCCCAACGACAACGACCGGACGATTCACCCGATGCAGACTGTCCAGGATCACTTTGATTACCGCCGCCTGATCGGCGATATCCGGCATCGGATCCGCCAGCCCGGAATAGCCATAGCCCGGCCGGTCGACCGCATACATCGTCGCCCTTGACAATAGTACGCTGTCAGCCAGATAAGCCTTCCAATAACTCATCGAACTGGGAGCTCCGTGGATGAATAGAACGGTTGCCTCGGGATTGTCCCCAACCCGGACATAACGGACCTTTCTGCCCTTCGCTTCGTAATATTCGATATCCGGCCGGATATGCCGGGCTTCGAACCATTCGGTCAGGTCTTTATCATCCATTCTGAATTGGACGAACCTGTCGCCGACCAACAGCGCAACAATCAGGAAGATCGCCACACCCATTACAAATCGGATAAAGATCCGGCCGATTTTTACGATCATACATCGAAAATAATAATTATTATTATCCCGCCCACCGGACACCCCGTGTATCGTTTCCGGACAGCCCCCACGCAGTTAATATTCATAATCTCCTGATGCTGAAATGCTTGAAATTCCGGAAACGTTTTTGCATCGGCGTAATCAATAAAGTCTCCTCCCATGATAAGGAATTATCTGAAACTGGCCTGGCGCAACCTCCTCAAGGATCGTCAGTTCTCTCTGCTCAACCTGCTCGGCCTCTCCGTCGGCCTGGCCTGCGCTCTCCTCATCGGCCTTTGGATAGCCGATGAATGGGGAATGGAAAAATACAACCCCAACGATGACCGGCTATATCAGGTAATGACCAACAGCAAGACCTCCAATGGCCTCCAGACAGGCATGTACACCCCGGGCATCCTCGCCAGATCGCTAAGGGCCGAGTACCCGGAAATCCAGGATGCTTCTGAAGTATTACCCGCATCCTGGTTTAATGACCCCAGCACTCCCAGCGGCGTCGTGGCCTATGGCGACAAAAAGTTGAACGCAACGCCCCAATTCGTCGACAGTAATTTCTTCCATCTGTTTACCTGTCCTATCCTGGAAGGTGACAAGAGCCGGCTTTTTGCCGATAAAAAAGGGGTGTTTCTATCCTCGTCACTGGCAGAGCGGCTTTTCGGCACGACACAGGACCTGATCGGTAAGGTCATTCACTTCGACCAGTACGACTTCACCGGTGAATACGAGATCCGCGGCATCTTTCAACCCAATCCGCCAAACGCTTCCGAAAAACCGGATCTGCTGTTCAACTTCGATCTTGCGCTGGAAAAACGCCCCGGACTTAAAGAATGGGGTAACTCCGATCCGCATACGTTTGTTCTTCTGAAACCCGGCGCTAATCTTGCAGCCTTTAATGGAAAGCTCTCCCACTATTTGGTTGCGAAACTGGGCGGTAAGGACAAGTACCCACAGCTCTTCCTCAGCAAATTCTCCGACCGCTATCTCTATGATCACTTTGAGAATGGTGCCCGGAGTGGTGGCCGGATCGTCTACGTGAGACTGTTTTCCATCATTGCAATTTTCATCCTGATCATCGCTTGCATCAATTTCATGAACCTGGCAACCGCCAGGGCTGCACACCGCGCAAAAGAAGTTGGGATTAGAAAGGTGGTTGGCGCCGGTCGCGGTAACCTTATCCTGCAATACCTCGGCGAGTCCATCCTGCTAAGCTTCGTCTCCTTGCTTGTGGCCCTTGCTATTTGCGAATTGCTGCTCCCGGTCTTCAACCACATTACCGGCAAAGAGCTGACCCTTCACTTCGCGCCGCCCGTCGTCCTCGGCCTCCTGGGCATCACCCTCCTGACCGGGGTATTCGCAGGCAGCTACCCCGCCTTCTATCTTTCCGCCTTTCGGCCGATAGCGGTGCTTAAAGGCACCTTGAAGACCTCCTGGGCCGAACTCTGGACAAGGAAGGGACTGGTCGTTTTTCAATTTACCTTGTCGATACTTTTTATTGCGGGAGTGCTGATCGTCTACCGCCAGGTAGCCTATATTCAATCCCGGGACCTGGGCTATAACCGCGATCACGTTATCGATTTCAATATCCCGGTTCAATTTGATTCCGCCTATCTCGTCCGGGCGGCCAGTTTTGTGAACGAGCTGAATAATATCCCCGGCGTCGTGAACGCAGGCAGCCATTCGCATAACCTCACCGGTGACCATGGCGGGATCAGCGGCCTGAAATGGCCGGGAAAACCTGCCGACCTCAATATCGAATTCGCCAACATCGAAATAGGGCAAAATTTTTTGCAGACGATCGGGATCAAGCTGAAAGCCGGCCGCTATTTTTCACAGAATATGGACCGCGAGATCATCATGAACGAAACAGCTATTAAAGCAATGGGCCTCAAAAATCCAATTGGCACTGTTATCCACTTTTGGGATCAAACGAAAGAGATCATCGGGGTGGCCGCCGACTATAATTTCGAATCACTGTATCAACCGGTAAAGCCTGCCTTTTTCTGGTGCCACCCCGTTACCAACTACGTCAGCGTCCGGGTAAAGACCGGCGCTGAAGCGCAGACGATTGCGGCCATCCGTAAAGCCTATATGCGCTTCAACCCCGGAATGGCCTTCGAATACAAATACCTGGACGAAAAGTATCAAAAATTATACGCGTCCGAGATCAGGATCGACATCCTCTCCCGCTACTTTGCCGGCCTGGCCATCCTCATCTCCTGCCTGGGCCTTTTCGGCCTTGCCGCTTTCACCGCCGGCCGCCGTCAAAAAGAGATCGGTATCCGCAAAGTGATCGGTGCCTCCGTTATCCAACTGGTCTACCTGGTTTCCAAAGAATTTCTTTGGCTCGTCGCCCTGGCCATTGTGATCGCTTTTCCCCTCGCCTGGTTGGGAATGAACTACTGGCTGAATGAATTCACCTACCGGACCCGCATCACCGCCGATCTTTTCTGGCTGACCGGAGCTACGGTGATCCTCATTACCTTGCTGACCATAAGCTATCAGTCAATTTCCGCAGCGCTTGCCAACCCCGTGAAAAGCCTTCGGTCTGAATAACCGGCGCCTAATCGCGCACAATATTTATTATCCGTACCGGTGGCGTAAACGACTGGTCCTGCTCCTCCATCCCATAGATCGCCCGTACCACATCCATCCCCTTTACCACTTTTCCGAAAGCGGCATACCCTTGCCCGTCAGGATTGTTCTTTCCGCCAAAGTCGAACCCCGGCTGATCCCCGACACAGATAAAGAATTCCGTTGTTGCCGTTCCCGGCGCCTGTCTCGCCAGCGAGATCACCCCATCTTTATGCAAAATATGCGTCTGCTGCGTCGTCTCATGCGGTACACCCGGCAGCGAGACCGCCTTCGCATGATTGGTCCTCCAGATCCCGCCCTGGATGAGCTCCGAAGGATCGGTGCCCGTTGGCTGGTTTTCCTCGTTCAACACCCGGTAGAAATTGCCTTTTTTATAGAGGCCCGCATCGACATACGCGAGAAAGGCCGCGACCGTCCGTGGCGCCTGCCGCGGATAGAGCTCCACTTCTATTTCGCCCGCCTGGGTCTGGATGATCACATGCGGGCTATCGGGACTGTGCGTGGCGTGACAGGATACTATCAGGAAGACAACACTCAAAAGGAAGGTTCGCATAATGCAAATTAATGTAATATTGTTTATGCATTTTGACCTCCCATTCCTGCAACTTATCTTCTTTGCCTTTCTATCCCTTTTTCCGGCTGTCAACCCCATCGGATCGGCATTCATCGTGGAACCGCTACTCGGCGACCTCACCATGCCTCAGCGGAGGAATGCTTCAAAAAAGGTGGCTTTTTATTCCTTCGCCATCTGCACCGTCACCGCCCTGATCGGCAGCTGGGTCCTCAAACTGTTCGGGATTTCCGTCCCCATCGTTCAGCTCGCCGGCGGTATCATGATCTGCCGCATGGGTTGGCTGCTGCTGACTTCAGATAACGAAATAAAGACAAAAAAAGAGACGGCCCACCCGGACGCAACCGCTAATATCGATGATATCCTTTTCTATCCTGTCGCCTTTCCGATGACCACCGGCCCGGGCACTATCTCTATTATCCTGGCCCTCAGCGCCCACTCAAACGAACATTCGCTCTCCGAACACTTTTTTAACCTGCTTGCCCTTGTCATCGCCATCCTTGGCATCTGCGTGCTCGTCTATATCTGCTACACCAACACCCCCCGGATAACGCATCGCCTCGGCCCCCGCGGCGAACAGATCGTCAACCGCCTCAGCGCCTTCCTCGTCTTCTGCATCGGCATGCAGATCGCCTTCTCCGGCATTAAGGTCCTTGCAAAAATGATGTAGCCGCCCATATCCCCGCGCCCGCCCTAGCCGTAGCCATCCCCGCACCCCCGCCTCCCCTCAAAGGCACCCCTTGATCTCGCGCACCGTCTCCTCAAAAACCTTATCCCCCCTCACCTCCTTCTGCCAGGCCAACCCCCTCTCCATCAGGTCGATCTCCCGAACGATAGTCGACCCCTCGAACCCAGCCTGGCGACCCAGGACAATCACCGTATCCGATATCGCCACCGCCGTCGCAATATCATGCGACACAACGATCAACGTCTTGAACTCGTCGGACAGCGAGACCTGCAACAACAACTCCACCACCTTGTCAAGCACACAAACATCCAACCCGGAAAAAGGCTCATCCAGCAACAGAAAATCGCTCCCCTTCAACAACTGCTGGATAATACTGACCCGCTGCTGCTGCCCCCCCGACAACTGACCCGGATAACGGTGTAACACATCCGCAATATCGAATTGCTGCGTATATCGCCGGATCGCATCCTCTTCTTTCCCCGCCAATGATTTATTCCGACGCGCCGCAAGCAGCAGCGACCGCCCGACCGTACGCCAGCCGAACTGATAATAATTCTGGAAGATGACCCCCATATCGCCTGGCTGCACCCTTCGCTCCCGGTACACTTCTATCGACCCATCCCCTTTTTCGACCGGCACCCGCTGCCGGATCGCAATGGTCCCCGTATCCGGCCGTTGAAGCCCCGACAGTAACCGGAACAGTTGGGTCTTCCCGATCCCGCTGCGCCCGACCAGCGACACGACCTGCCCCTGCTGCAACCCCGGCCTGACGACATCCCGGATGCTGAATTGAATATCCCGGAGGATACATACCCCGCTGTAAGACAAACCCACCCCCTCCACGCGCAATAAAACATCTCCCTTGCTATACGTTGTCATCGTTTACTATTTTGTATAAGGAAATAGCCAATGCCGCAACTCTCCCAACAGATAGTCGAAGCATAGCCCCAGCCCGAGTATGACCGACTGCAGCGCCAGCACATGCGGCAGGTCATTGTATTTGTTGTATTTGATCATCAGCGCCCCAACGCCGCCTTCACTCATGTTCAACCCTTCCACCATCGTGATCATCATCCAGGCGATGGCAAAATTCTGCCTGACGACCTCGAAGACCTGGTCGGCCTTGCCGACGATGATCACTTCATACAGACTTTCCCAGCGATTATATCCCAGCGTCTGACACAACTCGAACTCCTGCGCCGGCGTTTGCAGGATGATCGAAAGGAAGGAAGTGGTCAGAAAAGGAACTATCCCAAATAACAACAGCCACAACTTCAACTGCCCTCCATCCTTTGTCAGCAACGTGAAGATGAAGATCAAACCCGTCAATGTCAGATACCGGCATTTGACGACAAACTGCGCCGCCGGCTTAAAGAACGGAATGACCGACGCATAGGAAATCAGCAGGGTGATCACAACGGAGTACATCAACGCCTGGCCGGTAAGCAACAAGCTTGTCAACAGATTGTCCATGAATAACCGCGTCGTTAACAGCTGACCCAGCGCCGCAAGGACTTTTGAAGGCGGGGGGATCAACCCCCCGCCGCTAACCTGCCAGACCAACAGCGCCACCAGCACCTGCGACCCGACAAGGATCATGAAAGTCTGACGGTTTATCGAAAAGAATGGCTTAAACATAAAATCAAGAATTTATTGGCCTAAAACAATCTCCACCCGCCGGTTACGGCTCCGACCCTCAGCAGTACCGTTGTCAGCGATCGGCTTGCCGCTACCATAACCCTTCGTTTCGATCCGGTTCACCGGCAGCCCCTTACCCACGAGGTAATCCCTCACCGCACCGGCGCGTTTATCAGACAACGGTATATTGACCTCATCCGATCCGCTGTTATCGGTGTGACCATAGACCCCCAGTTTAAGCCCTTCGGCTACGACCGCGGATTCGAAGATCTCGTCGAGCATCTTATACGACCCGGGCCGGATAACGGCCGACCCCGTTTCGAACTCGATATGGAAGGACCGCGAAGAGACCTCCGACGTGATCTCGCTCGCATATTTGGTCTCGATCGCCTTGCCTTGGAGCAGCTCGGGGTGATTCGAGATGACGCTCAGCAGGAAAGACTTGTCGACAGCCTTTTCATACGGCAGGTAGCTCGGCATGAGCGACGGATACATCCGCACCATCAGGTTGCCAAACGTATTATATACCGCCTTGTAACGGTCTACTTTATCCGCGCCGAGACCGAACGTATTGGCCATATCCGAGAGGTTGAAGACGGCCGAACCGCCCAGGTGTACGGAAAGCCCCTGGATATCCTGCTCCTGCACCCCGTTGAAATACTTTAGCCAATAGTCCGCATTTTGCTCCTGGTAGACGGAGGCGCTGACCTGCGCGGCAAACTTGCGGGCTTCGGTGAACGACCGCACCTGGTCACCCGCCTGCGCAAGCGCAATGATCATATTCTCGATATCCGTCCGGTGATCATACGCCCATTTCTTGATGGCAATGGTCTGGACAGGCATCTGTGAAGCATATTGCCGCGTATTGGCAATCGTCACCAACCCACCTTTCCTGGTGGCGACATTTACGTCACCGGGCGTCCAGGTCGCTACCGCATCCACACCCACCGTCGTATCGCGGCCGGTCGTCTTTCCGTCCCGGATGATCTTCCTGCTTTCCGTGTATCCCGTGATATACTTATTTGGGGCATCGAGGAAGTCGCTTGCAGCGATGAGGTTCACGGCATCCGGATCATAGGTCGTTTCATCGGGATTCACTTTAATACCATTGTCACCTGCCCACTTGAGCAGGATATTGACGTCGCCATCCCGTAACACCCCGGCCACGCACTTGCCGACAGCATTATGAGGATCCTGCTTCCACGACGACGGGCCCATGATCTGATCCTCGCCAAAAGACTTGCCATGCGCGATCGGCAGAATGATCGGCTGATACTCCGCACCCAACGGCTCCAGCTCTTTTGAAAGAGCCGTCATAAAGGCCGGCATCCCGTCACCCATAAAAGAGACGAGCACCGATGTAGTATTCGGATTCGTCTTGTACTGACCGGCAAACTTGACCAGGTCGGCCATCTGCTTGTTACAGTCATCCTGGCGTAAATAGGTAATATCCAGATGCGCCTTATCGAACAGACTGCCCTTCGTCGTTCTGACACCGCCGTTAGCATACATCCCGGAGAACTGCGCATTCCACGCCATCCGTTCCCAGGTGATCGAAGCCCCGCCATTGACGGCGTCGGTGTTCGACGGCAGCTGAAGCAATACGGCATGTTCGCTCAATGAAGCCTCGGGCGCATCCGGCAGTACGACTTTACCTACTTCCACGGCCTTGCCTGCTTCCCTGGGCCTTGCCTGATACCATTTGACACTGATAATGCCGGCGGTGATGACCATTACGATCAATAAAACTTTCCCGGCGGGTTTTAATTTGACTGACATATATTTAATTTTTAGTGGTTAATCCAATAATCCTTTATACTTATCGACAGAGACATCCTTCAATCGCCCCTGGTCCGCATCCCGGCCCGTGGCACCGGAATAATGAAAGTCCTTACCGAGGTCAAACTGATTGATCAGCTCCAACGCCTGCGCCGACTTCGCCTTGTCTTCCAGCACCTGGTCATCCATGAACCTCGACGTCACATCGATCGCGGACTTGATATGCCCGATCTTCTCGCCGATCCTGACCTTCAAAAGGGCCAGCGCCTTTTCCGCATCCCGGTTGAGCTCATCATCGCCCTTGAAGGCCCGCATCGCACTGGTCACGGCCGACAGACCCGTCGTGACGGAGTAATAGAGGTCGCGTTTGGCCTCCAGGTCCAGCTTGGCATCCTCGAGCATGACCCCGCTTTCCTCGTATGCCGCATCCGCAAAGACGATCAGCTTGTTCAGGTCGCTGACAATGGGCGTCACGTTTTCGATATACTCCCGGCAACGCATGACGTTATTGGTGTACAGGTTGATCTGCCGGTTGGGCCCCTTCGCGCTCGCGCCGCCTGCCGTGCCCGTTGGCGCAGCACCCCCTCTGCCCGCCGCCCCGCTCCCCTCAGCCTGCAGGATCTTCACCTTCTGAATATTCAGCGCCAACTCCTTTTCCTTTTCGGCCAGCTTTTCCGTCAGCTCGCTTTGTTTTCCTTTTAACCGACCCGATTGCCGATATAGCGTCTCCCGGTCTTTATATCCCTGGTCGATCTTCGCCTGCAGGATATTGAACGGATTTAGCTCGATCGCCAGCCCGATGGAGTAATTGGCGATGAACTCAGAAAAATATTTGAGTGCGCGCCAGAACTTGCGGTTGGTGATGGTCATCAGCAGGAATCCGCAGACCACACCGGCGATGATGAGGTTGACCATATTCCAGGTCACTTTGATCATCCAGGGTAGCACATAGGTCAGGAATCCGTATCCCAGCCCTGCTAACAGGGCCAGCCCCACAATGGCCGTGGCGATCTTCTTTGGCTCGTTCCGCCAGCCGGGCGTCCGAACCCGTCCACCGCCGCTTCCGCTGCCCCAATCCGGGGCCTTCATGGTTCTAATTAAGTTGTTCATGATCGTTAGGTTTTAATGTTAGTGGATATATTGATTGATCTTATCTATGTCCCGGCGGATCTCCTGCTGCCTGCGCTTGCTTTCGGCCGAGTACCCGTTGCTGCTCCCGGCCAGTTTGTCCTTGCTGACCCGGATCTCTTCCTGCAGCGCGCCGATCCGCTGTTGCAATTGCAGTATCTCCTGCGACAGCGACTGAATTCGCGCGGCCTTTTCCTCCGCCTCCGCTTCCTTTCCCCGCACCTTTTCCTGGTACGATGCATCGACGGTTGCCTGGAATTGCTCCGCGTCGGTTGTGAGCACTTTGAGGTACTCCGCAGCAGTGTCCAATAGCCGCTGTTTACTCAACCCCTGTACCTGCAAGCCCGCAAAGGCCGCATTGTACCGAGCCGCTTCATTGGGAATAGCCTGCATGACCCCGGTCATCCGCGCAAATTCATAGTAGTCCGGCCCGGGGATATTCGCTTCACCCAGGAGCTGGTCAAAATGCCCGGCAAACCGGTCATCCGTGCCCCCGTTCCCCGCGGAACCAACGCCCCCCACAGAACCCGACCCGCCCCCTGCAGGGGCCTCGCTCCTTCGCACCCCTTCATCCGGTGGCAACCCCGCCACCTCTTTTTTTTCATCAACCTCCAAAAAGGCGGAGATGATCTTTTTTCCAATACTTGCCATAGTTGTATTTTTTAGTTAAGAATGATGAGACAACATAACTTTCCCCTTTACGACCGACCAAGGTCATATCAGTCACGCATCAACGAAATGGAATTAATGCAATAACAGTACGGTGAAGAACAGTCTGTTCAGCAAAGGCTCCGGCGGACCAACCACCTCCAGCCGGCGAACCGCCTCCGGATTTGCCTTTACCCGATGCGTCGTCAGGTGACGATAGATGATGAAATGCAGAGCGAACAAAATGACGATCGCCCCAATTAACTTTTTCATAAAAAGACAGTTAGAGATTGGCCACCCGTAACCTCGCAGTTACGCCGCCGCACCAAAATTGAAAATCATTATTTACTCGTTGTGAGTGGTGGCTGAGTGCCTATGGAAAGAAGATTTCCGGTTTCATTTTAGTAGGAGCGTGGCTCCATTTGATTTGATGAAGTAAAGATAATACGAGCCCAATCCCCCCACCAGTGAATCCGGCATGGACGGTGAGTTTTGTCCAATGACGGCAAAGCACCTGTGATGAACGGCAAAATAGGTGGTTGAGTGTCAAATATCGGGTCTGAGCGGTAAATTTAGACTTACCAGCGGCTGCCCGCATTGAAGAGTGGCAAGCGTCCGGACCTAACCCCGTTAGCTCTGTTACGCTGTTGCAAATCCGTTAGCAGCGGAACATTCCGCTATTCTTCTTATCTTTTATGTAAACACTATTCGCCATGCAGCTCCGCCGCACACTCGATCCCACTCTCCGCCCGACGTTCCGCTTCGCTCTCGTATTGTCCCTTCTTGCCTCTCTCACCTCCCACGCCCAGGACACCGCCCGCCAGATCCCCCTTTGGCCCAACGGCGCTCCGGGCTTCGAGAACCGCCGCAACGAACCCGAAGAAGCGAAGGACTATTACGTGAAGAACATCCACAACCCTTCTATCACTATCTATCTCCCGCCGAAAGACAAAGCCACAGGCGCTGCTGTTGTCATCTTTCCCGGCGGCGGTCACCGGCTGCTGGTCTTTAATGCCGAAGGCCGCGAACCCGCCCGCTTTCTGAATAGTATCGGCGTGGCCGCCATTATCGTAAAGTATCGCCTGTTCCGCGAAGACTCGACTATCTATAGTTTTGAGAAACAAACCCGCGAAGACGCTTACCGCGCAATGCGACTCGTGCGGAGCAAAGCTGTAGAATGGAATATCGACACCGGCCGCGTAGGCACCCTTGGTTTTTCAGCCGGTGGTGAAACCGCCGCCTTATTAGCGTATACCCCAGGAACCGGCGACCCCAACGCCGCCGACCCCATTGACCGACTCAACGGCCGCCCGAATTTTCAAATGCTGGTCTATCCCGGTCCACTGGGCATCCCCGCCGCGATCCCCGCCGACGCTCCGCCGGCTTTCCTCTTAGTAGCCGACAACGACCAGGGCGCCTCCCCTGTGATCCTAAGCCTGCTCGACAAATACCGCGCCGCCAAACTCCCGGTGGAAGCGCATATCCTCTCCGGTGGTAACCATGGATTCAACATGGGCTATCGCAGCAACCTGAAAGCCGTCCGCAGCTGGCCGCAACGCATGGCCGACTGGATGGCCGATATGCACCTCCTCGAACCCCGCCGGTAAACCTCGCCGGTAAACGCCGCTGCTAAACGCCGCCGTTAAACCCCGCGGCACCACGCACCCCCCAAAAAAAAAGCCCCCGGTAAGAATACCAGGGGGTACTAATCAAAGTGTTTTTTAACCATTAAACCTTATCCTATGAAAAACCAAATCTACGAAGGTCCGGGCTCACAATCCTTATTTTTGATCCCGGTAATTAAACCTTTAGGAACTAACCTCAAAAAAACCTTAGTAAACTACTTAAATTTCGTCCCCGCACCCCAAAAGCCGGCCTCCGGCGGGCCCAACCGGGCGAACCGAATATTGCCGGCCCGACCGCAACCGACCGCACATTCAGAATTCCCGCAGATTCCGGCTTGTACGCGTTTTTTTAGTATCTTACGGCCGCCAAATTAAGGCGCTCATCAACAGTACAATTGATCTATGTCAAGGAGAACAGACTTCGTTTATTCCGAAAAGCAGGAGCCCCATCGCCTGCGCACCAAAAAGATCCTCCAGCACCACCCCGAAGTGAGACACCTCATCGGAAAGAACAAGTACACCTTCTTCGCCATCCTGGGCCTCGTACTTTTTCAATGCGTCCTCGCCTGGCTCGTTCGCGACAGTTCCTGGTGGATCGTCATCGGCGCGGCCTACCTCCTCGGCGCTTTTGCCGACCACTCGCTCTTTGTCATGATCCACGAATGTGCGCACCACCTGTTGTTCAAAAGCCGCACTGCCAACCGGCTCGCCGGGATCCTGGCCAACCTGCCCCAGCTCTTCCCCAGCTCCATATCATTCGAACGCTACCATATCAAACACCACTCTTTCCAGGGCGTTCACGAACTCGACGCAGACCTGCCCAACCGCTGGGAAGCGCGGCTCATCAACAACTACTTTTTCGGAAAAGTCATCTGGCTTCTGTTCTATCCACTCTTCCAGACGTTCCGCGTCTCAAGGCTGCGCGAGATCAAACCCTTCGACCAATGGGTGGCGCTGAACTTTGCCGCCGAAGCCGTCTTTATCGCTGCCGTCTGGTACTGGCTCGGCCCTAAAGCAATTACCTATCTGCTTCTCAGCTTCACGTTCTCCGTGGGCCTCCATCCCCTGGGCGCGCGGTGGGTACAGGAACACTATCTTACCGACGACGAACATCAGGAAACCCATAGCTATTATGGCTGGCTGAACCTGATCGCCTTCAACGTGGGTCATCATAACGAACACCACGATTTTCCTTCCATTCCCTGGAACAAGCTGCCTCAGATCCGAAAGACGGCCCCCGAATATTATAATACGCTGGCCTATCACACCTCCTGGATCGCCCTCTTTTTCCGCTTCCTGTTCGACAAGGAGATCAGTCTCTATTCCCGCATCGTGCGGAAGGAGCGCGGCAAAGTGGCGCTTTCCGACCAGTCGACGCCCGACCGTGACCTCATAACTTCAACTAAGGAGTCCGTCGTGACCACACCTTAAAAAAGGAAAATCGTATACCATGCCCAGCATCGCCCGCCGAACTACCCTCCTCCTCCTGACAGCTATGATCCTCTTCACCGCCTTCCGACCGAAAACACAAAAGGTTGTCTTTTTTGGCGACTCCCTTACCTATATGGGCGCAAAATCCGGTGGCTATATCACCAGGATGAAGGATGCCCTGGATAAAAAGAATCAGGGTTCGGACTACGACCTCATCGGCGCAGGCATCGGCGGCAATAAGGTGTACGACCTGTATCTCCGGATGGATGACGACGTTTTGGCCCAGAACCCCGATATCGTTTTTATCTGGATCGGAGTTAACGATGTCTGGCACAAGACCACGAACGGCACCGGCACCGACGCCGACAAATTCGAAAAGTTCTACACGGCCATCATCAACAAACTCCTCGACCGCCATATCAAAATCTTCCTCGTTACCCCCGCCGTCATCGGCGAAAGGACCGACTATACCAACCAGCAGGACGGCGACCTCAACGCCTACTCCCAGATCATCCGCAACCTCGCACAGAAGTTCCATACCGGCCTGGTCGACCTGCGCGAGAACTTCCATACTTATGAATTGCGAAATAACCCGGGCAATAAGGAATCCGGCATTCTGACCGTTGACCGGGTCCATCTGAATGATGCCGGCAACCAGCTCGTTGCAGACAATATGCTCGATGCCCTCCTTTCTAAATAGCAGTGTCCAGCGCGAAGCACTGGACACCACAACAATAGGAACGACTGCACTATACAGTCAATACGCTGTTCCATCCCGTTACTCCATCCGGTTCTCTTAACCGGTTCTCGATGTCCTCCATCCAGACCTTGTCATCGATGAAGAACTTGTAATAGTACTTCCCTTTTGGTAGCATAGGAATCGAGATCTTCCAACCCTCGTCTTCGGCTGGCTGCATCTTCAGCTCGTCCGGCGACCAGTGATTGAATGAACCTGCAAGACAAATATGGGCTGCGGATGTGGAATTCAAATGATGAACGTAAAACTCGATCGTCTTGTTACGCCGGTTAATATACGGCGACTCATGAAATTTCATAGCAACCCCCTTTTTTAAGATTTTAAAATTGCCTTCAATTAGGGCGGGATCTGTTATTTGTTGGATAGTCACATGCTTAGGCCGCAATTAACAGGATATTTCAAGTGGCAAACATCGGGCCTCAAACAATGGTCTTGGGCGGGTTCACAAAATTTACATTTTTTTTCGGGATATTGCAATAAAGACGGAAGTTTTTTTGCTAAATCGGTTTAAGCTCAGCCTCAACCGGGCGATCTCTCCGTCGACATATAAGTGTTTAATTTCATTTTAATGGCACATTCCATGCCCGGTCGTTTGGAATAGATAAATTTAACACTCAACCGCGAAAACATAATATGGCAGAAACCAGGATCTTATTGGTCGAAGACGAAAAGAAGATCGCCGAATCCCTCCGAAAAGGGTTGTCCGAACACCACTATGAGGTGGACGTGGCCTACGACGGTTCCATCGGCCGCAACCTGTTCGAGTCAAAGAAGTACGACCTGGCCATCCTCGATATCAACATCCCCCTGATGAACGGCTACGAATTGGCCCGCCATATCCGCCAGTCCAACGACGAGATCCTCGTCATCATGCTCACCGCCATGAGCGCCACAGAGGACAAGATCGAAGGGTTCGAAGCCGGCGCAGACGACTACATCGTCAAACCATTTGATTTTCAAGAGCTGCTGGTCCGGATCAGGGCCCTCCTGAAAAGACTGCACCACCAGCCCGCCGTCGGTACCAATATCCTGAAGGTCGGCGACCTGGTAATGAACCTGGACAGCAAAGAGGTCAGCCGCGAAGGCCGCAATATCCCCCTCACGGCAAAAGAGTTCCAACTCCTGGAGTATTTCATCCGCAATAAGAACAAAGTCGTTTCCCGGATCGATATCGCCCTCAATGTCTGGGATATTGACTTCGATACAAAGACCAACGTAATAGATGTTTACGTAAATTTCCTCCGGAAAAAGATCGAAAAGGACTTTTCCTCCAAGCTTATCTATACCCAGGTAGGGATGGGCTATGTGTTGAAAGAAAACCCTTAGATCTGACCCACCTTGAAGATACGGTACAAAATAATGCTGCTTTTCACGCTCCTGGTGACCGGGATCATCTCCCTGCTTACCGGCTCGATATATTATTCGGCTAAAGCGGAACGGATAGAGGCATTCAACCGGCGCCTGAAAGGCCGGGCCAATTACAACACGCAGCTTTACACGATGATGGGCGACAGCGCCTTTTACTATATGCGACGGAACGATTCCGTGTCCGCAGCAGGCGTCGTCGGTTCCCGAAGCATCGGCATCTATACGGAAGAAGGCAAGCTCATTTACCTCTTCGAAATGCCGGGTACCCCGCCCATAACCCTCTCCGACACGATCTTCCAGGAAGTCAGGGAGAAAGGCGAGAAGGATTTTACCATGGACAACCGCGACGCCGTTGCCGTCAATCGGATCACTCCCAAAAGAAGCTTTATTGTGGTCGTCGTCGGCCACGATGACGACGGCCTGGAAAGACTGGAGACCCTGAAAAGGATCCTGCTCATCGGTCTCGTGACCAGTATCATCCTGACCGCACTCGTGAGCTTCCTCTTTGCCCGCCAGCTGCTTCGGCCCATCGCCCTCATTATAAAAGAAGTCAACGAGATTTCCTCTTTTGATCTCTCCCACCGCATCCGGGCCGGATCCGGCCAGGACGAAATGAACCAGCTGGCCAATACATTCAATGAGCTGCTCGCCCGGTTGCAGGAATCATTCGCCATCCAGCGCCGCTTTATCTCCAACGCCTCCCATGAATTGTCTACCCCGCTGACGAGTGTTTCGAGCCAGGTGGAAGTCGTGCTGCAAAAGGAGCGATCGGCCGAAGAATACAAACAGGTTCTGTACTCCGTCCGCGAAGATGTCCAGCAGATGCGGCAATTGACGAAAAGCCTTCTCGAGATCGCCAAGACCGGATCCCAGGGCGGGATCGAGCTGAATGAGGTCCGCATCGATGAAGTCCTCATAAAGGTGGTCGGCGATGTGAAAAAGTTAAGCGCGTCCTACAACATTGAACTGGACTTCGGGGAATTCCCTGAGGACGAGAAGGATTTTGTCGTATTCGGCAATATTGATCTTTTATATATTGCGATAAAGAATATTGTCGAGAACGGGTGCAAATATTCCCCCGACACGACTTCCCAGGTCGATCTGACCTTCCGGCATCATAAGATCTTTATCCGGGTGGTCAACCGGGGTAACGTCATTCC
The DNA here is from genome assembly GCA_035948015.1 of Puia sp. Classification (GTDB taxonomy): domain Bacteria; phylum Bacteroidota; class Bacteroidia; order Chitinophagales; family Chitinophagaceae; genus Puia. Next base: position 17,351 of record DASZJO010000108.1, read on the forward strand.
CGAAAACGAGCTGCCCCAGATCTTTCAACCATTCTACCGGGGCAGCGGAACGGGTAACTCCCGAGGATTCGGCCTTGGCCTGTCGCTTGCCCAACGCATCATCGCCCTCCATAAAGGGACTATCCTTGTCCAGTCCGACCCCGACAAAGGCACCTGTTTTACGGTCGAACTCCCGGCCATCAAGATATTCAACTGACCTGAACCGGCGGAGCCCGGTTCGCACTTTACGAACAATGCCGCCACACCCGATCTGGACACAAATGACGGACCCCTGTCACAACCGGCTGGCCTCCCTGCTTGTCGCGCTCATCCCGGTCCTGATCATCTTTTGGGCCCTTGTCATCCGCCGGGTGAAGGGATACCTTGCCAGCCTCCTTGCTATCGCTGCCGCGCTGCTGATCGCCGTCCTGGTTTACCGGATGCCCCTGCCCCTGGCATTGCTGTCGACCGCCAATGGGGCGATCTACGGCCTCTTCCCGATTTGCTGGATTGTCCTGCCTGCCGTCTTCCTCTTCAATATTACCGTCCGCAGCGGGCAGTTCGCCATCATCCGTCAATTCCTCGCCTCGATCACCGCGGATCGAAGGATCCAGGCGCTGCTGATCGCCTTCTCCTTTGGCTCCTTTCTGGAAGGCACGGCCGGCTTTGGCGCTCCTGTGGCCATCACCGCTGCCATGCTGACCGGGCTAGGTTTCGACCCGCTCTATGCCGCAGGGATCTGCCTGATCGCAAACACCGCACCGGTAGCCTTCGGCTCGATCGGCATCCCGATTGCCGTGACCTCGCAGGTGACGGGCCTCCCCGAACAAGCCATCTCGGACCTGGTGGGTAGGACCCTGCCCTTTTTATCAGCCATCCTTCCCTTCTACCTCGTCACCCTTATGGCGGGCTACAAAAAAGCAAAAGACGTCCTACCTGCCGCCCTCGCATCGGGACTATCTTTCGCCCTCATCCAGGCCCTGACCTCGAACTTGCTCGGACCAACCTTACCGGACATCCTGGCGGGCATCGGATCGATCATTTGTCTGCTGCTCCTGCTTCGCTTCTGGCGACCCCGGTCAATCTGGCGATTCCCGAATGAAACCACCGAGCCGGCGCTCACTGTTGAAACCGGCGAACCGGCATCCGCAGCATCGGCCTACAATGCCCGAAAGTTGTTTTGGGCTCTCGCCCCCTTCATAGCTCTGACCGTAATCATAATTATCTGGGGCCTGCCGCCCGTAAAGGATTGGCTGAACGCAAACGGCTCGATATCGTTTGAATTCCCCTTCCTCCACAACGCCATCATCGATCTGAATGGTCACCCGCTGCCACATATCTACCGCCTGAATTATCTCTCGGCCGCCGGGACCGCCATCGCCCTGGCCTGCATCCTGTCCCTCTTCTTCTCGGGGCTGAGACCCGCCGAAGGTTGGCAGGTATTTCTTTCGACCTTGCATCAACTGCGCTTCCCCATTCTCAGTATCGCCGCGGTCCTCGCCTTTGCCTACCTGGCCAACGACTCCGGCATTATACTCACCATTGCCCGGACCCTTACCGCAAGCGGCGTCCTCTTCCCCTTCTTCGCCCCCGTACTGGGCTGGCTCGGCGTTTTTATAACGGGATCGGATACCTCCTCCAATGCCCTCTTCGGGAAACTCCAGGCAACAACAGCCGCATCTATCGGTGTCGACCCCGTGGTGACCGTCTCCGCAAACGTCAGCGGCGGCGTGGTCGGCAAAATGATCTCCCCACAATCCATAGCTGTTGCCGCAGCTGCCGGGGGCCTGGTCGGCCGCGAATCCGAACTCTTTCGGTTCACAGTCAAACACAGCTTCATCCTGTTGTTTATTATTTGCATACTCGCGCTGGCCCAGGCCTACTGGCTGAAATGGATCATTCCCGTATATTCACTTATTCATCACTGATCGCATGCACGTCCTGATCGCCCCCAACGCGTTTAAGAACGCCCTTTCCGCCGATTCAGCCGCGGCGGCCATCCAACGCGGGCTCTCTCGCAGCCGCCTGGACCCAACCACCGAATGCTTTCCCGTCGGCGACGGCGGCGACGGCACGGGCGACCTCCTCATCCAACGCCTCCACGGTCAACGCATCCCTGCCAAAGTCCTCGATCCCCTCGGCCGCCCCATCGAGACCTACTTCGGAATGGTTTCTTCCACCGCCATCCCGCCATCCCCGGCCCAACCCCCGGCCCAAACCGCCATCATCGAAATGGCCAACGCTTCGGGTCTCCGGCTCCTCGACCCGGCCGCCCGCAACCCCCTCCACACCTCCTCCGCCGGCACCGGCGACCTCATCCGCGCCGCCCTCGACCACGAGGCCCGCGACATTCTCCTCGGCATGGGCGGCTCCGCCACCGTGGACGGCGGCACCGGCATCCTCCGGGCGCTCGGCGCCCGCTTCCTTAACAGTCATGGCCAACCGCTGCACCGGCTCCCTCTCGAACTTACGGAACTCGCGTCGATCGACCTGACAAACCTCGACCCTCGCCTCGCTGCAACCAATATTGTCGTCCTCTGCGACGTCACCAATCCCCTGACCGGCCCCTTCGGGGCCGCCACCGTCTTCGGCCCGCAAAAAGGCGCAAACCCTGCCGCCGTCCGCAAACTTGAATCAGCGCTCCTCCATCTCTCTTCGGTGATCCTCCACCAAACCGGCATTAACGTAGCCGATATGGCGCGCGCTGGCACGGCCGGCGGCGGAGCCGCCGGCCTCCATGGCTTACTCCAGGCCAAACTTGTCAGCGGCATCGATTATTTTTTGGAGATCACTTCCTTTAACGAAGCCCTCGCCCGCAGCACCCACGTCATCACCGGCGAAGGCAGCATCGACGAACAAACCCTCCAGGGCAAAGCCCCCTTCGGGGTCGCCACCCACGCAAAAGCCCACGGCCTCCCCGTCATCGCCCTGACCGGCCGCCTGCCGGATAACCGGGCCAGGCTAAACCCATATTTTGATGAGATAATTTCTATCAATCCCCCACATATACGCATGCCCGAAGCCCTAAGGCGCACCGCCGCCAACCTCGAACGCACCGCCATGGAATGGGCAAACCGCCTCGCCGCAATGGCCTGACCGGCCCGCCACCCCGGCCGCCCGCTAATGTTCCGCCGACGGCGTAGCCACCAACTTCCGCGGTTGCAGCAGCATCGCCACCAACCCGGTCCATCCGGTCTGATGGCCTGCCCCAAGCCCCTTCCCGTTGTCGCCATTAAAATATTCGTGGAAAAGGATATAGTCCCTGAAATGCGGATCTGTCTGCAATTTCGCCGAAGCCCCGAATACCGGCCGCAAGCCTCTATCATTCCGAAGAAAAATGCTTGCCAGCCGCTTCGAAACCTCCATACTGACCTCATCGAGCGTATAGAATTTCCCCGAATGCGTGGGATACTCGATCTTGAAGTCGTCCCCATAGTAGTGGTGGAACCTTTGCAGCGCCTCTATCAACAAGTAATTGGGCGCCATCCAGATCGGTCCCCGCCAATTCGAATTGCCGCCAAATATCGACACGTCCGATTCCGCAGGCGTATATTTTATGGTCAACAAATGACCGCCCATCCATAATTCATAGGGATGCGCCTCATAACATTTGCTTACCGACCGGATTCCGTAGTCACTCAGGAATTCCGTCTCATCCAGCATCCGGTACAAAAGCCGCTTCACCCGATGGCCCCGCAGCAAGGAAAGTAAATGCTTCTCATCCGACCCCTTCTCATGCCATCGCGACACCAGCGCCGCCAGATCCGGCCGGTGTTCCAGCAGCCAGATCAAGCGCTTGGAAAACTCCGGCAGCAAGTCCATGATGTTGTCGTCCAAAACCTCTACGGCAAATAACGGGATCAATCCCACCATCGACCTGATCTTCATCCGCAGCGGCGGCTCCCCGGGCAGCCGGATCGTATCATAGAAGAACTCATCCACATTGTCCCACAACCCGTCATTGTCGTTAGCGGCGCCCATGCTGGCCATCGCCGCGGCAATATGCAGGAAATGCTCGAAGAACTTGTTCGCCATGTCCTGGTAGACCGGATTGGCCATCGACAACTCCAGCGCGATCCGCATCAGGTTCAGACAATAGGTCGCCATCCAGCTCGTCCCATCCGCTTGCTCCAGGCGGCCGCCTTCCGGCAGGTCAGTATTGCTGCGATCGAACAGCCCGATATTGTCCATTCCCAGGAACCCGCCTTCGAAAATATTGTTCCCTTCCTCATCCTTCCGGTTGACCCACCACGTAAAATTCAACAAGAGCTTATGGAATACCATTTCGAGGAACGCTATATCCCCCTTGCCGCCATTATGGGCCTTGTCGATCTCATACACCCTGTAGGCAGCCCACGCATGGACCGGCGGATTCGTATCGCTGAAAGACCACTCATAGGCCGGCAGCTGCCCGTTCGGATGCATATACCAGTCATGCGTCAGCAGCAATAGCTGGTGCTTGGCAAAATCGGCATCGACCATCGCAAAAACCAGGCAATGAAAGGCGAGGTCCCAGGAGGCATACCAGGGATACTCCCATTTATCCGGCATCGAAATGATATTGCTGTTCTTCAGATGCGTCCAATCATGATTCCTCCCTTTCAATCGCTCCTGCGGCGGCGGGGGCTGCGCCGGGTCACCTTTGAGCCACTGCTCGAGATTATAATAGTAGAGCTGCTTGCTCCATAACATCCCCGCGAATGCCTGCCGCTGAACGCGCCGCTCATCCTCATTGCTGATGTCCTTCTGCAACTCTGCATAGAACTCATCCGTCTCCCGGATGCGCGCGGAAAAGATTTCCATGAAATCATGGAAAGGTCCTGCCGGACTTTGCGGACATAGCCGGAGCCGGATACAGACCGACCTTCCGGCGGGGACAACCCGCTCGTAATTCAGGACCGCCTTGGTCCCCTGCTCATAATTGATGGCATCCTCCCGGCCATGGATCAGGTATTCCTGGACCCCATCCTTGCAATACCCCTTGTTCTCGGCATTGTATAACCGCCGGTAATTCGTTTCGTTGTCGCAGAAAAGATGGACATCCGGCTCTTCGCCATATAATGTCAGGTCGGGCAATTCCCGGTGAGTGACCAGGATATTTTCCTGGTTGGAGGAAGCCAGACACGGTTTATAATCATCATACCCCCAGGCCCACGTATTCCGCAACCAGATCGTCGGCAAAATATGGAGCGGCGCGTCCACCTTCCCACGGTTATGCGCAGTTATCCGGACAAGAATATCATTTATGTCCGCCTTGGCATATTCGATAAAGACGTCGAAATACTCATCCTTGTCGAAGATTCCCGTATCGAGTAGTTCGTATTCAGGATCCAGCCGCGTCCGCCGCCGGTTTTCATCGATGAGCTGCTGATAGGGGAACGCCGCCTGCGGATACTTATACAACATCTTCATATAGGAATGGGTGGGAGAGGAGTCGAGGTAATAATACAACTCCTTCACATCCTCCCCGTGATTCCCCTCATAGCTGGTCAGCCCGAATAACCGTTCCTTCAGGATGGGGTCTTTCTTATTCCAAAGCCCGACCGATAGACAGATCCGCTGCCGCTTATCCGCAAACCCGCCGATCCCTTCCTCCCCCCAGCGCCAGGCCTTGCTTGCCGCCATATCATGCGTCGTATACGTCCACGCCTGCCCATCGGCGCTATAGTCTTCCCTTACGGTGCCCCATTGCCGGTCGCTGAGATAAGGTCCCCAGGTTTTCCAGTCTGGATTTTTAAGACGTTCTTTTTCGCTGCTCATGATTTGCCGATTTTTGACGCGTTCACCCGTTTGTACTGAATCCAGGATATAAAGTCATTCCCCCGTCCACGAACAAGGTCGTGCCGGTGATATAGTCCGAATCATCGCTGGCCAGCCAAACCGCCGCCGCTCCGATATCTTCGACTACCCCTATCCGGTCGTAAGGGACCAGCTCCAGCAATTTCTTTTCCGCCGCCGGCGTAGCCCATGCCGCATGATTGATCGGCGTCTTGATGGCGCCCGGTGCAATGGAATTGACGCGGATCTTGGAAGGCGCAAACTCCTGCGCGATACTTTTCATCAGCATCATGATACCCCCCTTGCTCGCCGCGTAGTTGGCATGACCCGCCCAGGGTATCACCTCATGAACGCTGCTCATACAAATGATCTTGCCGGCCGCCCGGGACCGTTCCGGTACGACACCCCGCCGCAGGAATTCCTTCACGGCCTCGCGCGCGCAAAGGAACTGGCCCGTCAAATTGACGGCCAGCACATAGTTCCATTGCTCCAATGTCATTTCCTGGAAAGGCGAGTCCCGCTGTAACCCCGCATTGTTGATAAGGATATCTATCGTGCCAAACTGTGATACGATATCTGCGAACATCTTTTTGACCTCGTCCTCTTTACTTACGTCGCATTGATAGCTGATACCGGTGCCGCCCGCGCTTTTTATCTCGCCCAGAACGGCGTCTGCCGCCGCCTTCGTGGCATCGACAGGGTGATTCACGACTACCGTCGCGCCGGCGGCTGCCAGCGATTTCGACACTCCCGCGCCAATGCCTGAACTGGCGCCGGTGACAATCGCGACCTGGCCCTTTAATTTTTGGTCCATGGCTGACGTTTATCGCGTCAAGTTAGCCATTTAATCAAACCGAAAAAGGTAAATTTTATGTTAATCAATGTATTTATTCCATCCATATTTGTCCGGCTTGCGGCCGTAACGAATATCATCGAGCTCCTGCTTGAGATAAAACGCAACACTTTCTCCGCCGCCGTCCGCTGCTCCGCCATCCGCCACCTTCAACGGATAATCTATTCCATCAATACCGATCGCCTCGATCGGAGCCACTACCGCCGCCGTCCCCGCGCCAAATACTTCCGTGACCCTTCCCCGCTCGAGACCCTCCCGAAGCTCGTCAACCGTCACCGGCCGCTCCTCCACCGTCAGCCCGGCATCCAACGCAATCGTCAGGAGGCTGTCGCGCGTGATCCCATCCAGCAACGTATCACCAAGGGGCGGCGTGACCAACGCCCCATCGATCACACAAAAAATATTCATCATCCCCATCTCTTCCACGTATCGATGCTGCAGACCATCCGTCCATATAACCTGGTCATACCCCTCCGCTCTCGCCTGCTGCGTCGGATAGAATGCACCCCCGTAGTTACCCCCGCACTTCGCATAACCCGTGCCCCCCCCGACAGCCCTCACAAAATCTTTTTCGACCTTTACCCGAAGCGGCCGGCCGAAAT
>DASZJO010000109.1:0-14345 GCA_035948015.1 Puia sp.
GGCGGACGTGGACATGATTAAACTGCTGCAACTGGAACTCGAAACCCTTGTCTTTCTGCGCGATCGTCAGTTCCAACCGCTGGAATTGTCGCCGGCCGCCCTTTTTGGCAGTTGTTCGGTTGTAGGCACCGTCTGTCAGGATAAGATTGTTTCAGCGGTCCGGAATACGGAAATTATGGCGGATGCGACCAATAGCCTTGCCCTGTATATCGCGGGTATAAAAAAGAACAACCCGGAAGCCACTGAGCTCATGCGGTTCTGCACGGTACAGCGGCACATGCGGGCGCAAGAGGTAAAGGTCAAAGGTCATACTGCGCATTTCAAGATCGGGTGCATGGTGACGGCGGGCAGGGACGGCGGTGACTTTCGGTTCGAATGCAGCCAGCTGAAAGACCAGCTGAGCGTCCTTTGCGGATTGTTTCTACACTGGGAAATACCGGTCCTGCGGGTGAAACTCCAGAGGCGTGAAGGCTATGCCGATCCGGACCGCCTGATCCAGACGGTTGCCGGCGAGCTGAAGGCCGAAAAGGAGTTACCCGAGATCGTGATAGATGAAAAAGCCGGGCTGAACAATTATTATAAGGGCATCCAGTTCAAACTGATCATCGCTGTCAACGGGCAGGAGATCGAGATCGCAGATGGGGGATTGACTGACTGGACGCAGCAACTATTGGGGAATCCGAAGGAAAGGCTGCTCATCTGCGGCTTCGGATTGGAATGGCTGCATAAATTAATGACGTGGAAGGTATAAATTCGCGGCATGAAGTATTCTCAATGGATCGGCATTGCGGCGGCGCTCCTTTTGGCGGCGGCCAGTTTTATGCCCTGGGCTTATTTTCCTCAACTGGGAAAGGAGTTCACGGGTTTCTTCTCTGAGCAGAACCGCTATGGGCGGCCGGGAAAGGTCCTGATCTTCTTCAGCATAGCGATGATGGTGTTGTTTGCGATCCCGAAGGTTTGGGCGAAGCGCACAAATATTGTACTGGCGGTGTTCAACATCGCCTACGCTTTACGGTGTTATATTCTTTTTACCGCCTGTTATTGCGGGGGCTGCCCGGAGAAACGAACGGGCATATTCCTGGTCGTTGGGGCGGCGGCGATCATGGTGGTGGCAGCGTTGCTCCCGGATACTCCGGTGAAGCAGGAACCGTCTACAATTGAATGAGTTTTGCAACGGCAAAAGCACAGCCCGCGGCCAGCGCTCCGATCACCATCACGCGGATCGCGCCGGATAGGGGGTTGACACCTGTCAGCTTGCTTTTAAAATAGCCAAAAATGAAGAGACAGCATAGCGTGATCGCAGCTGAGATCTTCAGCCCCATCAAGCCATCGGTCACGAAGAAGTAAGGGCTCAGCGGAACGAGGCCGCCGACGACATAGGAAAGCCCGATATTGAAGGCGCTTTTTCGCGCCCGCTCGGGATCGGGCTTGTCGAGACCCAGCTCGTATTTCATCATAAAGTCAACCCATTTATCCTTGTCGCGGGTCATCTCGTCAACGGCCTTGTTCTGGACTTCCTTACTCAGCCCAAGGTTGGAGAAGAATTCCTGCACTTCTTCGCGTTCCCGGTCGGGTACATTTTCCACTTCTGCATACTCGCGCCGGAGTTCCGAATTGTAGTGATCGACTTCCGTCCTGCCTGCAAGGTAGCCACCAAGGCCCATGGCAATCGAACCCGCCGCGATCTCTGCCAATCCCGCGATCCAGATCAGATTAAGATGGTCTTTTCCGACGGCGCCGCTGAGGCCGGCAGCCAGGGCAAATGGAACGGTGAGACCGTCGGACATGCCGATGACGATATCGGTCAGGACTTCGGAACCCCGCATATGTTGTTCTTCGTGAGTGTGCGCTGTAGTAGAAGTAGTGCCCATGTGATTGGATAGCCTTTTGGGATAAAACTATGCTTTTTTGGTGAATCAGCGGTCCAGTACGCTCATACTCTCTTTTAAGATAGCGATGCATTCCAGCAGCTCTGCCCGGGTGATGACCAGCGGCGGGGCCAGCCTGATCTTATCGCCATGGGTAGGCTTTGCCAGCAACCCGTTGTCTTTTAACGCGAGACATAGCTCCCATGCGGCATCTGGCCGAGGATGGGCGATCACGACGGCGTTTAGCAGCCCTTTACCACGGACCAGCTGAATGTGTGGTGACCGGAAGGCAACAATCTCCTCGCGGAACAAATCGCCGAGCTCGCGGGCATTTTCCGCCATTCCTTCGTCTCTAAGCACCTCAAGGGACTCGATCGCCACCCGGCAGGCCAGCGGATTGCCGCCATAGGTCGATCCGTGTTCACCCGGCCGGATGGTCAGCATGATCTCGTCATCGGCAAGCACAGCCGATATGGGCAGGGTTCCGCCGCTCAACGCTTTGCCCAGGATCAGGATATCGGGCCTTACGGCTTCGTAGTCGCAGGCCAGCAGGCGGCCGGTGCGGCCCAGGCCGGTCTGGATCTCATCGGCAATAAAGAGCGCCCGCGCATCCCGGCAAAGGCGCCTGGCGGCCTGTAGATAGCCCTCATCCGGCACGACGACCCCGGCTTCTCCCTGGATGGGTTCCACCAGGAATCCGGCGACGTCCTCATCTTCCAGGGCCCGTTGAAGGGAGATCACGTCGTTATATGGGATGATGACAAAACCCGGTGCATAAGGCCCGAATTGCCGGTTGGAATCGGGATCGGTGCTGAAGGAGATGACGGTGGCGGTGCGGCCATGGAAATTCCCGGCGCAGACGATGATCTTTGCCTTATTATCGGGGATTCCCTTCACCTGGTAACCCCAGCGCCGGCAGAGTTTGATAGCCGTCTCCACAGCTTCCACTCCGGTATTCATCGGCAACACCTTATCATAACCGAAATAATCGGTGACATAGCGGGTATACTCACCCAACCGGTCACTGTGAAAAGCGCGGGAGGTCAAGGTCAACCGACCGGCCTGTTCGGTCAGGGCGGCGATGATGCGGGGATGGCAATGTCCCTGGTTGACTGCAGAATAGCCGCTGAGGCAGTCAAAATAGCGTTTTCCATCCACATCCCACACGTAGACGCCGGCGCCACGGTTGAGGACCACCGGGATCGGATGATAGTTGTGCGCTCCGTATCTCTCTTCCAGCTCGAGGTAAGTACGGGTCAGGTCGGTCATTGACTCAGGGGTAGATGATACATACATAAAAAGAGGAATAAAAGGATAAATCGAAATTGAGCGAGGGCGCTTCTCAGCAGGATCGGGCCATATCGTCAGCGATGGTGATCGAGTAAGTCAAGATGCCGGCCCAGGAATGATATGTAGCGATAAGAAGTGATAGAAAGTAATTTCCTGCAAGATAGTTATTATTTCTTCAAAATGGAAATGACCTCATAGCCGGCGTTCCAGCCTTGATCGGGAGCTTTTCCTTTTTCAAAGATACCGTAGATACAGGAGCCGCTTCCGGTCATTGATGCATAAAGAGCGCCCCGTTCATAGAGGGTTTGTTTGATGTCCCGGAGGACCGGATATTCCGGGAATGCAGAGGCTTCGAAATCATTGACGACGGTATTGCGCCACCGGCCGACAGGCTGGGTGATCAACGAGCGCAGCGAAGGACCGCTGTCATCGGGACGGCAGTTCGAAAAAGCCTCCCTGGTGCTAATATGGATGCCGGGATGGACGAGGAGGAATGAATAGCCGGACAGGTCAAGCGGGAGCGGTTCAAGCAGTTCGCCACGGCCTTGCCCGAGACAGGGCCGGTTCACCAGGAAGTAGGGGCAGTCGCTGCCCAGCCGTTTGGCATAGCCGGCCAGATGATCGCCATCGAGACCCAGCCCGAACTTACGGTTCAGCAATTGCAGCATAAATGCGCCGTCTGCCGATCCGCCGCCGAGGCCGCCGCCGATCGGGACCTGCTTGTGTAAATGGATATCGACGAAGGGAAGGTCGTGGAAATCACGACGCAACATGTGCCAGGCCCTGATCGCGAGATTGGCATCGGGATCGCCGGGAATGGGGCGGCCGGTAGCGGTAAATTGCAGGCCCGGGGATCGGACCGCTTCAAGGATATCGCATAAGGGTAGGGGATAGAAAATAGTTTCGATATCATGAAAGCCGTCTTCGCGGCGGCGAAGGATCTTCAAGCCAAGATTGATCTTGCAGTTGGGGAAAGATACCATAGTGCGGGTTCTTGGGTCGGCGCTGATTTGGGTCGCCTGCTACCGGGCGACGGGCGGGGCGGTTTTATCGCGACCTGCGCCGGCTGTTGATCTCGTCGCGGATGGCGATCGCCCGGATATAGTCTTCCTGTTCGAGCACCTCATTGAGCAGGGTATTGAGCTCGTCCAGCGACAGATTGCTCAGATTCTCACGGGTCCCGCCTTCTGTGGTGGAGACCGTCGCCGTAACTCCTGCTTTTTTCTTTTTCTGCGAGCTGTCTTCCATCAGAATGCCGGCGCTGTCAAGGATATGTTCATACGTATAGATAGGGCAGCCGAACCGCACTGCCAGGGCCAGCGCATCGGAAGTCCGGGAATCGATCTCGACGGTGTCGTGCTCGCTGACACAAACGAGCTTGGAATAGAAAATCCCTTCCTGAAGATCGCAGATGATGATCTCCTGCAGGTCGATCGTAAAAGCGCTCATGAAGTTCTTCATCAGATCGTGCGTCAGTGGGCGGCTGGGATGCATCTTCTCGAGCGCTACGGCAATAGCCTGGGCCTCGAAGCCCCCGATGACGATCGGCAGGCGTCTTAAACCATTGACCTCCCCGAGCACCACAGCATACGAATGGGTCTGCGTAATGCTGTGCGACAAAGCCACGATTTCCAGTTCGATCTTCTTCATAATTAATGCACGAAACTAAGGGATTTTCGTGAAAAAAAAACCCTGCCCCGCAACATAAAAGTACCGGGCAGCTATCACGCGATCCCCTTCAATTTCTTCACGGCTTCTGTCATTTTGGGTACCACTTCAAAGGCATCGCCGACGATCCCATAGTCTGCGGCTTTGAAAAATGGTGCTTCAGGGTCTTTGTTAACAACAACAATCACTTTACTTCTGTTCACACCGGCAAGGTGCTGGATCGCTCCGGAGATCCCGATGGCAATGTATAGATTTGGTGCAATAGCTATGCCGGTTTGGCCGACATGTTCGTTGTGAGGGCGCCAGTGGGCATCGGCTACCGGGCGGCTGCATGCGGTTGCTGCGCCCAGTGCTTTGGCGAGGTCTTCGATCATTCCCCAGTTCTCGGGGCCCTTGAGACCCCGGCCCCCGCTTACGACAATTTCCGCTTCGGTCAGGGGGACCTGGCCGGAGGCCTGCGTCGTCGAGACCACCTTAACCCGCGGAGCCGCGGTGACATTTAATGGCGCGATCTCCGCCGACCCTTCTCCTTCCTTGACGGGATAGGAATTGGGATTCAAGGCGATAACCTTTATCGGGGTATTGATCGACACGTTGGCGAAAGCCTTGCCGGAGAAGACATTCTTCCGGACCACGAATCCATTGGCCGTATCGGGGAGGGCTACGGCGCCCGAAACGAGACCCGCCTTGAGCCGGGCAGCGACGCGGGGTGCTATCGCCTTACCATTCACGTTGTTGGAAAAGACCACCACGGTTGCGCCGGTGGCTGTCGCTGCGTCGGCAATGATCCGGGCATAGACCTGGGAATCGAGATGATTCAGCACTTCCTGGGCCGCCTGATGGATCTTCTTCACTCCGTAACGGCCGAGCGCGCCAAGGTCGCTGTTGACCGTCCCGAGCAGGATGCCTTCTGCTGCTACCCCGAGCCGCGCAGCCAGAGCGGCCCCATAACTGAGTAATTCCAGAGACGCCTTCTTGACATGTCCTTCCGAATGATCGATAAATATCAGTACTGACATATTTTTTGATTAAAGACTTTTAAAAAACTTTTGCCTCCTCATGCAGAAGCCGGATGAGCTCGGCCGGATTGTCTGCGGGAACTAATTTCACGCCGGCCTTGGCGGGCGGCAGCTCGAATGATACAACACTGGTCAGGGTATCCGTTGCAACCGGTTCCAGCACTTTCAGGGGTCTGGTCCGCGCGCCCATAATCCCCTTCATATTCGGGATACGTTGTTCGGCTACCCCTTTCTGACAGCTGACCAGCGCGGGAAGGCTAACCTCATCGGTCTCTTCGCCGCCTTCGATTTCCCGCGTAACGGTGGCCGTGGTACCATTCAGCTCGAATTTGACGGCAAGTGAAATATAAGGAAGGTCCAGCAGCTCCGCCAGGATGCCGCCAATGGAGGAACCGTTATAGTCGATGGTCTCCTTTCCGGTCAAGATAAGGTCGTACCCGCCCTGCCGGGCTACTTCCGCAAGCTGTGAAGCAATATAATACGAGTCGGCGCTGTCGGCATTGACCCGGATCGCTTCGTCGCCCCCGATAGCAAGGGCCTTGCGGATGATCGGCTCGGTATCCGCCAGACCAACTGTAGCCAGATGGACGACGGTGGTGGGGTCTTTCTCCTTCAGCTCGATCGCCCGGACCAGCGCATACCATTCATCATATGGATTGATGATCCACTGAACCCCGTCGCCGTTGAACTTTGTATTATTCTGCGTGAAACTTATCTTCGCCGTCGTATCCGGCGTTTTACTGATACACACTAAGATCTTCATGGCTCGTAGTTAAGGTGTCGAATAAAGTTGTCTATGCAACTAAAACAAAGATAAGTTTTGTCGGGATAATTCGGGAATAAATTGAGACAAAAAATTCCATTTTGGTAAAAATTTTTTGTCGAAGCTAATTATGGATCGGATAAATAAATTGAAGGAGTTCCTGGCTTCCGATCCCAATGATTCGTTTATCAGGCATGCCCTGGCGATGGAGTACCTGGCATTGGGAGAGGAGGGAACCGCCCGCACGTTACTGGAAGAGGTGTTGGAACGAGATGCGGGTGCGGTCGGTTCCTATTACCAGCTGGGCAAGTTGCTGGAGCGGGCGGGAGAAACGGCGCTGGCGTTGCAATGGTATGAGAAGGGGATGGTGGCTGCCCGCGCGGCGGGCGAGAGACGGGCCTACAATGAGTTGCAGACCGCGTACGACGACCTGGCGTGATCCCCCTGAAATTTACGAACTTTGACCATTTTCCCCACATGATTATGGATCTGGTACAGGCCTTTACAAACTTTATTGCCGAAGAGCGGCTGTTCACACCGGGGGACCGGCTTTTGCTGGCGGTGAGCGGAGGTCTCGACTCTGCGGTGCTGTGCGAGCTGTCACATAGGGTGGGCCTTGATTTCACGATCGCCCACTGTAACTTCGGGCTACGTGGCGCAGAGAGTGACCGGGACGAGGGTTTTGTCCGGCAATTGGGGAAACGCTATGGCCGGGAAGTGCTGGTGATGCGCTATGATACGGAGAGAATTGCGGAGGAGCGGAAATTATCCATTCAAGCCGCGGCACGCGAGATGCGATATGCGTGGTTCCGGCAGGTCGTCGAAGCCTGGGACAGAAGAGGGGTAATTGTCACTGCACATCATCTCGACGACAACATCGAAACGATGGTCATGAATTTCTTCCGCGGCACAGGGCTGACGGGACTTCGCGGCATGCTGCCCCGCCAGGGCGATGTTGCCCGGCCGCTGCTTTTTGCAGACCGTGCGGTCTTGCAGCGATTTGCGGAAGAGTCGAAACTTACCTGGGTTGAGGACAGCTCCAATCTATCGGATAAATATACCCGTAATTTCTTCCGTCACCAGGTGCTGCCGCTGGTGGAGCGGGCCTACCCCGCGGCGATGGATAACCTGGCGGATAACCTATGCCGTTTCCGGGAGATCGAAGTCATTTATCGGAAGGCGATCGAACAGGTAAAAAAGAAACTGCTGGTGTACAGAGGCGACGAAGTCCACATCCCCGTCCTGAAGTTAAGGAAGTCGGGTCCGCTATCCACGCTGATCTATGAGCTTTTTTCTCCTTATGGCTTCACCCCGCAGCAGGCCGGCGTCATCGAAGGGCTGCTGGACAGCCCTTCGGGAAAATATGTCTGTTCCGCCACACATCGCCTGCTGAAGGACCGGCGTTGGCTGATCCTGACGCCACTGAACAGCGCCGAACCGCCGACGATCCTGATCGGGGAGGACCGGACCATCGTCGACTATGGTCCGAACAGGTTGCAGTTGGAATGGCTGCCTGATTTTGCCGGCCAGCCGTCGGCAGATACTTCGGTTGCGTGGCTGGATGCCAAAGAGATCAGCTTCCCATTGCTCCTGCGCCGTTGGCGTCCCGGCGACTATTTCTATCCGTTGGGGATGCGGAAAAAGAAAAAACTGGCCCGGTTCCTGATCGACCAGCGCCTTTCGCTGGCGGAAAAAGAAAAAGTATGGGTTCTGGAGATGAATAAGAAGATCATTTGGGTCGTAGGCCGGCGCATCGACGACCGGTTCAAGCTGACAGATGCTACCAGACAGATCTTGCGGATCACTGCGTCAGATCGAAGTGCGGATGGCTCAGCTCATTGAGAAAAGTGTTGACGACGCTTGGCCGCGCGATGATCGTAAAGACAACGCCATAGATCGCACCCCACAAATGCGCATCATGGTTGACGTTGTCTCCTCCGCGCCGCGACATGTAGATCGTATAGGCGAGAAAGAGCACTGCGTAAATGATCGCGGGAACGTCAAT
This sequence comes from Puia sp., assembly GCA_035948015.1. Lineage (GTDB taxonomy): Bacteria > Bacteroidota > Bacteroidia > Chitinophagales > Chitinophagaceae > Puia. The sequence goes on from DASZJO010000109.1 coordinate 8,614, forward strand.
GGAGTATAGAAACATGAGGCTTGCCCATGGATCGATCAGGATAAAGGCGAACATAACGGCGCATACGGCGCCGGATGCGCCAAGGCTCCGGTAGTTGTAATTTTCACGCTGTTTGAGATAGGACGGGATGTTCGCAACGATGATGGCGCTCAAATAAAGGAGTGTAAAATAATAACGCTGCAGACCCAGACGTCCCCCATAGTACATTTCCAAACCCCGGCCAAAGTAAAACAGCGTGATCATATTAAAAGCCAGGTGCATCAGATCGGCGTGGATAAATCCGCAGGTAACAAAACGATAGTATTGACGCCGCATACTTATCGCCGGAGGCCAGAAGATAAGGGCTTCCATAAGCCGGGAACTGTTGAAGGATACAAAGGAAATAATGGTTGTAACGACAAGAATGATCATCGTGATCGACTGGGACATCGGAATTTTTCGGCAAAGATAAGCGAATTTATGGATGATGATACTTCTCGTTGCGCAGGATACTGCATGCGCGGTATAGCTGTTCGGCCAGCAATAACCGAACCAGCTGATGCGGAAAGGTCAGCAGGGACAGGGACCAGATGCGATCGGCCTTTTTGAGCACTGTTTCATCGAGTCCATAGATGCCGCCGATCAAAAAAACCAATTGTTTATTACCGTCATTGGCGCGCGCCTGCAGGAACCGGGCCAAATCTTCGGAGCTCATTTCTTTGCCGCGTTCATCCAATGCGACCAGCCAGTTTTCCTTTTCCAGGGCGGCAAGGATGATCTCGCCTTCTTTTTTCTTGAGGTCGGGGACGGAAAGCGTTGCGGCATTTTTTGGCGGGGCGATCACCCTCCATTCGACCGGGTAATAACGGCCGATCCTCCGCGTAAAATCATCCACCCCCATTTTAACATATGGCTCGTGTTCCTTGCCGATGGACCACAGTTGAATTTTCATGGCAGAAAAGTAGGAAGAAAACGGAACGACAGGAAGAAAATCTCACTCGGAGGCGGGCAGCTTTACGGTAAAGACGCTCCCTTTCCCGGGCTGGCTTTCGATCAGCAGCTCGCCGCCGTTGCGGACGGCGAATTCCCGGCAAAGCATCAGGCCTAGTCCGGTGCCGGATTCGCCCGAAGTGCCTTTGGTGCTATAGAAAATATTTTTTTTTATCTTTTCAAGGGCTTCCGGCTCGATACCCAGTCCCGAATCCTGCACGAACAATTCGACGCCGGTTGGTTTCTTCTGCGCCGCGATTTTGATGTTGCCGTTATCCGGCGTATACTTGATGGCGTTGGATAGCAGGTTGCGCACAATCAGGCTCACCATGTCCCGGTCGGCAAAGGCGATGACCGGATTGTCGCCGCTGACCTTTAAGCGGATATGCTTGGCATCCGCCTGCAGCCGGAGCAGTCGCCCCACTTCTTCGATCATCGCGGCCAGATCGATCGGCTGTGGTTTGACGCTGTCCGCCCGCATCTGGCTTCGTGCCCAGAGGAGCAGGTTTTCCATTAAACTCGTGGTATAGGTCAGCTCGTTGACGATCTCGGGCACCATGCCCTTGATGTCTTCAGCCGGAAGGTCGTACTGCTGCATGTTGCGGAACAGATTGCGCAGCGCATAGATCGGCGATTTCAGGTCATGGGCGATGATTGAAAAGAGCCGGCCTTTAAAACTGTTCAGTAGCAGAAGCTCTTCGGTCTGCTGCTTTAACTGCTGCTCATTCTTCGCTATAGCTTCCTTTTGACGCAGGATACTGTATTGGTAGCCGGTATTCTCCTTTTTGATCAGGAACAGCCCGTAAAAAATAAAGCCCAGCGCGAGCAGCTGGTTAAAGAAATAGAAGTATAGGTTGCCGGTTGCCAGTTGGAAGGTATAGTTCTTGCAGACCACCGCCAGCCCGAAATAGCTGGCCATCGACAAGGCAAGCGCGAACAGCATCTGACTGAGGTCCTGGATAAAAAATACGGACAGGATGCCATAAAGGATGAAGGACAATTCGACACCCATATTGAAGCCCCAGAAATAGACGAAGCTGGTGGCGATGGGATACCCTACGAAATACGCTATTTGTGCCAGGTAGTATTCGCGACGGGCGTTCAAGACAAGCACCAGCAAGCTGACGACTGCCGGGATGCAGGCTATCTCCCATGCCATGACAGGAAAGTGTTGATTGCGCATCAGCCCGGAGATAGGGATGGCAATCCCGGTGAGTAGTTGAAAAAAATTAAGCTGGTTGAAGATGCCCAGCTTCCTTTTCTCATAATCATCCATAGTTACGGTAAGCCCGAGCCCCTTGATCCGTTGGAAGAAGTGCAGGCTCGCCGACCCGGCGTTCCTGAATTTGCCCTGCCATTCAATGCCCGTGCTGAACGGTCTTGGGCGTTGAGGTAGAAGCAGCGGTTTTTGAGGTAGGAATTTCATTGGGGTCCCAGTAACTACGGACCGGTAAAATAAAGATTATTATCCATTCTGTCAAGCCCCCGGCAAATTCATTAGAATCCTATTAGAAATCAGGCGCCTGTCCGGGATTCTCCGGGAGGCGTTATCTTTGCAGCCGTCTGTTTCAATCTTTCGTTATGACGTTAATAGGCAGGGCTCGGGGACTGGGAAAAGGGGCATTTGACCGGATAAGGAATGAAAAATTCAAGCACAATCTGCTGCAGGCGATCCCGTACTGGATCGCCTCCTTGTTCACCGGCCTGGTGGCGGTCCTGTATACCCGATTATTCGCGTTGGCGGAAAAGGGCACTGCTTTTGTCGTCCATTGGCATTTCTGGCTCCTGTTCCTGATCACGCCGGCCTGTTTCTTCGCTGCATGGTGGCTGGTCCAAAGGTTCGCTCCCTATGCCCGCGGCAGCGGCATTCCGCAGGTGATGGCTTCCATCGAGCTGGCCAATCCGAAATACAATAGCCGGGTCAATCAACTGTTAAGCCTTAGGATCCTTTGCATCAAGATCCTCTCCAGCCTGGTCATGGCGCTGGGCGGCGGGGTGATCGGCAGGGAAGGGCCGACGATCCAGGTGGCAGGTTCGATCTTCAGGAAGGTCAATGAGTGGCTCCCGAAATGGTGGCCGAAGATCTCCAAGCGGAATATGATCATGACCGGCGCGGCGGCCGGGCTGGCGGCTGCGTTCAATACGCCCCTCGGCGGGATCGTTTTTGCGGTGGAAGAACTAACCCGAACGCATATCAGCTATTTCAAAACGGCGCTTTTCACGGCGGTCATTATTGCCGGTTTGACGGCGCAGGCGTTGCTGGGGCCCTATCTTTATCTGGGCTACCCCGATGTGAGCAACCTGTCCGGCTCTCTTTTTTTTGGCGTGATCCTGGTCGCCATCCCCGCCGGGCTGGGCGGCGCCCTTATGGCCCGGGGTATGTTGAAGCTGTTTCAATGGAAGGCCGGCTTTCGATCGGTCCGCCAGCACCTGTGGTATATAGTCGGCTGCGCACTGATCATCGTCGGGCTCGCCTTTTTCATCGATGAACGCATCCTTGGTTCAGGGAAGGGGCTGATGACGACAGCCCTGTTCACGGCAAACAAATACAATCCCTGGTATCTGCCGCTGCTGCGGATCGCCGGTTCTACTTTGTCGTTTACGACCGGGGCTTCCGGCGGGGTGTTCGCTCCTGCTTTGAGCGCCGGCGCGAGTATCGGCGCGACGATCGCCGGCTGGCTTCACCTCGCGGCATCCAATTCCAACCTGCTGGTACTGTCAGGTATGGTAGGGTTTCTGACGGGAGTTACCCGGACGCCCTTCACATCCGCTATCCTCGTGCTGGAGATGACCGACCGGCATAATGTGATCTTCCATCTCATGTTATCCGGGATGGTGGCGAGCCTGGTGGCCATGCCGGTGGACCGCCATTCCTTCTATGACCATCTCAAATACCAATATCTGCGGGAGATTGTCGGAGAGGACGAGCCTTCACCCGCCCATCCGCATCCGGGGGAGCAGGAGAGTGAGGGGTCGGGGGAGCAGGAAGAGTGAGCGGGAATACTTATCTTTAGGACCCTAACGACAAAATCTGCCAATCATGAGATCATCATCCCGCCGGTCCATCGATCGCCGCAAATTCATGCAAATCACCGCCACCAGCGCCCTGGGCTTCACTATTTTGCCGAGGCACGTGCTGGGTGGAAAGAACTATGTCGCGCCCAGCGATATCATCAACTTCGCTTACATCGGCACCGGCACCGAAGGGATTCGCGAAATGTTCCCCTTCCTGGCCACACCCAATGTCCGCGTCGTAGCCATCTGCGACCCCCAAAAAGACGCCATCGGCTATAAGGACTGGTCACCCAACGGAATCAAGAACCAGATCCGCACCATGACGAAAAAAGTCGATTGGGAACCCGGTGGCGACGGCACCATACCCGGTGGCCGCGAATGCGGCAAATCCATTGTCGAGACCTACTACGCCAATAACAATCCCGAATACAAATACAAGGAATGTAAAGCCTATGCCGATTTCCGGCAGCTCCTCGATAAAGAAAAGAATATCGACGCCGTCAAGATCATGACGCCCGATCACCTCCATGGCGTCTTCTGCATGGCAGCCATGAAAAGAGGGAAACACGTGATGGTCCATAAACCACTCTCTAACCGCCTGCTCGAAGGAAAAAAGGTTATCGAATATGCTCGCAATTCCAACGTCATTACCCATCTCACACCCTGGGATGCCAATGGTTCGATGGACCAGGTGATGTCCTGGATCAACAGCGGCGTCATCGGCAACCTCCAGGAGATACACAACTGGACCAACCGCCCCGTATGGCCGCAATACGATACCCTGCCCACCGACACCCCAGCTATCCCTCCGGGATTCGACTGGGACCTCTGGCTCGGCCCCGAAGCTCAACGCGCCTACAGCCCTAACTATACGAACATGGTCTTCCGTAGCTGGTATGATTTCGGCGGCGGTTCGATGGCAGACATGGGTCATTATAGCCTCTGGGTCGTCTTCAAAGCGTTGCAGCTGGGAAAACCCACCTACATCGTACCAAACCTCACGCACGTCACCGCCTTCAAAGGCGTCACCCCCTTCCAGATCAAAAACGACTTCTCCTTCCCAACGGCCTGCTCGGTCCGCTTCAAATATCCGGCAAACGGCTCTCGCCCTCCGGTAGACCTGATCTGGTACGATGGCGGCATCCGCCCGGCCATCCCGGATGAGCTGCTGGCACAAAATATAGAGCTGCAACCCGAAGGGATGATGTTCGTTGGAGACAAAGGCAAGATTCTCTGCGGCTTCCACGTCGACAATCCTCAAATCCTCTCCGGCACTCGTATGGAAACCGCTCAGCCCACACCCCGACGGGACGAAGTGGGACGATACACGGTCGCCATCCAGACCTTTATCGATGCCATAAAAACCGGCCAGCAATACACGGGCTCCTTCCGCGAAGCCGAAGACATCACGGAAGCGATCAACCTCTATGCGGTCTCCCTTCGTGCCCGCTCCTCACTGAGATACGACGCCGCGAGCCGCACCATCACCAACAACTCGGACGCCAATAAATACCTTTCCCGCGAATACCGCGCGGGCTGGGATCTCGACACGATCTAAAACCAAACCAATGCAAAAGCTTGGCAGAAGAGAATTTATCGGGCAAACGACCATGGGACTGGGTGCGGCTTTGACCCTCGCCAATCTCCCCATGCTGTTGCGCGCGAACCCTTATTTCGTCGATTTCCCCCTGGGCTTCCAGACCTTTCCGATCCGCGACCGATTGGGCAAAGACTTCACCGGAACCTTG
>DASZJO010000110.1:0-63325 GCA_035948015.1 Puia sp.
GTTGATAAAGTTGATAGAAGCCAGCAGCAGGAGGAAAGCTGCAACGTCCAGCAGATAGTAAAGGGTCGGCTTATTGCCCTGGCGGCCTTCATCGAAGACGCCGAGGTCTGTATTGAAGTGGAGATCGGAGAGGGGTTGGAGGCCTCCGGCTTCCGTAAAATGGGACTTTGGGTCTGGTTTTCCGTGTGCATTATCAAGGATCTTTGTCAATTGCGCTTCAACAGCCGCCGGTTTTACGCCGGGAAGAAGGCGGACAAACAGTAGATCAGCGGAATTAGTCGAATTCCAATCTCCGAACCCTTGGGGTTTGAGGCGGCCGGTATAATAGGTCGCGCGGGAGACAAACGTGCCGAAATAGAAATCCGAGTTGCCGGGCAGATCGTTGACGATCCCGCTGATGGTACACCGGATGGTATCATCAAAAAAGATAGTTTTACCGATGATGTCCGGTAAACTTGTTTTACCAAAGTAAAGGCGGGCATTCTTTGCGGTGAGGACGACCTGGTAAGGTTGTCGCGTGGCCGTTGTGCGTGAGCCTGCGACCCAGGTGTAACCGAGGAGATTGAAGTAGTCCGAATCCGCTGCAAGGAGATCTTTTTGTTTGCGGAGGACGAGAGGGTTCTTGACGTCGGGGTAAGGGATCGTGACCCGGACCTCATCGAGGGTACGGACGGGGGCTACGAACTCGAGGCCCGAGACCTCCTTTTTGACGGCGGCGCCCATGGGTTCGGGAAGCCAGCCGCTTTGCCACGTGCCATGGTCATTCTTACCATGGACGATAACCCGGTAGATGCGGGCGCTGTCCTTTTCAAACTTATCAAAGGAGAAGTCATACTGGACGAGGAGATAGATCACGAGGGAGGCGCTTATGCCGATAGCGAGGCCGACGATATTGATAAAAGAGAAGATCTTGTTGCGGCGGAAAGTGCGCAGGGCGACGAGGAAATAGTTTTTCAGCATATACAGTCCGGTTTTTCTCCATTCTAAAGTCAATATAAGCCTTTTCTTAGACTACTTGCTTTTGAATGCGGTAACAATATTTTTCAAAATAAACTCAAAATAAATTTGCGTAACCAAATACTTACGCATACATTTGTAAGCACATCCTTACATAATTCACACATGCAAACCCGCAGAGACGTCTTCCAGGCAATAGCCGACCCCATCAGAAGGGACATCATCGGCCTTGTCGCCCGTCAGTCCTTAAACCTGAACTCGATCGCGGAAAATTTCCCCGTGAGCCGCCCCGCCATCTCTCAACATATCAAAGTGCTCACGGAATGCGGACTGGTGATCATCCGTCGCCAGGGTCGCGAACGATACTGCGAAGCCAGGCTTGCTACCCTCAACCAGGTAGCCGATTGGATGGAACCCTTCCGGCAGATGTGGGACCGCCGGTTCACCGCCCTCGACCAATTACTGGAAAAAATGAAATCCGAACAAGCAACTAAACACAATAAAAGAAAAAGAAAATGAACAAGACATTGTTAAAGGTAGAACCCGGAAAGCAGGAGCTCTTCATCTACCGCGAATTCGACGCCCCGCGCGACCTGGTCTTTAAGACATTCACAGATCCCAAATTGCTCTCGCAATGGATGAACCCCTGTAACATGACCCTCCACATCGATGAGTTCGATGCCGTCGATGGCGGCGCTTATCATTTTACACATACTGATCCAATGGGGGGAAAACACATTTTTCGCGGCGTGATACACGAAGTAAACGCCCCGGAAAGGCTCATCCGGACCTTCGAATACCTGAACCTGCCGGAGAGGGGTCATGTCGTCCTCGACACCCTGCGCCTCGAAACCCTGCCCGGCAACCGCACAAGGCTCACCATCCAGTCAGTCTTCCAGAGCGTCGCCGATCGCGACGGCATGGTGGCGGCCGGCATGGAAGACGGTGTCAGCGAAAGTCATCAGCTTCTCGATGAACTCCTGGCAAAGGTCACCACCCGTAAACTGGCAATGCCCAATCTTTGATCACTTATCCTTAAAGCAGGCGATGACGCTGGCCGCTAAGATTATTGCTTGGGAAAATTAGGGTTTGCTTTCACCTCCTCCAACTGCTCGGTATGGCGCTCGCAGTGTGCCGAGATGAGGACAAGTGCCTCATAAAGATCAAGAGCGCCCCACTGGGGATGATCGATGAAATGATTCTTAAGATCATCCTGTGTGGATCCCGCATAGGCAATCGTAGAATCCCTGCGGCTGATAAAAGTCTGGATGGCGGCGGCTGTACTTGGAAAATTGCCCTCCGGTTGCCAGGCCCCACCCGTTTTGGCCCGATTTTGCGACCGGTCGGTGACTATAACGATCAGTGTTTCGGGTGTATATTTTTCTTCGCTTTTTCTCTCCGGAGTAGCCGGACCGATCAGGGCCCCATGCATCCAATCCTTGATCAGGTCCTCGGAAAGCGCGATATGCTCTACGCAATTGGCCACAGACCAGCTGGAGTCATTGGCCGTAAAATTCAATTGAGCCGTACTAAGACCTTTTACGTCGTTCAAAAGACGGGCCTTTGTCTTGTTAAGATAGTCTATTGCAAATTTCCTTTCAGCAGTCGTCAACACCCCGGGCGCCGGATTCTTAAATCCGCAAATGAAGAGGGCTAAAGAAAGAATGAATGAAATGTTCATAGCACAAGGATGAAATGTTAATGGTATAGGTCGTCATTCCAACAACATGCCAGAAAATAAAATTGCTGTAAGTCAAGTCGATAAGATATTTTCATGAAGCGGGCTGTCCGGTTATGATACACCGTCTGATCATTACCGGGTCATGTAGTAACGCCTCGTCTTCAATCTAATATTTCATCAATTTCGTGATCCCACTCCAGGTACCTATCCGTACCCTGACAAAATACATCCCGGCCGGAAGACCCTCCGCCGACATATCAACCTGCAAAGCCGGTTGGTCCTTCTGCAAAGCCTGCACCTTGCAGATCCTTCCCATCACATCGATGACCTGAATTATCATCGTGCCGGTAAGCCCATTGTTGACCTGAACCGTAAAACTGCTTTGCGCCGGATTGGGATATAGGACCAAACCAGCTACGCCCATACCCCCGGATCCAACTAACGCACTGTCAGCTGCGAAGGCTTGCCCCGCGACGGCCTGCGATCCCTGCGTACCCGCGCTGCTGAACTGCATCCAGTTTACATTCCAGCCGGCAACGGAGGTGGAATAAAGCTGCAGGGTCTGACTTCCCGCAGGCAGTGTAACCGCTCCCGCACTCACCGTCAACCAATTCTGCCAGCCGCCCGTATTCGGCACCTGTATCGTCGCGAGAACCGTTCCGCTAGCCGTCCTGAGCTGGAAACTGGCGCCCGCACTGGGCGTAGCGATCCTGATATTAACCGTATAGCTTCCGGCAGCGGTGACATACACGGGATAGTCCATCCAATCCCCCAGGTTGATCCAGCCCACATTCTTCCCGCCCCCGATATCGCTGGTATATTGCGTCCATACCCCTACGCTGGATGTATAGCCGGAGGCTTCGATCTTTCCGGGGATCGCCGCCTGACCCGCCGGGACCGTCGGGACCGCCGCATTCACCGTGACCTGCACCGTCGCACTGCTGGTCTTGCCGGTATTATCGGTGATAGTGAGGGTAAACACATAAACCCCGGCCGATAACCCGGTAACGGAAGTCGATTCGGAGCCCTGAGAAGCAATGACCGCAGTTGACGGACCGGACTGCTGGGCCCAGGACCACGCGGCTATCGTGCCATTCGTAACGGTTGATGCCCCGCCATTCAATGTCGTCTGGCTGGTGGGCAGCTGGACCGTTTGAGCAGCCCCCGCATTGGCCGTTGGCGTCGTCACCACCAAAGGACTGACGCTTGCGCCATACGTAAACTGCAACATCCACTGGTAAATACTCATCCCATTCTGCGTAAAACTCGGGTTATAAAACTGTCCCCAGCAACAATGCCCCCCGGAATACGACGTCGTTGTCATCGATCCGGCTTTCTTTACATTGGCATACCAGGCGATCGAAAGCGTGTTCTGCCCTTGCTCATCCGTCGAACCGAACCCCCAGGCCCCGAGATTTTCCGAAACAATCGAATCCGCCTCCTGCTGCATCAACATGGGGGAGCCATTTTCCGACATCGGAACAATAGCCGCAACATTGTGCGTCCGGTGGAACATGGTAAAATTGCCGCCATTTGTCATCTCCCCGCCAATGTATTCCAACACCGATTCGCCCCCGTCTGAAAGACCGGTAAGGTAAACCCGGCTCGCATCGACCCGGTAATGAGCATACAAATAAGTCAGGATATAATCGAGCTCTTGCGCCGTAGTGGATCCTTCCACCCCCTGCGGGTTGGCCTGAGGAGAGACGACAATATATTTATATGACTTCCCGTCTTTTGGATTGACGAAACTGGCTGGGAAACTCCCCTGCGCTATAAAGTAAGCCGGCCCCCCTGCGCTAGAACTGGTATAGATCGTGGCAGGATTTGGACCGCCTTCACTAAGACCATGAAGAAAAATAAGAAGTGGATAGGCCGTTGTAGTTGTTCCATAGTCGTTTGGAAGATGCAATATCGCCTGAAAGGTGCTACCGGTCGCGTTGATAGGCACATTGATAATAGTCTGATCCCCTTGCCCGTAACACACAACAGGGAAGATCATTACAAGTAACAATTTCTTCATAAAGCTCAATTAATAGGTGTTCAGAATTTTGCATACGCTTGCCCTATCCATCAACGTCAGATTTTTTTCCAACCGCCGGTCGGAACGAAATGATCGTCAATGGAAACAATCGTAATAGAAAAAAACAAATGAAATCAACCCAGCCCGGAGAACGCTGAACGTATGCAACCTTAATTTTGCTGCAGGGAGCAGCAAATAGCTCTTAAGAGCCTGAGACGCAGGGCACACGTTTCAGAGCAATCACAGGATATTGAAAATTCGTAAGTGGAAGGACAAATACCGTGCTAAAAATGCTTAGAACATAAAGGATTTACTTACTCTTACTTTTTAATTTTTCCACATTAGTTAAGCAACCATCCGGGTGACCACCTGTTCTTAACAATAAATGTCATAAATTAATGTCTCCTCCAATCAATACCAATGCTTATTAATTATATCAAAACCGCCTGGCGCAACCTGCTGAAAGGCAAATTTTTTTCCCTCATCACCCTGTTTGGCCTGGCCCTCGGCCTGGCTATCGGCATCCTGATCCTGTCCTACGTGCAAGACGAGCGAAGCTTTGACAGCTTTCACAGAAACACGCCGGAGATCTATCGGATGGAACTTTTTGGCGGGACCGGGGCGAGCAAACAGATCTGGCAAGAGACCGTCGCCCCGATGGGCCCGCTGGCCAAAAAGGAAATTCCCGACGTCAGGGAACAAGTGCGATTGAGCTTTAATCCCTTCGCTTCCATCTATAAATACAAGGAAAAAGCCTTTACGGATGAAACAGCCTTTTTTGCCGACCCGGCCTTCTTTACAATGTTTGACTTCCCGCTGATCGCAGGCAATCCCAGTCAGCCTTTTGCCGACGACCATTCCGTAGTGATCACCCAAAGTACGGCGACGAAATTTTTTGGCAGGGAAGACGCCCTGGGTAAAGTGATCAGCACCGATTCCAAAGACAACTTCACTGTCACGGGTGTCATAGCCGATTTCCCGCCGAACTCCAGCTTCCATTACGATATGCTCATGCCGATGACCTGGTTGGCTAACAAGATGCTGCAATTTCATCAGGATATTAACCACGACTTCAACGGTTATCAATATCTCACGTTCCTGCAAATCCGCCCCGGAGCCGACCTGAAAAGTCTCAAGGCCAAACTAAATCAGATCCATCTTCGCAACGAGCCCCATGATACCGATGCCGACTATCTCCTCCTGCCGTTGGCAAAAATGCATCTCTATCATGCCGACGGCACAGATGCCGGAGCGCAAACAGTAAATATTTTTACCATCATCGCCCTGCTGATCCTCGCCATTGCAAGCATCAATTATATCAACCTCTCCACCGCAAGGGCCATGCTGCGGTCCAAAGAAGTCAGCATGCGAAAGATCGTAGGGGCGCCAAAGTTCCAGCTGTTCCTGCAATTCGTAATAGAGACCACGCTTTTATTCCTGCTGGCAGCCGGGGTCGCCGCGCTTTTGGTATGGGTCTCCTTCCCTTTGTTAAACGAGGTTTCGGGCAAACATCTGACATTCGATCCGACCGGCTCACACCTCTGGCAGGTGCTCGGTTGTACCATCCTTGCAACACTGGCGGCGTCCAGCATCTATCCGGCAATACTGCTTTCCTCCTTCGATCCGCTGAAAGCGCTGAAAAGCAAGCTATCTATCAGCCGGGCTAACGCCAATTTCCGTAAGGTACTGGTCGTAGTACAATTCACCGCTTCTGTCACCCTGATCATCGGCACTATCGTCATCTACCATCAGTTGGATTACATCCGCTCGAAGGACCTGGGATATGACAAAAGCCATGTGTTGACATTTTCGCTGCGGAACATGCGCCCGCAATCTGAAACGGTCAAATCCATCATGTTGCGGCAGCCAGGCGTCCTGGACATTACTTCTGCAACATCCAATATCACCAATATCAACTTCATAACCGGCGATGATGACTGGGACGGCAGGCCGCCCAACCAGATCTTCACCCCCCACGCCATATCCGTTGATAAGGAATTCTTCTCTTTCTTTAAACTGAAGCTGCTGAAAGGACCCGGATTTTCCGGCACCAGGGCTGATTCCAATCATTTTGTTTTGAACGAAGCGGCAATCAGCGAAACCGGCATCAAAGACCCCATCGGCAAACGGTTCAGAATAATCGGTATTGATGGGACGATAGTAGGGGTCGTCAAGGATTTTCATACTGCTTCTTTAAAGGAAAAGATCGGCCCTATGGTCTTCCTCAGCAACTCCCTCACCAAAGATCTTATGTATATCCGTACGACAGGCGCCGCCGAAGCGGCAGTTATCCGAAAAGCAGGGACGCTGTTCCGACAGTACAACAGTGAATATCCGTTCAGCTACAGCTTTCTGGATGACGACTACAACAGGCTGTACCAGGCCGAGACCCGGGAAGGAACACTGTTCCTGTTTTTTGCAGGCATCGCAATAATCATCTCTTGTCTGGGCCTGTTTGCGCTGGCAGCCTACACCACCCAGATCCGGTTCCGGGAGATCGGGATCAGGAAAGTTTTGGGCGCCACGGTCCCGACCATCGTCCGGCTTCTGGCAAAGGATTTTATCCAACTGGTACTGATAGCGATCGTGATTGCCATCCCCATCGCCTGGTACGCCATGAATCGGTGGCTGGCGGGATTTGCCTACCGGATAGATATCAGCTGGACGATCTTCTTAGTGTCCACAGGGATTACCGTGTCCATCTCCTTCCTGACGATTAGCTTTCAGGCGGTGAAGGCGGCGGTCGCCAATCCGGTCAAAAGTATCCATGCGGAATAGCCCCTGCCAAACCGAGCATACCAACTAACCCGGTCGCCCCAGCCAAACCGATCAACCCTGCGCACCCCAAAAAAATTAATACCTCGTTAAAATTGCACCCAATCCCTTCCGCAATCCGAATAAAACCCTATTTTTCAGCCCCAAAACAACACTTATGCGTATCCTTGCCCCTCTGTTTCTCTGTTTTTCCCTTTTGCTATCCTTCACCACCAACGCCCAGATTTCCATCGGCATCAAAGCCGGTCCGGATTTTTCCCGGATCATCAATGCCGTGCAGGGCAACGACGGCAGTGGCAATATTGCGCTGCTGAAAAGCGGCACGGTAACTCAGGTCTATGGGGGCGTATTCGTAGATATTCCGCTGGACACCTCCAGTAAAATGTTTTATCTGCGACCCGGGATCGATTTCATCGGCGCCGGCGGCACTATGAATTCAAACGGCAACTACTACAACCCTAACGGGTTCCAGCCCAGTACAAAATATTCCCTTCATTACATCGACGTACCTCTGGAATTCGTCTACAGCCCCGGATTCGATTGGGGCAGGCCGTGGATTGGGTTAGGCGTTTACGGCGGCGCGCTGGTCAGCGGCACCATAAAGAGCCCGGACGGCAGCTCGAAGCCCGTAATGATAGGGAACAACGCCAGCGACAATTTCCAATTGGTCGACATCGGCTATGCCTTTACTATGGGGCTGGCTACAAAAGTCGGCTTCCTGTTCGGCCTGGACTACCGGCACGGTTTCTCCCAAATCGTTCCTACCAGCTCGGACCAAAGCAGCCTGCCCAGACTGCATACCCACAACTCTATATGGGATCTCCACCTGGGTTGGGTTTTCAAACTTTGACGCCCGCCTCGTCCCCTTTTATTTGGTAGCTGACTCCGCAACTTTTTTTCTCCAGTCGGCCGCTATACTTGCATTCTTTTTTACCCCCAATCCTTCCTCGTACATGAACGCCACGTTTTTCATCGCACTCGTGTCCCCCGCTCCGGCAGAGGCCTTATACCATTCCAGCGCTTCCGCGTAGTTCTTTGGTGCTCCTTCACCATGTTGACACATCCACCCGATATTGTTCATGGCGGCGCCATTCCCGGCAGCCGCCGCTCTTTTGTACCATTCCATCGCCTTCTGGTAATCGACGCTTACACCCTCCCCTTTTTCATACATCCATCCCATATTGTTGATGGCTACATCATAACCTTCATCTGCCGCCTTCTTGTACCACGCAAGGGCCATCGGGCCATTCATGGCCACACCTTCACCTTTGTTGTAGAGCCAGCCTATATTGTTCATACCCTGCAGATTTCCTGCTGCGGCAGACTTTTGGAACCATTTCATCGCCATCTGGTAGTCCACGTCTCCCCCGTTCCCGTCTTCGTACATCAACCCGATATTGAGTGCACCATCAGAAGAATGGTGTTCGGCAGCCTTTTCGAACCAATCCCTTGCGGCGCCATAATCGATCTTTACCCCCTGACCTGTTTGATACATCCAGCCGATATTATTCATGGCCTCGCCATTTCCAGCCTCAGCCGCCTTTTTGTAGTAATCCATTGCTTTATGATAGTCGACCCCAACGCCGTTGCCGTTCTCATACATCCATCCGATTTGGCTGACAGCAGTGGCATCTCCGGCATCCGCCGCCTTTTTATACCAATTCATTGCTGTCAAGTCATCGATTGCTATGCCTTCCCCTTTATGATACATCCAGCCGAGATTGGACATGGCAGCCGAACTTCCCAATGCAGCCGCCTTTTGAAACCATTGCATGGCTTTGACGTAATCGACATCCGTCCCAAGTCCATGCTTATACATCCACCCAAGCTCATTCATGGCTTCAGGCATGCCTTCTTCCGCAGCCCGCAGGTAATATTCCAATGCCTGTGAATATTTCTTTTTGTTGTATAAGGCCTTCCCGGCCCTATAAAAGGAATTGCCTACAGCCGAATACCTGTTGGAATTATCTCCGCAGGATCCGCCAAACAATGCGATCCCAATCAACAATGCCAGGGGATAAGCCATCCTTTTCATCTGAACATGTTATTACAAGTAAAAGGATTCCCAATTTAAACATTTATCTCCACACCCTTCCCCTCCGTACACACCAATACATTTATCTCAACACCCCCCGCTCCATACCCGCCATTTGTTATCTTGCGATCAAATGGTCCCCCCATGATCAAAGCCTATATGCTCTACACCGGCGACGACGGCCACTCCCACGTCAAATCCGGCTGCATCGCCCCGGGCGCCCTTGTCGCCGCCGATTCCATCCTCTTCCAGGAAACTCCGCCACACTCCTCCTTCGACTGGCATAACGCCCCCGTTGAGCAATATGTGCTGACACTTTCCGGCATCCTCGAATTCAGCACCCAAACCGGCGAATCCTTCACCCTTCATCCCGGCGAAGTCCTGCTGGCCATCGACCATACCGGCACCGGGCACAAATGGCGACTCGTTAACGATGATCCCTGGAAAAGAGCCTACCTGGTTTTCAAAACCGGAGCCGACACCCGTTTCATCCCGGATTAACCCCCTTTCACCTGCCTCCGGTCCAGTTTTTCCGCCGCCTTCACCCGGTCTTCCTTCACCCGAAATTTGACGATCTTCGCTATCAAACCCAGCGGCAGCCGCTCCCCGATGGGGAACTGGATGGCCCCCTTGGAAACCTTGTATTTACCTAACTCATTTTTAAATTCCCGAACTCCGGACGCAGTCGGATAGAACCCGATATGATGCTTATAGGCGGCGAAATATACCAGCACCCCGTGTTGCCTGTAGGCCGGCATATTGTAACTGATCACCTCCTCCGCCTGCGGAGCGGCCTTTTTGATCGCTGCCCGCAATTCATCCAGCCGTAATTGAATATCCTCGGCAATGTAAGACAGATATTCATCTACTGTTTTGTATTTAACCGGCGCTCGCATACAAAATAAATTTACTGCTTTTTGATGAACTCCTTCACCTGCCTTCCCCCCTCCGTATCTACCGCGAGGAAATACACCGCCGGCGCCATGTTCCCCAGCGGGATCATGATCGAATTCACCCCCTGATGCAGCGACACGCGTAAGGAGAACATCGACTGCCCAAGAACATCCGACACTACAATAGCCGCGCTCTGCGCCGTCCGGGAATACATCGTAAGGGTCAACTGCTCTCTCGCCGGATTGGGTGTCAACATCAGCGAAGACGAACCCGGACCCGGCCCAAGTGTAACCTCGACTACGCGCGAATACCACAATACCCCCGCCTGATCTTGCCACGATAGCCGATAGGACACCGGCCCCACAATACCCTGAGCCGGATCGAAATAATGATAAGAAATTGAATCGGCCGAAGCCGGCACGGTAGCCAGCGTGATAAACCCGCTCGAATCGGTGGCCCGATCGAGAACGAATGACCGGATACCCGAGACCCCCGCGGAATAAAACATATCCCACGCCAGCATCACTCCACCGCCTGACGGCACACCTGTGAAAGCCTGCAACGCAGAAGCCGCCAGCACCGTACATCCCGCGGGACCTAATACCGGTGCCGCATAGCTGCTTTTGGCCACCCCGGCTAATCCGCTGGCCGCGCCATTGCTGAGCCCGCGGCAGGCAGCTTTCGAATTGCCCAAACTCACGATGCCATTGACGCCGCCCGTGACCACCGCGGTAACCGCGGCAGGAAAAGATGCCCCCGCGGCCCAGACGGTCCCGCCTCCCCCGCCACCCCCAGGCCCGGTACAGTCATTGACCATGTTGCTGGAATTAGATCCCTGACCTCCGACTGCGGAAGCCGTAATGGTCCCTGATATAGTAGTCGCATTCAGAATGATTGTCCCCCCTGCCCCTCCGCCCCCACCTCCGTCGCCCTGGGCCTGCAGCGGATCGGGCGCACACGCTGGATTCGTAGGCTGCGCCCCGTTAGCCAGTAGCTCCCCGCCTCCCCCCACGATCGTCGGCGCCGAAAGGATGATGATACCGCCGCCATTGGCTCCCGGCTCGCCTACCGCATTATTTTCCTCCCCACTTCCGCCGCCTCCACCCATGAAAATGCGATTGGCCCCGGCACTATAGCCAAACCCCGCCAGACTTGCGCCCCCGATGCCCGGATATTGAGCATGACAATCGAAGAAGGTCTCCCCCGCGCGAGTTCCGCCATTGCCACCTGCCCCATAATTGCCGCCGCCCGCGCCGCCGGAATTCGCATTGTCCCCGCCGCCCCCTCCATTGGCCAGCATGCCCCGGCCATCCGGCTCATTCGCGATCATAGCAGCAACACCCTCACCTTTCGTACCGGCGGTGTTATATCCGGAACCTGGATCATTATAAAAATAACCGTTTATCGTGGTGGCCCAATCACAATTGTAGGGAGGAATAGCATAGTTGACCAACACTCCACCCTCGAATCCCTGACCACTGACATCGATATTCGCATTGAGCGTGATCGTACCCGTAGCCGCCACCACGACAACACCACCTTTCCCGGTCACGGGATCCCAGGCCTGCGCATTGATCGTGCCGCTAACAGTCACGCTGCTGTAAGAAGTATAAGAGACCAATTGAACATTCCCCGTAGGGTCATAAGCGTTCACCAGCTTATTTTGCAACATGACCTGGTTGCCGGTAATGCTGCATATCGTATTGAATTCGTAATTGCCCGCATCGTTGATGGCTGTGATGGTGCCATAGCTGGCGTCGTTATTGGAACTTACCGTTGCGCCCTTCATCTGGATGATCAATACCGGCTCGCCGTTGTATAGACCCGACGCATTGTCGACCGTCACTACATTGGTAGCGACAGTAACCGCCGAAATAGCATAATAGGAATTCACGACGCCCGAGACAGTCTGACAGCTGGCGCCGCAATAGTATAAGGTAAGGGGGATCAGCAAGGAACCGATCCGTTCAATGGTTTTCATAATATTGGTTCATAATGTCTGCAAATCCCCCACCGTCGGGAAATTGCGAACCGGACTACGTCCGGTTTTGGGTTCGGCTTAAAAATACTGCATTATTTTAATACGTGCAAGGACCGTCCCCAATTTTAGGCATTGATAATCACCTCCTTGCAAGTTCAACCTCCATTTTCCCTCCCAGGCAGGAACCTAACTTCCCGTTTCCCCAAGCCGCCCGGGCCCATTCCTCGATCATGCATCTTATCTTTACCTTTAGCAAACCAATGCAGCGCATGAGGAAAAATTACCTTGTTCTACTGGCGGTCACATCGACCCTTTTTTTCTCCTGTCGCAAGGATCCCAATAATCCGGCCTTACCCACATCAGTTGCGCCTATTCTGATTACCACTACTCCAAGCAATATAACGGCCAGCTCGACAGTCAGCGGCGGCAGACAGATTCAAAACTGGAATGAGGTGGAGCGACTCTATACTTTGTTCCTTGATGGTAATTTTGATGCAGTAATCGTATTTTAAATTAATCGTAGGGGTGTTCGTTAAGGTTTGATCCTATTAATAATTACAATTTTTTTGCTATGGGTATGTTTCTTTCAGTTACAGGTATTATCGGAAAAACTGAAAATGATGTCGTAAACAGCTTGTCAAGATACGCAAAGTCTGCAGGTGGAGGCCTTGAAAAAGAATCGTTGTCGACCGAAGACGAAAATTGTTGTGTAATTAAGCAAGAAATGGGAAATACCACGGTGATTAACCCTCATGCTCACCTTGAATGGGACAATTCATCAGCGTTTATATCGAAGGATTTGAACACCCCGGTTTTTTCATTTCACATTCATGATGGAGATCTATGGATGTATGTTTTTTTTGTAAATGGAGAAGTTGTAGATCAATTTAATCCTATCCCCGACTATTGGGAAGATAACATAAGTACCGAAGAAATAGATCAATGGAAAGGCAATGCGTTGACCATAAGTAGAATCACGGGTTCCGTTAAGCCTGAAGAAATAGAAAAATACTTAGTCCGTTGGGATCTGGAAGCAGAAGAAAGTAAAAAAGCATATTCTAGTGACGAGTTTGGCCAGGAAGATTGGCAGTTGCTCGACTTTATGAGAAAATTGCGTTTACCTTATCCACTGAATGATAACGGCACGCCTATAGGGGAAACCTATAGGTTTTGGACAAAAGAGCTCCCTCAAAAACAAAATACTCCAGAAACCTTTACAGCATCGTTCAGTGGGTCCACCACTAGTGCAAACAGGCCTTGGTGGAAATTTTGGTAATTCACAGCTAATATAGCAGGGCGGGAGGCATCTCCATCTTCCTGGCCAGCCTCGGCTTGCTGGGCTTGGCTACCCTTGCCGCTGTCAATCGCACCAAAGAGATCGGAATCCGAAAAGTCCTCGGGGCCACGGCCGCGGGCGTCATCCTTCTTCTGTCGCAGGATTTTATTAAATTATTGCTTATTTCTTTTTCCATCGCCGCACCCCTCGCCTGGTTCCTGATGAACAAATGGCTGCAGGGTTATGAGACGAGGATCACCATCAGCTGGACGATATTCCTGCTGGCAGGCGCCGGCGCCGTCATGATCGCATTGGCCACCATCAGCTTTCAATCCTTTAGAGCCGCAATGATGAACCCCGTCAAAAGCCTTAGGACAGAATAGGGCCGTCCCGATCCGCAAATCAACGTAAATTTAGGGACCATGTCCCTCCGCGTTACCATCCTATACCTTTTCCTGGCCGGTTGCCCGTATGCAACGACCGCCACTGCCATGCCTCACCTCATACCTTCCATCGCCGTCATCGCTGTGTACCATCCCGCCCCATTCATCGCCGCCACTACCCGCTCCGATTCCTGCCCCATAACCTGTCTGACATCCATCTCCTTCCAACCCTACAGCTCCACCTTGACCAAATCGGCAAAGGCCCTGCTCCGCCAGGCCATCCCTGTCGTCCTCTCCTGTGATAGTTGCCGCATAAGGTTGACCGTAAGCGATCAGACGGTTTGCTTTCCGCGCAATCGTAAGGCGCGTATGAACAATCAAGTCGGTTGGAATCGGGCGATGAAGACGAGCGACTTCCTTTGCAACACCCTTCATTATCCATCAGATCGGGTTTTTTTCGGCTTCAGGGAGAACGACACGACAAACAGGGTGATCCTTACTTGTGTCACCGAATCCGAATTGCCCAGTAAGCCCGCACCCCACCCCAACCTTCGCAACCGCGATACGATCAGCCGCGACACCCTCACCGTCCACTTCGGCGTCAACCAATCCTCCCTTTCCGGGGCATCCGATTCCATCATCGACGAATACATCCGAAAAATAGGCGGCACCCGCCAACTGCATATTGCCGGCTATTGCGACAACACCGGTCCCGAAGCCTACAACGACAAACTTTCCCTCAACCGTGCCCAAACCGTCAATAACTACCTCCGCCAACACTGGCCTGACAGCATAATCAACACAAACCTCACCGCCTACGGTACCCGCTATCCAATCGATGACAACAGCACCGCATCCGGCCGCGCCCGCAATCGCAGAGTAACCATCATAGCCGCCCAGCCGCGCTCCGCCACCCAACCGCCTGCCGCCTCCGCCCAGCCTGCGACGACCCAAACCAAGGGTTCAATCTACAACGCCCTAACCGATACCACTACCCGCACCGGAACAACCATCGTCCTCAAAGATGTAGTCTTCTACGGCGGCCGCCGCATTCCGTTGCCCGCTTCCTACATTGCCCTCGGCGAACTGCTCAAAGCAATGACGGACAACACCAACCTCCGCATCCGGATCGAAGGTCATGTCTGCTGCATCCCGGACAGCACCGACGGGCCCGACCTCGATACCGGTCAACCGGACCTCTCGGTCCAACGCGCAAAATTCGTCTTCGACTACCTCCTTAAACAAGGCATCCCCGAAAACAGATTGGCTTATATCGGTCTCGGCGGCTCAGGCAAACGCTATCCCGAAGAACTCAACCCCGCCCAACAATCAGCCAACCGCCGCGTCGAGATCAGGATCATGTCGAAATAGGCCCCGAACTCAACCCCGTCGACCTGCGCCGCCAGCCCCGACCTCGACCCACCGGCCCCTGCCGCATCCGCCCCAACCTCACCCCCCAAGGCCGCACCTGGCCCCTCCTTCCTCACCCCTTCGCCTGAACCAGCTCGATATCGAATTGAAGGCCGATCTCTTCGCCAACCACCAACCCTCCGCCCTCCGCGAGAATATTCCAGTGAAGCCCAAAGTCCTTCCGATTGATCTTGCCCCTAACCTCGAACCCCGCCCGCTTGTCCCCAAACCGGCCGGTACCCACGCCCGTTTCTTCCGCTGCAAAACGAACCTTTCGCCTCACACCCCGTATCTCCAGTTCTCCGTCCACAACAAAAAAATCCCCGGCTTCGCTGACCAAACCCCGGAAACTGATCGCCGGATAATTCTCCGCATCCAGGAAATCAGCCGAGACCAGATGCCCATCCCGCTGTGCATTGTTGCTGTCGATACTCGCCGGGTTGAGCGTGACCCGAACTTCGGAGCCATCCCAACCATCCCGCCCGCACAATAATTCCCCTTCAAAAACCTTGAACCTGCCCGTTACATTCGCGATCCCCAGATGCCTGACCTTGAACCGTACCTCCGAATGCCCCGGATCGACTACCCATTTTGAACCTGCTGTCATAATTTTATTTTAGGCCGCAAGTTAGCGCCCCCCACCCCGGTTAAAAATAACCCAGGTTAAATAAAACCTCCCCGCGAATTGAACTGGATTAAGATTTGTCGACGGCCAGCTTTTTCCGGATCTTACTAAGGAATTCAGGCGTGATCCCCAGATACGACGCGATATATTTTTGAGGTACCTCGCGAACGATGGCGGGATAAGCGGAAACGAACGACCGGTAACGCTCCTCCGCTGAGGTGGAATGCCCTTCGATATACCGCAACTGCTGCCGCATCAGACCCTTCTGGAACATGATGCGGAAATAGCGCTCGAATTTTACATACCGATCCAGCAGCTGCTCCTGCGCCGGTCGCGGAAGCAATAAAACTTCTCCCTCGCTAAGCCCCTTCGACGAATAGCGGGTCCGTGACTGCTCGGTGATACTGTGGATATCCCCCGACCACCAGCCTTCACCTGCAAATTGGATGACATGGTCCGACCCATTCAGATCGGTATAATAAGTCATCAGGTATCCGGCATTCACAAAGATCATATATCGCGCCGGCTCACCGCCGCTGACAATAAGTTCCCCCTGCTTAAAAGGCCGCGGGACCAGAACCGACAAAAAAAACTCGACCTCTTCTTCGGTCGGCTGAATGTACTCATGGATAGTTGATACGATAAGATCGGTATTCATCTCGGGTAAAGGTATTCAATAACATCCGATCTTTGTAATCCACAGGCCGGCCTCCGGCCGGCCATAATCGTAATAAAAATCAGATGAACAACAAGACAAAAATCGCCCTCGTAACCGGCGGGAGCCGCGGCCTGGGCAAAGACATGGCTTTAAGACTGGCCGAAAAAGGCCTGGACGTTATCCTCACCTACAACCAGCGTGCCGACGACGCGCAGCGGGTGGTAGCGCAGATCGAGGCCGCCGGGCGCAAAGCCGCCTCATTACAGCTCAACACCGGCGATATCCAAAGTTTCGAAAACTTTACACAGCGCCTCACAACAACCCTGACCGAACACTTTGGCGCCGATCACATCGATTTTCTGATCAATAATGCCGGCCAGGGTGGCTATAGACCCATCCCGGAAGTCACGGAGGAATTCTTTGACGACTTGCTGAATGTACACTTCAAAGGTGTTTATTTCTTAACGCAGCGGCTACTCCCGCTGATCAACGATGGCGGCGGCATCATCAATATTTCCTCCGGGTTAACGCGAACCACCGTTCCCGGTTCATCGGTCTATGCTTCTTTGAAGACCGCCGTTGAGACTTTCAGCCGCTACCTGGCCAAAGAGCTTGGTTCGAAGGGCATTCGCGCCAATACCGTCGCTCCCGGTGCTATCATGACCGATTTTGGCGGCGGCCGTCTTCGCAACAGCGAGGAGATGCAAAAGATGATCAGTAGCATCACCGCCCTCGGCCGGCCCGGCGTTGCAGAAGATATCGGCGGCGTCGTAGCTTTCCTCTGCAGCGAAGATGCCCGCTGGGTCAATGGCCAACGTATCGAAGTGTCCGGCGGAATGAATGTCTAAGGTCCGGCGTCGTTTTGCCCGCGGCGTCGTTCAATCCCCAGCGTCGTTCACCCCCCGGCGTCGCTCACCCCCGCGGCGTCGTTCAACCCCCGGTGTCGTCTAACCCGCAGCATCCCCCAGTTCCCGCCCGGCGATCTCCCCCACCGTCAACGGCAACACCGGGTCTGCCCCATCCTCCAGCATCCACGACGCCATCAACGCCGCCCATGCGATGACCCAGCGCAACAGCCGCTGCACGGAAATTCCTGCCAACCCCGCGACCAACCTTACCTGGCTCGACAACCGCTCCGGCGATCCTGCCACGGTAAGGTCCGGGTTGCAAAAAATATTCGCATAGTCGAATCCCCTTTCACCCACCAACCCCTTCGGGTCAATGGCCAGCCACCCCCTCGGACCGCCATCTAAAACATTCCCGTAATGGATATCCCCGTGTAATGCCACCGGCTCACCCGGCACATCCAAAAGCCCCCTGGCTACCGCATAACCCCGATCAAACACTCCGCCCTCCCGCCCCGCCGCAGCCTCCAACGACCGGAACCACTCCGGCAACGTGACCAACCCTGAAAGCATCGAACATGGATTGCCATGCAGCCGCTCCACCACCGCGCAAATGATCCTGTTCGCCTCAGCCTCCTGACGCGATGCAACCATGTTCAGCAGCGATCGATTCCCCGTCGCCCGCTCCATCAGCAAAGCACGCGTGTCGTATCGATAAACGTTGACTGCGCCGCTTCCATTCCAACACTCGAGCAACCGGAAACCCCTGAACTCTTCGTTGTTCAGTGGTACCTTCAGCACGGCAAGCCGGCCTTCCGACAACACCGGTTGCAACAAACTATTCCCGATCACCGAGATTTCCCCGTCATTCACCAGTTCCCATTCCTGCTTTACCCGAACCAGCGTCTCCATTCCCCGATTTACCTTATTCATGGTACCCGCAAATGTCCGCAATTTCGTAAGTTTGTTATCACCAATGCCAAACTTATGCGAACATCCAGGAAAGCCGCGATGGGTTTCATCTTCATCACGCTGCTCATCGATGTAATGGGTTTCGGACTGATCATACCCATCTTGCCCGACCTGATCGGCAAGTTGAAAGGCATTCCCGCAAATGAAGCAAGTTTGTATGGCGGCTACCTTCTCGCCTCCTTCGCATTCACCCAGTTTCTTTTCTCTCCCGTCATCGGTAACCTGAGTGACCGGTTCGGTCGCCGTCCTGTGCTGCTATCCTCCCTCTTCGGATTTGGCGTCGACTATATAATTCTGGCCATCGCCCCCGCATATAATTGGTTGTTCATCGGCCGCGTCATTGCAGGGATCACCGGCGCCAGTTTTACGACCGCAAGCGCTTATATCGCCGATATCAGCCCCGACCCCACGACAAGAGCAAAGAACTTTGGGCTGATCGGCGCGGCGTTTGGTCTGGGCTTTGTCCTTGGCCCGGCGCTGGGCGGAATATTGGCCACCTGGGGAATGCGCGCACCTTTCTATGGGGCGGCGATCCTTTGCCTTCTCAATTGCCTGTTCGGATATTTCCTCCTGCCCGAGTCGCTCCCAAAAGAGAATCGTCGGCCCTTTGACTGGAAACGCGCCAATCCCTTTGGGGCGTTTAAATTTTTGATCCGCCATCCCGAGATCGGCAACCTGGCCTTTGGCTTTTTCCTCATCTATCTTGCCGCCCAGGCTGTCCAGGCAAACTGGACTTTTTTTACCAAATACCGCTTCCATTGGAGTGACGGCATGAACTATATTTCCCTCATCGTCGTCGGCCTCCTCATCGGCGGCGTGCAGGGAGGTCTCACCCGGGTCGTCAACCCAAAAATCGGAAATGAAAAGAGCATTTATATCGGACTGTCGCTATATACCCTTGGCCTCGTTCTGTTCGCGTTTGCCAGCCAAACCTGGATGATGTTCGCCTTCCTCGTCCCATACTGCCTCGGCGGCATCGCCGGCCCCTCCCTTCAAGCCGTGATCTCCGGCCACGTCCAGCCCAATCACCAGGGCGAGCTCCAGGGCGCACTGACCAGCCTCATGAGCATTACGACCATCATTGGTCCGTTTATTATGAATGACAGCTTTTATTATTTCACCAGCACCAAAGCCCCTTTTTATTTCCCCGGCATGCACTTCATGATCGGCGCCGTTTGTATGCTCATGAGTACCCTTATCATCTACCGCGTGCTCAGCCGCGAAAAGAAATATCCCTCTCCCGCCCCTCCACCGAGTCATGCCAGCTAATTTTAAGCAAAAAGAAACTACAATGGATGAACAACTATTCGCCGCAGTAGACGAATACATCAACGATCTGTTCGCCCGGGAAGATCCTGCCTCGGCCGCCGCCCGACAAGCCATCGCAAGATCGGGCATCCCCGACGCCAGCATTTCCGCCAGCCAGGGCTCCTTTCTGCAATTGATGGCCCGGCTGGTCCGCGCATCCCGCATCCTCGAGCTGGGCACCTTCGGCGGCTACAGTACTATCTGGCTCGCGGGCGGACTGGCCGATCCCGGCAAACTCATTACCATCGAAGCCAACCCCATCCATGCGGAACTCGCAAAGGCCAACCTCGAACACGCCGGACTGACGGACCGCGTTGACTTGCGGATCGGGAAAGCACTCGACCAACTCGACGAATTGGAAGCCGAATCCGCCGCCCCCTTTGACCTCATCTTCATCGACGCCGACAAACCGCCTTATTCGGAATATTTTCAACGGGCCCTGCGTCTCTCACGGCCCGGCACCCTGCTGATCTTCGATAACGTCATCCGCGAAGGGAAGGTTTTGGACCCGTTGTCCGATGATCCCGCCGTGCAGGGCGTCCAAAGGCTCAACCGGGCACTCGCCGCGGAGCCCCGCGTAAAAGCCACCATCCTTGCCAACGTGGGTATAAAAAAATACGATGGCATGGCAATCGCCCTCGTGCTATAACCGACACCACACCCCCCACCCTCTAATGCGATTCTAATATATTTTTAAGGCCCTTCTAAACTGAAACCGATACATTTGCCGCAAAAGTCTATTACTATGATTAAATTCACCCCCGTCCTGCCCTTCCTCGCCGCAGGGCTTCTATTTTTCAGCGCATGCGTTCCCATGAGTAAATTCAATGCCTCGCAGATGGCACTCTCCTCTGCCCGCTATGACAGCGCCCAGCTGGCAAATAAGGTAAAAGACCTCCAGTCCCAGCTTGCCCAGCAAGCCGCCGACCGCCAACACCAGGTCGACTCATTGTCCCAGCAGATGGCCAACCAACAGCAGCAGATCGCGACCTTGAACCAACAGGTGAACGACCTCAAGCAAAAGAACGGCGACCTGACTTCCGATGCAGCCTCCCGCCAGGCCCTGCTCAGCAAAAGCAAACAGGATCTCCTCAATCAGCAGGCCAAACTCGAACACCTGCAGGAACTGATGGACCGGCAGAAAAAGGCGATCGAAGCGATCAAAAAGAAAATGAGCGATGCACTCGTCGGCTTTAATTCCAGCGAACTTTCCGTAGCCATCAAAAATGGTAAGGTTTACGTCAGCCTCCAGGAGAACCTCCTCTTCCCCTCGGGCAGCGCCGTCGTTAACCCGAAAGGTAAGGAAGCGCTTGGCAAACTCGCGGCGGTCCTCAATCAAAACCCCGACATCACCGTCGATATCGAAGGCCACACCGACTCGATCCCGATCCACGCGAAGTACCAGGACAACTGGGATCTCAGCCTCGCGCGTTCCGCCTCTATCGTCCGCATCCTGACGACCGACTATCGCGTCGATCCGACGCGCGTGATCGCCTCCGGTCATAGCCAGTACGACCCGGTACAACCCAACAGCACCCCTGAAGGCCGGGCTCTCAACAGAAGGACGGACATTATCCTGTCACCCCGACTCGATGAACTGTACCGTCTCCTGCAAACTCCCGATATGTAGTTCCGCAAAGAGGCCGCCTCCATCAAGGGACGGCCTCTTTAACTATTTCGCGCCCGCCCCTCCGTCGCCCGCGCCCTCTGGTCCTCCACCCGTCCCTACATCTTATCGCCCGCCCTTCCATCCCCCGCGCCCTCTGGTCCTCCCTCTGTCCCTACCTCTCTTTCCCCGCTTCCGCCGACCTCGCCCCGTTTACCCCCGCCGCATCCGCTCCAAATTCCGGATCGCCCGGTAACAAATCGAAAGCAGTACCAGCCCGACCACCCCAAAGCTGCAATCGATCAGCCGCCAATAGATCGGGATACCCCGCACCGCCCCCGCGATAAACGCCAGCGGAAACACCATCACACAGGCGATCATCCCAAATTCGATAACCCATTTATTCCGCACCGGATCGCGGAGCGGGCCGATGAACGCCACAGCGATCACCAGGTGGGCGAATGCCAGCCAGTCATAACCATAGGCAAGAAAAGGATACCTGCCGCTACTGTCCCTGAGCGCCGCATATACCCGCCATATCCAGCCAAACAAGGCCCCGCTCCTGGCAAAAGGCCAGCCCGCTACGAGCCAGCTCATCTCCGTCTCCAACGCAAAAGCAGTTACCCCACTAAGCACCAAAAAGATCATAAAGCAAATCACCCACCCCCGGATCTTTTTCACCTGCCGCCCATCCTCAATAGTATAATTTTGCATACACAAAGCACTTTGAGTTGCGAAGTACGTAAATCTCTGCCTCTCTTCCAAACCTCCGGAGAAAAAAAATCCCCAACCCAAAAATGAAAATCTCAATTCCGAAATTCCTGGGAAATCATCGACCCCTGCACCCCGCCTACCCCTGCCGGGCCCGCTCCCTGTTGACCAGGATCAACATCTCCTGCGCAAGGTCAGGCCGCTCCTCCAGCCATTCCCCCCGCAACGTCAGCTCGTCCGCCTATGACTGCTGCGCAGTTGCGATTACCGCCGCCGCCACCAAACTGCCAAGCATCACTACCAAAAAAAGAAGGCCAACCACCCGCCTGCAAATCTTTACCGATTAAAAATAAATTTGTATCTTAGCGCTTAGTTTAGAACAAAGGTATAATGGTTAACAAGCCGCGGCTTTTCCAAGCCGGGGCTTTTTTTTTATGCTTGCATTAACCAGCCATTAATTTTTTCAACTCCGCATACTGCAACAGGAGAATTGTCTTTCCATCTTTGATCTCTCCCTTTCGCAACATCTCCCAGGCCTTGTCATATGATATCTCCAACACTTCAATGTCCTCACTCTCCTCTTGCAGCCCGCCCCCACCGCTAACCTTCATCTCTTTGGAATATTCCGCAACAAAAAGATACAGGATCTCCGTCACGGACCCCGGTGACATATACGCCTCCATCACCTTCTCTACGGCACTGATCTTATAGCCCGTCTCCTCAGCTGTCTCCCGCCTTATCGCCTCTTCCGCATTGTCCCGTTCCAGTAACCCGGCACAACATTCGATGAGCATTCCCGTCGGATTGCCGTTTACAAACGTAGGCATCCGGAATTGCCTCGTCAGGATCACCGTCTTCGCCTCACGGTTGTACAAAAGGATCGCAGCTCCATTCCCCCTGTCATATACCTCCCGCATTTGTGTGACCCGCTGCCCGCTCCGCTCCGTCCGTTCAAAAGTGAAACGCCGAAGAACATAGAACTGGTCGGACAGAACCCTGTTTTCCAATATTTTAACGGCCTCTTTACTCATTTGAACATTTTTGATTATTTTTGATCGATTTTGTTCAAAAATAGGCTCCGCAGATGAATTTTCAAAAAAGAAAACAATCCATCCTTCAAGCCCTGGCCGAAACCGGCGACGCAGACATCAAAGAATTGGCAAAAGCGCTTGGGGTCGCGGAGATTACCGTCCGCAGAGACCTCAACCAGCTGGCTGCTGATGGTCTTCTCCAACGTACACACGGCGGCGCCATCAAGGTATCCCCACCCAACCCACCCCACCCTTTTGCTGGCAAAGCCACCTTTAACATCAAAGCAAAACAAGCCATTGCCCGTCGCGCAGCCGCCGAGATCAACGACGGCGACATCCTCTTCCTCGACTGCGGCAGCACAGTCTTCTCCCTATGCCCATTCATAAGCAATAAAACAATCCGCGTCATCACCAATTCGCTCCCGATAGCCCACGCACTGGAAAAGAGCCACGCAAGCGTTAACCTCATCGGCGGAGAATTCGATCCCGAAAGGCAAGCCATTCATGGAAAAATGGCCGAATATCATATCGGAAAGTACCGCGCTAATTTAGCATTCCTGGGCGTTGACGGCATCTCTCCAAACGGCCTCTTCGCCAACAGCGAGAAAGAAGCGGCCCTCACGATGGCCCTCGCAGCCCATAGCGTATCCACCTGGCTCCTGTGCGATAGCAGTAAGATCGGAAGGGAAACCTATTGGCAATTTGCCAATCTGCAACTAGTCGGCGGCGTGATCACCGACGCCTCGGCAGCCTCCTGCCGGTTCCTGCAGCAGGCAGGCGTAACCGTTGTTAATGTTTGATAGTCTCAATTGCGATACGACCTAAACCGTCTTTTTGAGAGTGATCACCGTGATCTCGGGCCAGATACCGATCCTGCCGGAAAAAGCCAGGAACCCAAAACCCCGGTTGACATATAAATACCTGTTCTTTTCGTTAGCCAGCCCAGCCCAATCCAGGTACCGGTACTGAACCGGGCTCCACCGAAGGTGGTCAGACTCAACCCCAAATTGCGCCCCATGCGTATGTCCGGCCAGCGTAAGATGGATCATCGTGGGATTATATCGGATCTTCTCTTCCCAATGCGTCGGATCATGCGACAACAGGATCTTAAATGCCGCTGGGTCGACACCGTCCAATGCTTTGTCAATATCCCCCAGCTGAATAAATCCGCGCCCCCAGTTCTGTACCCCCAACAACACAATTTGCTGTCCTCCCTTCTCCAGGATTACATGTTCGTCTATCAATAACCGATACCCCAGCGTTCGATGATGCGCTTTTAATTTTTCGAGGTTGGCGTCCTTGGCCTCAGCACTGTCCCACTTGATATAGTCGCCATAATCATGATTGCCCAATATAGAGAACTGACCAAAGGGCGCCCGCAGCCGGCTGAAATCTTCAAGATAGGGTTCGATCTCCCAGGCCACATTATTGACCAGATCACCTGTAAAGACAAACAGATCGCTCTTTTGCGCCTGCGCCAGCCGGATGCCCCGCTGCACTGCCGCGTGGTTATCGAAACTACCCGAGTGAATATCCGAGATCTGCGTAATCGTAAAGCCATCGAACGCCTCCGGAAGATCATCGAAATACAGCGTTTGCCGATGTACCCGATAGTCATATTTACCTTTCAGCATCCCATATAGAAAAGCGCCGAATGGCACAGCCGCCACCAGGAGAGCAGTATCGACCATGAACTGGCGGCGCGCAGGCATGAAAGGCTGGCCCGCCTGGCGTCGAGGTCCAAACAACCAATTTCCAACGGAATAAATAAACCGGCCGCTGTCCCAGAGGAACAACACCAGCACAAAAAAGAGCTTGGTCACGAGCAATGCCAGAAATAAACTGAGCACCCATTCATGATAGGGCCGCATCCCCTGCGGAGTGAAAAGACTCCCGATCCCCGTGACAAATAGCAGCATCAACCCAACCGAAACAGCAAGGTATCCATAAAGGAACAGCTTTCTAAACAACGCTGATTTCCAGCCGGATGCAACCGTTCTCAGTCCGTTGTAGGCATACACATCGAATAGCAGGCTCAACGCCAGCAGGATCAAAAAAATCGTCAAAAATCGGCCTCGATGCATTAAATTGGATTTGCGCGGAAAATGCCTGCAATTTACCCCCTTTTGTCGCACGATCCGCTAGTTTTGTCGCATTTGCCAACCAGGGGAACCGGCTTATTCGTAGGTTTACTGATCCAACTTCAACCGTCATAAATGATCAGCGTCAATTCGCAATGGTATACCAAAAAATGGCTGTCCATCAGCCTCCACGTCCTCTTCTGGCTCCTCTTTCTCGCATCCCCCTACTTGTTAAAGATCTCCGTGGAACATGATTCGGGCTCCCACCCTCAAAAGGACGCCGGCAATTTTTATCTGGCGCTTACCCTGACCTATATGACGCGGGCGCTTCTCTTTTATCTCAACGCCTACTTTTTCATTCCAAAACTAGCCTACGCCCGCCGGTTCGGACAATACTTAATTGCCCTGCTGGTCACTCTTTGCCTGCTGGTGGTTGGGGACCAGTTTATCTACTCCGTGCTGATCCCGGGCCTTCATTTCAAGATCTGGAGCTACGTCCTGTTCGAGCTGCCCACATTTATCTTTATCGTGATGGGGAGCACCGCCTTTCGGTTGATTGTTGACAAGATCAGGCAACAACAACGCGCCAAGGAAAAGGAAACGGAAAATCTGAAGACCGAGCTCTCCTTTCTCCGCTCGCAGGTAAGCCCTCACTTCATGTTCAATGTGCTCAACAATATGGTGGCCCTGGCCCGAAAAAAATCTGATCTTCTGGAACCTTCCCTCATCAAATTATCTTCCCTGCTGCGCTACATGCTGTATGAGACCGACGAGGACAAAGTATTGCTGGAAAAGGAGATCGAATACCTGAAGAGCTATATCGAGCTACAGTCCCAGCGGTTCGGAAAGAACGCAGACATCAACGCTGCATTCCAACCAGTGACCGACGGCTTCGTCATCGAGCCTATGCTGCTGATCCCTTTTGTCGAAAACGCTTTCAAACACGGAACCGGCCTCATCCCACGGGCGCAAATCGATATCCGGCTCAAACTCGAAAACAGTCAGCTTAATTTTTACGTCCGCAACCGGTACAATGAAAATATGGATTGGGAGAGAGACAAGACCTCCGGGATCGGGCTGACAAATGTCAAAAGACGCTTAAATTTATTGTACCCGAATTGCCATTCCCTGGAGATTTCCAAGGCAGATGGCTGGTTTTCTGTTTTGCTGAAGCTCAACCTGCACTAATGCTACGCTGTATTGCCATCGACGACGAAGAATTAGCCCTCGAACTGCTGGAGGATAATATCCGCAAAGCCCCTTTTCTCGAATTGGTGGCTGCCTGCAACAATCCCCTCGAAGCCATCAAGGTTATGCAGGATCGCCCGGTCGACCTTATCTTCCTGGATATTCAAATGCCCGGATTGACCGGCCTCCAGTTCATCCAGAGCGGCCTCGCCGCTTCGTGCATGTTCATCCTGATTACCGCATATGAAAAATATGCGCTCGAAGGTTACAACCTCGACGTAGTCGATTATCTCGTAAAGCCCGTAGCCCTCGACCGTTTTCTTAAGGCATGCAATAAGGCGCTCGAATTGCACCAGCTGAGGGCCAAGAGCAGATCCGATGCCACCGCGGCGACTCCCGCCGATTATTTTTTTATAAACGTCGATTATAGCCTCCTGAAAGTCCAGAAGTCTGATATCGCCTGGATCGAAGGGCTCAGGGATTACATCAGGATCCACTTGTTGAGCTCCCCGAAACCGATAATGACCCGGATGAGCATCAAGGCTATCGAAGAAGAGCTGACGGGGTCACCTTTTATCCGAATTCATAAATCCTACCTGGTATCCATCCCTTCCATCACCTCCGTCCGTAAGAACAGCGTTTTTATTCAAACAATGGAACTGCCGATCGGGGAAAATTACCGCGAAGCATTCTTTAACGCAATCGGAAAGACGAGCTGAAGGTTTCAGCCCCCTTTAAGCATGGCTGCCAGCGCCCTCCCAGCCGTCCTGCCCGTGAACAGGCAGCCGCCCAGGAAAGTTCCCTCCAGTGAACTATGGCCGTGCATACCCCCGCCGCCGAACCCGGCCGCCTCTCCCACAGCAAACAGCCCAAGTATCGGCGCTCCGCCCGCACCCAATACCTGCCCGTCCAGGTTGGTCTCCAGGCCGCCTAATGTCTTGCGGGTAAGAATTTGCAGCCTCACGGCGATCAGCGGTCCCGCCGCAGGGTCGAGAATTTTATGGACCGGCACCGCCCTGGTCAGTCTGTCCCCCAAATATTTCCGCGCCCCACGGATCGCCCCGATCTGGAAGTCCTTGCCAAATCTATTTTCCGCCTCCCGGTCCCTGGCCGCGATCTCTTTCAACAGGGCATCATAACTTAATAACGGAGAACCGGTCAGCTCATTCATCGCATCGACCAGCTCCCGCAAACTATCTTTGACGATGAAGTCCGCTCCATGCCGCTTAAATGCCTCGACCGGACCTGGCGCACCCTTCCCAAATACCCTTGCCAGCAAAAGCCTCCAATCCTTACCCGTCAGATCGGGGTTCTGCTCCGATCCCGATAAGGCAAACTCCTTTCGGATGACCTTTTGATTTAGGATGAACCAGGAGTGGTCATAACCGGTATGCCGGAGAAATTCCAACGTTCCGAGCGTATCAAACCCGGGAAACAACGGCGCAGGTAACCGCTTGCCCGTCGCATCAAACCAAAGTGACGATGGTCCCGGCAGCACCCTGATCCCATGATCCTTCCAGACTGGATCCCAGTTCGTCACGCCTTCGGTATAATGCCACATCCGATCGATGTTAATAACGTTACCCCCTACCCGCTGCGTGATCCTGAGCATCCGGCCATCGACATGCTCCGGCACTCCGGATAACAACCTCGCCGGCGGCGTGCCAAGACGTTCCGGCCAATGGCGTCTGACCAGGTCCAAATTGGCGCCGATGCCGCCCGAAGCAACGATCACCGCCTGTGCGCTGAATGAAAATTCGCCGGTCACCGTCCGCGAGCTTCTCTTCCCCCGCTTGATATCTGAAACCTCCAGGATAGAGCCTCGAACACCCGTGACGGCCCCACCGGTAACGATCAGTTCATCTACCTGGTGCCGGAAGCACAGCCGCACCGTGCCCTTTTTCACTGCCGCGCCGACACTCGCCGCAAAAGGCTCTAATACCCCAGGCCCCGTACCCCACGTCACATGAAAGCGCGGAACGGAATTCCCGCGGCCGGAAGCGATCCCGCCTCCCCGCTCTGCCCAGCCCACAATCGGAAAGAACCGGATCCCAAGCGCCCGCAGCCAGGAGTATTTCTCACCAGCCGCAAATCCAATATAAGCTTCCGCCCACTTGCGCGGCCATTCATCCTCCTTCCGGTCAAACCCGGCCGTTCCCATCCAATCCTGCATCGCCAGCTCATAACTGTCCCTTATCCCCATCCGGCGCTGCAACGGCGTGTTCACCAGGAACAATCCGCCAAGCGACCAGAAAGCCTGGCCGCCCAGGCTCTGCTCCGGCTCCTGCTCGACGAGAAGCACACGCAACCCTGTGGAGATTAACTCGTTGGCCGCAACAAGGCCCGAAAGACCACCGCCCACGATAATAACATCCGCATCCATTTCTGTAATAGATTTGCTTGTCCTTTCGTTAAAGTTAAAGGAAATTCCAAATGACAAGACTGCTGCTTGCAACGGGCATCCGCCGGCTCCTCTTCCTCCTGCTCCTCGCGGGACCGGCCTCCCTCACCAGCCAGGCACAGAACCAGTATGTGTCGACCCTGAACTATTCCAACCTTTCCGTTAACCGCGTGGCTTATGCTCCGGGCGTCATGTGGGTAGTCGGCGACAACAGCACCTATGACGCCAACCACCAACGTTTCTTCTTCCAGGGGAACGCGACAAGGGTAATCCCCTGGAACCTTTACACCATCGACGTGGTCGCCGGAACCGTCCTCTCCAACCCGGTCTGCCCCTCCGTCAACAGCACCGCCGGGTCGATATTAGGGCTTCACTATGACAACGCAACCGACACCCTCTACGCCCTCTACCTCACGTCCACCGCGGCTTCCTTCTGCTGGATCGATCCTGCCTCTGGCATGGTAAATATCATTAGCGCCATACCCGGTTTTACCGGCTATACAGAAAGTACCTTCGATACCCAACATCACCGGTATATCGTCACATCCGGAACACAGCTCTGGGTCATCGATGCCGCAACCGGAGCCGTATTGGCCAACCCCGCCTTTTCCCCCGGCGCGCAAATAAATCTCCCTCTATACGATAACCTGACCGGCCATCTGTATGCTGTTGGCACTAACGGCCCGACATCTCCGTTCCAATTCGACACGGTTGGCCTTAGTAACGGTATACTATACCCGATATCCACCCTGCCTGCGATGTCGCTGCCATCCGGCCTGGGTACAGTGAC
This sequence comes from Puia sp., assembly GCA_035948015.1. Classification (GTDB taxonomy): domain Bacteria; phylum Bacteroidota; class Bacteroidia; order Chitinophagales; family Chitinophagaceae; genus Puia. Next base: position 29,632 of record DASZJO010000110.1, read on the forward strand.
TATCGACGAGGTCGCCGGGAAATATATCTTTCTTGGCCAAGACCCACCCTCAGCCTGCATCAACAATTATCTGTACGTGCTCGATATCAACTCGGGCGCCATCCTGGCCAGGATCCTATACCCCTATGCCCGGGGCACCTCCATTCCCACCGATGAAAATGTGATCGAATACAGCTTTGACAACCAACGGGGAACTCTTTACGCATTGAACTGGCATCCGCCGCCAATAACCTCGTTCATCCAGATCAGTGCAGCTGACAGCCCGATCTGTGCCGGCGCCATAGAAAACTTCACCGCTACCACCACCCCTGGACTGACAAGTCCCAGCTTTCAATGGCAATGGAATGGCAACAACACCGGAACCAATAGCCCCACTTATTCCAATGACAGCCTGGCCAACGGAGATTCCGTCCGCTGTATCCTGACCCTTGACTCCGCCTGCTCAACCCCCGTTCGGGATACGTCCAACAGCCTCCGCATCCCCGTGACCCCCGTTCCAATCACATCGGTTAGCATCACTGCTTCGGCAATCACCATCTGCCAGGGCGATAGCATCACCTTCACCGCGACTTCGGCGAACGGTGGCAGCGCTCCGGCTTTTCAATGGGAAGTGAATGGAGCAAAAGAAGGATCGAATTCAACTGTTTTTAGTACGAATGCCCTGAACAATGGCGACTCTGTTAGTTGCCTCCTGCTTAGTAGCCAGGTTTGCGCCCAGCCCATTTCCTCCGCAGCTATTACCCCACTGATCCGGCCGGTGCCCGCAGTCACCGTCCGGGCTGCTGATACCGTGATCCCCTTCGGCGCGGAAGTACAATTACAAACCACCGTCGATACAGCCGTCGTCAGCTATCAGTGGACCCCGGCCAATACCCTAAACGATCCATCGATAGCTGATCCCATTGCCAGCCCGTCCACCGGCACCTTGTATCAGGTATCCGTGCTTGGCTTCGATGGCTGTACCGGAAAAGCATCCGTCGAAATAAAAGTATACCGGGCCCTCAAAATGCCAAACGCTTTCACCCCAAATGGAAACGGCCGGAACGATATCTTCCGCGTTCCTCTCCTGCTGCAAATAACAGTCATCAATTTTTCGGTCTATGATCGCTTGGGCGCAAGGATGTTCTCTACCAGCAACAGCACCGAAGGATGGGATGGAACATTTAATGGCCGGCCCCAACCCACCGGCACCTATGTATGGCAGCTGGAATATATCGATCTGCGGACAGGAAAGCCTGCCACCGCCAGCGGCACAGTTATGCTCATTCGCTGAGGAAACATTAATTTGCGCAAGCTCAAGTCCTTTTCATGACCCTTTCAGCTGGTATCGTCCTCTGCATCCTGCTCGCCGGGCTCCTCTTTAGCATCGGTCAAAAAAAATTAACCGTCCCGGCTGCCCTGACCGGTGCCCTCCTGGGCTGGATCATCTATGCCGGCGGGGGCTTCACGGGATTGGCCATGATGGCCGCCTTCTTTATCCTGGGAACAGCCGCCACTTCCTGGAAAAAGGAACTCAAACTGGACATCCGGTCAAACGCTTTCCACCAGTTGACCCGAACCACGGACCAGGTGCTCGCTAATGCCGGCGTTGCCGGTCTGGCCGGCCTGCTAGGGCTCTTGCCCGGTACCCATGGTACCCTGTTGCGTGTCTCCATGGCCGCAAGTTTCGCCGCAGCCGCGGCCGACACCCTTTCTTCCGAGCTGGGAACGGTTTATGGCCGAAGGTTCTTCAATGTCATGACAGGCAGGCCGGATCAGAAAGGGCTGGATGGCGTAGTCAGTATTGAAGGACTGCTCATCGGCGCCGCCGGCGCGGCCATCATCGGCGCAATCTTTATGATTGGCCAGGGGTGCAATGGAAGGATTTTTCTGATTATCCTTCTTTCCGGGATCTTCGGTAATTGGGCAGACTCTGTACTGGGAGCTGTATTTGAGCGTAAAGGCCGACTTTCCAACAATATGGTCAATTTATTAAATACCCTGGCCGCCGCCCTGCTTGCCGCTTTCCTCGTTGGGCTTCATGTGGGTTTTCTCTCCAAACCAACTGTAAATAAAGGTCTTATGACTTTTTTTACCGCTTTGAGATAATAGAATTAACCTTAAGTTGTCCATATAGCACTGAAAATGCATCCTATATTTGTACTGTCAAAGCGAAAAAATCGAAAGCTCAATATATAGAGTTACAGATCAAGAATTTCATATGGCAAGCAATCGTTAGAGGTCGACTGTTTCTACAGTGGACCTTTTTCATTTTGACGCCTTCCCCCAATCAATAGGTCAGATAAAAAAACTGAAATCCCCGAACAATTCGGGGACTCAGCTTCCTATATGTAACACGCGCAGTAAACGATTCAGGGTAGTTCCGCAAGGGAACTGACAGACCTAGAAGAACCAGCTGGACAGTTGAGACCTGCTCGCCTGAAGCCAGTTCTGGGAAGGCTTGGGGGTATTATCGACAAATTGGGTATCCTCGATCTTCACCATAATACCGATGGATTTATCATCATTCATTTTTGCTTTCATATCGGCAGACAACGTTTCAAAACTATTGATCGTTGCAGCGTCGGTCATCAGCACAGCCACACCTTTCACCGTTACAAAGAAGTCCTTACCTTTCTTAAAGAAGTCCAGCTTTGCCAACACTTCTTTTTCATACGCGTCGATATGCATCGTCGGCCGGGGAACGGCGAACCATATGCGACCGTCTATGTCAACCTCAACATCGGAAATAACGTGGGTCGGCAGCTTGATCGGAGATCCGGATTCAGTGAAAAATAGTGCGGTTTGTAAATCGGTGATCTTGCTCTTCAGTACATTCATCTCTTGTTGCTGTGCGGTTACGGTTGTCATGGCTTCAGTATTTGGGTACAGATTAATTTTTTATCAACTTGCGCGAACGTATAGAGTAAGACAATTGGCATACCAGTTCACAATATATTGATAATCAATTTGATTAACATAGGAGTATCCCACTAAAACGTCCCAGTTTGGGACTCCTTTTCCAAAATCCGCCGACACTTGTCAGAAATTCCCCCAGCGCTAAATTTTTTTCAGGCGATATTTGCCCTCAATTTTGCGTTTAACTTTCTCAAGGGAACTTATAATATATGAGAATTGGCCTGCTTATCGTTTTGCTGCTGTGCACCTTTTCCGGATTCTCACAACATATCAAGGTCCCTGCCGTCGATACCGTTCCTGGTAAAGGAGCCCTCGTACCCTTCAATATAAAATTGCCTGCGCTCCCCCTGCCTCGCAGAGATACAACAAAGCCCGCACCCGCCAGGAATGTCCTCACTTTCCCCTTTGCCGTTCGCTCGCTCGAAACCAATTGGGGATTCGGCGGGATTGCTGCGCGTTTCTTCAAAGCCGGCAACCGGAACGACAGCACCATACGAACCTCGGACATCAATATCCTCGGTCTTTATACCTTGCGCAAACAACTGATCCTGGTGCTCAATTCCACCATCTATTTTCCGCGGGAAGATCGTATCGCCCGGTTCCAGGTCTCTTACAGCTATTACCCCGATGACTTTTGGGGACTCGGGAACAAAGTTCCTTCCAGCAATGAGGAGGGGTTCAGTCAAAAACAGTGGTTTGTCAATCCGCAATTCCTGCAACGCATCAACGGCAATTTCTATCTTGGAGCAACCTACGAATTCCAGCATACCGGGCCGGTTTCGTATACTCCCGGCGGACTCCTCGATCAGGAAAATATTGTCGGCCGTTATGGCGGCAATACCTCAGGTATCGGCCCGATCATCTCCTGGGATACCCGCAACAACGCGTACAGCCCTGATCACGGGTTTTTCGCAGAATTGCAATATGTATGGTTTCCCAGCTTTCTCGGAAGTGACTTCAATTTCCAGGTCTTCAGCGCCGACATAAGGCGGTTCCTCTACCTCGACCCGAAATCCGTATTGGCTTTGCAAGGTCTCGCCGGCCTGACCTTTGGCAATACCCCCTTTCGAAAATTGGAAGAGCTGGGCGGCGCAGATATGATGCGCGGATATTATGGAGGCCGATACACCGATAAGTGCCTGATGGCCTATCAGGCCGAATACCGGCGGCTTCTTTTTTGGCGGATTGGAATGGTTGCATTCGCCGCAACCGGGGAAGTCGCGCCTACCCCAACCCAATTTGTTTTGGATGGCCTCCATTTTACTTATGGCGGCGGCCTGCGTTTTATGTTGAGCAAGGCGGAAAAACTAAACCTTCGTGTCGACTACGGCATCGCCAGGCATTCCAACGCATTTACCGTCCAGCTCAGGGAGGCATTTTAAGGATTGCGTTTCAATCCTACGATCCCCACAAGGATCAATCCGAAGTACAGGAATTGATACATGTCATAGGTGCCTTTGAGAAAAAGGATCTCGACCAGCTTGACCCCCACCAGCGCTGTACCCATCCATACCGCCAGCGCCGTGGAAGCAGGTATATCCTTCATGGCGACCGAAATGCAGTATACGTTGCCCAGCCCGAATACCACATAGCCTAAAAATGGCCAAATCACCATCCAATCTCCGGACGCGGCGAACAGGCCCTTCCAATGGACCGTCTTTAGCTTCTCCACACTCATGAAGCGCAACGAGAATGTCCATGCCATTTCGAATATGGCCGCGAAAAAGAGATACACCCATGCCATGACGGTCGATTTAGTTTTCTACCACCGATATCATACTCTTTCCCGCCGCCACTGTCTGCTCTTGTGTCTTTTGATCAACCTTCGTCCTTTTACTCCACCTGTGGACCCATCCAAAATAACGATTGATCAGCCATTGTCGCGAATGGTAGTACGCGCGAAAAAGAGGATACCTGCTCTCCAGCCTTTTCTCATCGAACCGCTTGATCGCAAAAGCATGCTGGAGGAAATAGTCCCTGGGATAGTCATACGGTAGTCCAAATTCCTCCGGCTTCTTCCGGCCGGGAAGATAAGCCGTGCCGAACAACCAGTCCCATACGGCGAATTTAGTGGAATAATTGGCAAAGAAGACCGCCCGGTCATTAGAATGATGCCATTGGTGCATTTCAGGCCCGTTAATGATGTATTGGAGCTTACCTGACCGTACATCGATATTGGCATGGATATACATCCCCCAGACCGCATCCAGCAAAGCTTTGATCGGCACTACGATGGGATTGGCCCCCAGCAGAACAATAGGCGCAAATTCGACCGTCTGATTGATCAATATTTCAAGGCTATGCGACCTTGTTCCCGCCAGCCAGTCCACTTCCTTATTGGAATGATGAGCCTCGTGCGTCCGCCACAGCCATTTGGAATGATGCTGAGCCCGATGGAACCAGTAAATATAGAAATCATGCACAACCAAAAAGAACAAGACCTGCAAGGCTACCGGCCAATGCGTGACCACGTGAAATCTGGACAAATGCCAACGGTTGTCCGCAGGAGTAATAATAAAATTGAAGATCAGGATCTTCAGGAAATAGCTCTGGATAAAGGTATACCATACCAGGTCCACCCAAAATCCCTCACGGAATATCGGTATCCCCTTTGTATAAGGGTACTTCCGCTCCAGCCATACGAACACAAAAACACTGCCGATCAAAAGGCTGGTGGTAATCGTTACTACTCTATCCATCTGCACTTAAATAGTCTGTTCAGCTGAACGCGTCCTTCTCAACCGTTTCATGGCGCCCATTTCGCTTTCGTATACCCGCTTCACCCCGTCCCCCATCGCCATCTCTACGTCCCGGATATCCCGAACCAACTTTTGCATCCCCTGGGGCTCGACGCTCGCGGCCTGATCCGATCCCCACATGGCCCGGTCCAGTGTAAAATGCCTTTCCACAAAGGTAGCGCCTAACGCAACAGCCGCAACTGTCGTGGCCAGCCCTGTCTCATGACCCGAGTAGCCGACCGGCGTATCGGGATACAGGTTCGCCAAAGTCTGCACCATCCGGAGATTCAGCTCATGCGGCGGACAAGGGTATGCTGAAGTGGAATGCGCGATCATTAAATTATCTGTACCGAACTTATCCACCGCACTTCCGATCTCATCCATCGTGGACATCCCTGTGGACAGGATATAAGGCCTTCCGGTCTTCTTCACTTTTTCGATCAGCGCATGATCCGTTAAGGAGGCGCTGGCCAACTTGTATACCCCCGGCTGAAATTGTTCCATAAATTCCACCGAGACCTCATCCCAGCAGGAAACGAACCAGTCGATCCCCTTTTGCTTGCAGTATGCATCGATTTCCATATACTCATCATATCCCAGCTCGACCATGTGACGGTAATTAATATACGTCATCCGGCCCCAGGGAGTTTCTCTTTCCAGGAGCCATTGGTCCTTCGGTGTGCACAACTCCGGCGTGCGTTTCTGGAATTTAACAGCGTCGCATCCAGCCAGGACGGCTTCGTCGATCATTCGTTTGGCCAGCGCCAGCGACCCATTGTGATTGATACCGATCTCGGCGATAACGTAAACAGGATGCCCCGCTCCGACAGCCCGCTTGGAGCTGACACGAAAAGACCGGCGGGCGCCGCCCCCGTTCTCATTAAAGTGTTCCTGGATGATGGTGTTCATACATTACAATTTTTAGAGTGATCGATTAATAGGTTATTGTTAGTTGTCATTAGGCTATATCGCTGTCCAACCCCCGTCTACCACCAAATTTGCGCCTGTCATATACGCTGAGGCGTCGCTGGCCAGGTAGACAATGGCCCCACGATAATCCGAAGGCATCGCCATCCGGCCGATCGGCGTCCTGGCGGAATAATTGTCCCTGAACCATTCCTCCTGGCTGTTCTCCACCCCCCCGGGCGAAAGCGCATTGACCCGCACATTCCGTTTCCCCCAATACGCCGCCAGGAATTTGGTGAACCCTATCACCGCCGATTTGGTCACCGGGTAGGCAGGCGATTTATAAAAGGTCTGCTTCCCCTCCCTATTCCTGTAAATAGTTTGATCGGGCGCCACCACCCCATAGGTGGAAGCAATATTGATAATACTGCCCTTGCCGCGTTCCGCCATTACTCCCCCAAGCACCTGCGAAGTAAGGAAGACGCCGCTCACATTCACTTTCCAGCTGCGGTCCCACATCTCCAGCGGATAATGCTCGAACATGGACTGCTCAGCCGCCAGCAACGGATTTTCGAACATGTCGTTGATCGCCGCATTATTCACCAAAATATCCAGCCGCCCATATCGTTCCAGAATACGCCTTTTCGCCGATTCCAGGGAAGCACGGTCCGTTACATCGAGACCAATCGCCAAATGCTCCCCCTCCTTGTTCGGATCCGCCAATCCAGCCGCCCCCAGCCCGGCCGCCACCGGCCACGCGGCTTGCTCATCCAGATCCGTTACCACCACCTTCGCGCCCGCCGCTGCCAACGCCTCGCAGTGTTGCCTTCCCAAAAGACCGCAGGCCCCTGTTACCACCGCCACTTTATCGTACAATGAGAATAGATCCATAATCATCCTTTCACCACGGGTTTCATATTAAAATGAGACACTTTCCGAAATACCGGCTCTACTGGCTTCCCCCTCAGCCGCTCCGCCACATCGCCCGCCAAAACCGCATCTTTCAGCAATCCCAGTACCTCCCGATAGGCCGCCAGCGTATAGTCCACATCGTGATCCGTATGGCTAAAGCTCATGTTGTGGAATCCGGACCAGAGAATGCCCCGCTTGATGAGTTCCTGCTGCACATAGGACTTCAGCTCCAGTGGATTTCCTGCCGTAGCGTCGAAGCTCACCAGCGTCCGGCAGTCAAAGCCCGTACAACGCGTATAACCTGCGATCCCGAGCTCGGCCGCCAGCATATTGTATCCGTCTTTTAACCGCTTCCCTTTTTCCGCAAGATATGCCGGCACATTCTTTTCGATCAATTCATTTATAGTGGCTATCGCCGCCGCCAGCGACAGCGCCTCCCCCCCGAACGTGGTGAAGAAAAATACCTCTTCTCTAAACAGGTCCATCACGTCCCGGCGGCCAGTCAGGATGGATATCGGCATCCCGTTGGCAAAGGCCTTGGAATAACAGGCGAGGTCGGGAATTACCCCAAAATATTCCTGTGCTCCACCCACCGCGATCCGGAATCCCGTCCACATCTCATCAAAGATGAGCAGGGTGCCGTTGGCAGTACAGAGCTCCTTGAGCTCCTTAAGGAAATCCTTCCTTGGCGCCTCAAAGACAAAAGGCTCCAGGATCACGCAGGCCGTGTCCTCGTCCAACGCCGCCTTGACGGAGTTAATATCGTTGTATTCGAATGTCGCGCTGAGCTCCCTCACCTCGGACGGGATCCCGGCATTCCGGCTGGTGACGGCAATATACCAGTCATGCCAACCATGATAGCCACAACATAATACCTTGTTCCGCCGCGTGTATGCCCTTGCTACCCGCACCGCCGCACTGGTCACATCCGCGCCCGTCTTGCTGATCCGGATAGATTCGGCATTGGGGATGATCCGATGGATCAATTCAGCCAGCTCTACCTCCAGCTCATGCATCATCGAAAAGGTGATCCCGTCTTTCAATTGGGCGATGATAGCCTCGTCGACCCGCGGATAGGCATAACCCAGCGAGAGGGGTCCTATTGCTATATTATAGTCGAGATATTCGTTGCCGTCGACGTCCCACACATGGGCACCCTGGCCCCGTTTCAGATATTTGGGAGCAACCCCATTGACATACTGCCCCGGCCCCTTAGCAAGGGTCTGTGTCACCGGTGTCATGATCGGCAGTGCCCGCTGATACAGTTTGTCCGACTCTGTGATAACCGGATAGTCTTCGTTAAATGCAATCTTATTCGGCATATAGTAAAGGTGAATTTTTAATTCGGGCAGCGATCTGCGCCGCCGTGAAACCTTCCGTTTCCACGACATCTCCCAACAGACCGGGACGGAACCAGCGCTCTTCCAGCGCGAGCGGCAACAATTCGGCGCCTCGCACACGTCGCCGCACCAATACTTCCGCCACGATGGAATATAATCCGCCGGTCTGCAAATGATCCTCGATAGTCACCAGGAGTCCCGAACCCCGCGCCGCCTCGACGATGGCCTCCTCATCTACCGGCTTGAGCGACCGCATGTTGACCAACCCGACCGACAGCCCTTCCCGTTCCAACAGTTCCTTCGCCTTTAACGCATTCTCAAACAGGAACCCGTAGACCAGCAAAGTAAGGTCTTTACCTCTGGTAATTACCTCCGCCTTTCCCGGCACATACGCCGAATGCTCACAGCTTCCTTTCCTATGATTGATCCGTACATACGCGGGCGCGTCAGAACTCCATACCATCGGCAACATTTTAACCAGGTCATCTTCGTCCGCCGGACAATATACTTCCATCCCGGGAATGCCGCGCATGATCGCTACATCTTCGATCGATTGATGCGTCGGCCCGTTCCCATCCGACAGGAAGCCAGGAATATACCCGCTTAGCTTTACCGGTAAATGAGCGATCCCGACATCGGTGCGGATGAATTCGAATGCCCGCATAGTCAGGAACGGAGCAAGCGCATGCACGATGGGAATCCGTCCGCGCAAGGCCAGTCCTGCAGCCATACCCACCATCGTCTGCTCCGTAATGCCCGTGTCAATGAACCGGTTACCCAGCTGCCGCGGAGCATTCCGAACCAACGCGCGGTTCTCCGCCGTCATGACCACAATTCGCTCGTCCTTCAGCGCCGTCCCGATCAATAGTTCCTCGTAAGTCATATCCCGATATTATCTTACAACTAATGTTTCTGATTCAATGGCCGCCTCTTTGTTCCCATGCAATTCTTCCAGCAGCTGCTCTACTTCCTTTGCCGTGAAAGAACAGAACCATCGGTCCGCCCGCGCTTCGATACTCGGCAGACCCCTGCCCCGCACCGTATCCGCAATAATGACCCTGACCTTCCCGCCCGAACCGTGGATCGTGCCATGACCCGCCATCGGCTGAGTCTGCAGGACCGGTTCGAAAGCGCGCTCCAGCTCAGCGAAGTCATGCCCATCGATTCGCTGAACGACACATCCGAAAGCCTTGAACTTATCCGCCAGCGGCTCCAACGGCACAAGCTCTTCTGTTCGGATATTTGCCTGAAACTGATTTCGATCAACTACCAGGGTTAAATTATCCAGGCCGTAGGCATTGGCAACAAGCAGCGTTTCCCAAACGCTTCCTTCATTCAGCTCTCCATCCCCGGTGATCACGACGACCCTGTTGTGACTACCGCGCATTTTGCAGTCCAGGGCCACCCCTGCCGCTACGGCAGGAAGATGCCCAAGGGACCCGGAGTGAAACTCCACTCCCGGAATATGTCGGTTGGGATGCCAATAAATATGATCGCCGGTCGATAAATGATGGGAAAGCCGTTTGACTTCCAGAAAACCCATTTCTGCGAATGTTCCGTACAACGCAGGTACATCGTGCCCTTTCGAGAGGAAAAGATAATCCCGCGCCGGATCTTGCGGATCATCGTCGTTCCGGCGGATCACCTGTGCATAGAGATAGACCATGATCTCCACACAGGATAGCGACGCCCCGATAAAGCAGCCTCCGCCTTCTGACATCCGGACGATATGCTCCCTCACCCGCAGTGCGGTAGCTTTCAGGGTATCCGATAACGTATTTGTCATAGTGTATGTATTTTGCTCCGGTCCTGCACCTCCTGCTTCGTCTGCGCTGCGCCAACCGTCTTCAATTCATCCAAATGATGCCTGTACCAATTGATCCCGGCCAGATCGGCATTGATCGCATACAGCTCAGGCCTTCTGTTCAGCAAAGCCAGTATCGCGTCCACGCCAAACATCGGATCCGCCGGATACAGTTCCTCGAATACCGCACTGATCAGTTGATAGTCGGCCTCATAATCGATCGTCAGCCGGTGCGTCATGGAATAATCCGCTCCGCCCTCCATCCTCACATTCCCGATCCGGAAGCGCTCGGGGTGCTCCCAGATATATGGCGTCGTATGCTCCCGTTCCATCGGCCGGTCCGCCTCGAGCCACGCCTGCTCCAACGCCCGGAAGCTCATGATCTCCACGTCATTCCCGTCAGGCCAGCTGGCAGGGTGCAGATTGCTGACAAAATCATATCCATTATTCCCGAGCCAATACCCGATCACTTTGTCAATAATCACAGGATCGATCAGCGGACAATCGCTCGGGATCTTGATCACCGTCTCCCCGCCGAATTGCAACGCCGTCTGGTAATGACGGTCCAGAAGATCTTGGGGGTGTCCCCGGTAATAGCCCAGCCCCTCCCGGCGGCATATCTCAACAATGATATCATCCTCGTCCTGCGTAGTGGTTGCAATGACGACCCGTCCGCAGAGCCTCGCGGCCAGCACCCGCTCCGCCTGGCGTACAAAAAGCGGCTTGCCCCGCAAAGGCAACAATACCTTATCCGGCAGTCGGGTAGACCCCCTCCTGGTTTGAATAATGGCGAGGATATCCTGTTCTTTCTCGTTCATGTAAGCTATTGGTTATGACCCGGGCCGCCCGCAGAAATTCCTCTTTCTCCCCCTTGAATTCCACATACCGGCGGCAAAGATCGGCAATCAGCGCCGCCGACTGACCCCCATTCTGAACCGGCGCCAGCTGTTTTAACTTTTCCACGTCAAAATAAGAATGTACTTTTTTTCCAAGCGCAATCCCGATATAAACGACCGTCGAATACTGGGTAATGAGCTCGTCGCTATTGGCGATCATGTGCTCCGTGTTGCCTTCCGTAAAGACCAGGGTTCCCGGCGGCGCTATTTCCCGGACCTCCCGGACCGCGCGCTCCTTGTCCTCGTTGGGATGCAGCTTGAAGATCAACTGCCGGCCGGCAGCGATCCCCACACAGCGCCGGATAAAGTCCGGCCTATCATCCTTTCTGAATGTCTCCCGGATATCCGAAGTAGCCACCAATACATATCCCCGGTGCGGAAATGCATTATTCAAATGGACCGCCGCGTGATCATAATTCGGTATCCCCGTTACGAAGATTCGCGCCGCGTCCGTACCCAGACGGATGAATTGCTGCCTATACCCCTCCGACGCCGCGCAGTAGATATCGCAAATATTGCTACTGCCGTTAAAGGCCGTATTCGCCGCCCAATAAGCCGGCAAACGCAGCCGCCGCGTCCATTTAGCCCAGGAAGTGATCGGATCGGTCATCCCCTCCTGGACCCAAAGCGTCTTCAACTGCCGAAGATCGCCGGGCACATAAAGGTCCGAGCAAAGGATGGCCATATCATACTGATTGTCATATATCGACCGGGCATAGTCGTTGAATAGCCCATGCCGCTCGAGATAGGCATCCGATTTCCTTTTGAATTCCCCACCCAGGATAGTGTTGTCCAGTATCCCCCGGCGGACAGCATGCCGGATAAGAATATTCTTACTGTAGAGCTGGCTGAAGAAACAATCGTATTCCGGCAGCTGAGCGGCTACCTGGTGCATCTGGCTGGTTTGATTTGGCGACCCCACTATAAACAGGATCTTCTTCCTTCGAAACGTAGTTTCTCGCAACATACAGGTCAAAGTTCATTTTATATCCAGTATCAGATTCTAACCCCATTCAAAAATCACAATTCCTTAATACTCCTAAAACATTCTACTAATAATAGTTGTGTTGATTGAAAGGTTCAATTTATTCACCACTTTTCCAGATCAAATATAAATTTTTATTTATCCAAATACGGCAACAATATCTGCTGCCAGGCACGGTACCCTTTCTCATTCATATGTAATTTGTCGCCCAGGAACAAACTATCGTTCGGTTGCCCCTGGGGCGTCAGCATAGGGTGATATACGTCGACAAATACAGCATGACTATACTTGGCCATGAAATCCCGGATCATATCATTGGCCTCCTCGATTCGCGGCATCAACCGTTGCCGGCTGGGGCTGGGTTTTATGGAAATGTAGACAATGTCCACGTCTTTCAGGCGACTGCGGATCAGGTCATATAGCCGGACGAAACGGTTGTATACCATCAATGCCGTTACGGAATCTGAATTCGCCAGATCATTGTCGCCGCAATAGATCACAATTTGTTTGGGATGATACGGGAAAATGATCTCCCCGGCATACCGGATCACATCCGGCAGGGTCGATCCCCCAAAACCCCGATTAATTATGGTATACCCGGGAAAATAACTTTGCACATTCGTCCACTTGCGGATGGAGGAACTACCCACAAAAAGGATGGCCCGGGAAGGTGGGCGGCGGATACTGTCCTGGTGCTTGAATTCAGCGATGTCTTCCCAAAAGGGAGGCGGCTGTTTGACAGGCGCGACAATTGGGGGTTGGGAGGGTGCAGAGGCGGAAGATACTAGTGGCGGCGATACCGGGGGAGGTTGCTGGGCGAGTGACGGAAAGGCCATCAGCAGCAATAGGCAGCAGTTTAGACAAAAGGTTAGACGTAAGCTGGTGTTGTTCATTAGAACATTTTGCCAAATCTACGGTAAAAACCCAAATTCCACCGTCTTGGCATCGCCGGAGTTTCCCCTCCCAACCCCCTCCGACCTTCCAATTTTCAGGATTTCTACAATTTTGCGGCGAAAATTTGAGGATATTCGCGTTTCATGAAGATCCTGATCATCGAAGACCAGCAGGAGCTGTCGGATAGCGTTCGTGACTATCTAAGTCACGAGAACTTCACTTGCGAAATGGCCTATGATTTTTACGGGGCGATGGAAAAGGTCCATCTCTATGACTACGCATGCATAATCCTCGATATCAATCTTCCTCATGGTAATGGGCTGAGCATTCTTAAAGAGCTGAAATCCAATAATAAAGCAGATGGCGTATTGATCATTTCCGCGCGCAATTCCCTTGACGACAAAGTCCTCGGTCTGAACCTCGGCGCGGATGACTACCTGACCAAACCCTTCCACATGCCTGAACTGGCCGCCAGGGTTGCGGCGATCATCCGCCGGAAATCCTTTGAAGGAAGGAACCGCATCGTACTGGACAAGTTATCCCTCGACCTCCAGGAAAAGATCGTCAAAGGCGCCAACGGCCGCGCAGACCTCACCAAAAAGGAATACGATCTCCTGGTGTATTTCATCGCCAATAAGAACAAGGTGGTTACCAAGGAAGCCATTGTCGAGCATCTTTGGGGCGATAGTATCGATATGGCCGATAACTACGACTTCATCTATACCCATATCAAGAATCTTCGCAAAAAACTCCTCCAGGCGGGTTGCCCGGACTATATCCATGCCGTTTATGGAATGGGTTACAAATTCTCACCTGCGGAGGGCCGGCGTCAATGAAGCTGTTTACCAAATATACCCGGATCAACCTGCTGGTAATGGTTATCGTTTTCCTGCTGTCTGTGGGTTCAACCTATTTATTAACCAACTACGTGCTGATCCGCGAAATGGACGCCGACCTCGCGGGAATCCGTGACCGTCTTATCGTCTACTATACCCAATACCACCAACTGCCTGCCGGCCATGTCCTGGATGAAGAACAGGTTACCTACGAACCGGCGCCCGGGCAAATGAAGGATAGCGAGTTCAAGCTGGTAACCCGCTACAGCCAACGGGAGAAGAAGATGCATAATTTCCGGCAGGTCGTCTTTACCCTGCCGGCCGGAGATCACGTATACAAAGTCACGATCGCCAAACCCATGGAAGGCCTTCACCATCTTTTCCGCGCCTTTCTTTGGGTCTCACTGGTGACCATCGGGATCACTATCCTGGCATTCCTCCTGACTAACCGTATCCTTCTCCGCCGGCTTTGGCAGCCCTTCTACGACGCCATCCATGCGATGCAGAACTTCCGGCTGGGACACACCAACGACCTACGCTTTCCGGTCACCACCACCGAAGAATTTGCATTCATGAACGAGAGCCTCGGCATGGCCGCCCGGAAAGCCGAGGAGGACTATTTGCTGCTGAAAGAATTTACGGAGAACGCATCACATGAGCTGCAAACTCCGTTGTCGATCATTCGCTCCAAGCTCGAAATGCTAATCCAGGAAGAAGACCTTTCCCAACGTCAGAGTGAGATCGTCAGGAGCGCCTTTGCCGCGATCAAAAAACTGTCCCGGCTGAACCAGTCCCTATTGCTCCTCACCAAGATCAGCAATCAACAATTCAATAACCTGCAAGAGATCCCATTGGACGAACGCATCGAGAATAAACTCGGACAATTCCGGGAGCTTTGGCAAACCAGCGGCATCGAAGTATCCTCGCATCTGTCGCCGGCCACTATCCGCGCAAGCCCGGAGCTGATAGATATTCTGCTGAATAACCTGCTGAGCAATGCCAGCAACCATAATGTTCCGCAGGGAACCATCGACATCTCGCTGGAATCCCGCTGCCTGAGCGTGAGCAATACCGGCCTCGCCGAACCGCTGGACCCAAGAAGGATGTTCACCCGCTTTTATAAAGGCGAACAGCATACCGGGCATAACGGCCTCGGACTCTCCATCATCAAACAGATCTGTGAGGTCACCACGCTCCGTCCGACCTACCAGTTCTCGGGTAACCGGCATACCTTTGTTTTCACCTGGTGATCCGGACGCGCGGTCAGCCACCGGCACCGCCGCTTACACCCTCAATCCTCCACCACCTCCTATCCTCTCAACTCTTCCACCGCCGCCGCGGTCTTGGCCAAAGGTTTCCCCAACAACCGGCTGCCCTCCTGCGTGATCAGCACATCGTCCTCAATCCGGATTCCGCCAAAATTCCGCAGTGCCCCGAGCTTGGCATAATCGATAAAATCCGCATATTTCTTCTCCGCCCCCCATCGATCCATTAATTCCGGAATAAAATAAAGCCCAGGCTCGATCGTCACGACAAATCCCGGCTCCAGGGCCCGGCCAAGCCTCAAAGACTTCCAGCCAAATTCCTTGCTCTTTTTCACCTCTTCCGTGTACCCCACATATTCTTCCCCGAGATCCTCCATATCATGCACATCCAGCCCCATCATATGCCCCAGCCCACACTGGAAAACCATCGTATGTGCCCCCGACGCAACAGCCTCGGCCGGATCACCCTTCATAATACCCGCGGCCCCCAACCCTTCCACCAGTTTATGCGACGCCAGCGCATGGACATCCCTGAATAGGACCCCCGGCCGCAGTGCCGCAACAGCCGCCTCCTGCGCGCCAAGAACGATATCATACATCTCACGTTGAAGCGCGGTGAATTTTTTTCCGATCGGAAACGTTCTGGTCATATCGCCCGCATAATGCATCCCATTCTCTGCCCCGCTGTCGCAGATGGCGATCTGGCCGCTCTTCATCACCGTATTCCCATAGTGATTGTGCAATACCTGACCGTGGACCGTCAATATGGTGGGAAAAGCCAGGTTGCCCCCGGAACTGATCGCGATCCCATGAAGCACCCCCGCCAGCTGCGCCTCGGTAATCCCATCCCGCGCGCCGCGGATTGCAGCCAGATGCATGGCCGAAGTGATTTCCACCGCCTGCTCGATCTGCACTACCTCTTCCGGGGACTTGACCGAGCGCTGCGCGACCACCGCCTTTATCAGCGGGACGGATGCATGCCCCCGTATAGCGCCCGGCGCGATACCTAGCCATGCACTGAGCTTTAAAACATTCTCGGGCCGGTACGGCGGCAAGAAGTGGATCGTCCTGCCCGCACCCCTAGCCGAGACCAGCTCCGGCGGTAACGCCGCAGAGGGCCGCGTATCTTCAATGCCCGCCGGCTCTGCCTGCAGCGCCAGCGAAGGCTGCGGACCTGTCCAAACAATATCATCCAGCGTAAGGTCATTGCCAAAAACGACCTCCTTGTTATGATCGACATCGATCAGCGCAGCCAGCCCGGGCTTGTCCATGCCAAAGAAGTACAGGAAACTGCTGTCCTGCCGGAACGGATAGAGATTGTCCCTATAGTTCATGGAGCTGTCCTCATTACCAAGCAACAATACGAGGCCCTTTCCCAACTGCTCTTTTAATTTTTCCCTGCGGGATTGGTAGACTTTTTTATCAAACATATTTCGACATTAAAGATCATGGCAATATAGGCAAACTTTATCGGCCCGGCGTTTGGCCATAGGCCAGCCCATGCTGCACCCCGCGCAATTCCGCCAGCCCCCGCAGCCTTCCGATCGCACTATAACCCGGATAAGTCGTCTTTCGAAGATCATCCAACATCTGATGCCCATGGTCCGGCCTCATCGGCAAGGAGATCTTCCTCCGCTGCTGTACCGCCAAAAGCTCGCGGACCACCGCCACCATATCGACGTCGCCTCCCAGGTGATCGGCCTCGAAGAAATTCCCTTCTTCATCTCTTTTGGTGCTGCGCAAATGGATAAAGTGGATCTTGTCGCCCAGCCGCCGCACCATCCCGGCGAGATCGTTGTCAGCCCGCACTCCATAAGAGCCCGTGCAAAAACATAACCCGTTCGCCGGCGAAGGCGCGCAATCCAGTAACTCCCGGGCATCCTGCTCCGTACTGACTACCCGGGGTAAACCAAGGATCGGGTAAGGAGGGTCGTCCGGATGGATGGCCAATTTCAACCCCTCCGCCTCAGCCACAGGGACCACTTGCTGTAAAAAATAAAACAAATGCTGCTTCAATTTCGCGGCGTCGATCCTTTCGTACGTCTTCAATGCGTCCAGGATCTGGGCCTCGGTGAACCGCTCCTCACTTCCTGGCAACCCCAGCAAGGCATTGCGAAAAAGCATTTCCTTCTCTGCCACAGTCATTGAGGCCAGCCTTCGCTCTGCACCGGCAATCTCCGCTGTCGTATAGTCCTTCCCGGCGCCGGGCCGCTTAAGTAAAAAAAGGTCGAATGCTATAAAGGCCAACTTCTCGAAGCGCAAAGCCCTGCTGCGATCCGGCATCTCATAGCTAATATCCGTCCGCATCCAATCCAGGATCGGCATAAAATTATACGTCACGACCTCCAACCCTTCCATCGCCACATTCCTCAGACTCTGCTGATAGTTCAGGATATATTGCCGGAAGTCTCCGGCTCCCTTTTTGATATCTTCATGCACCGGAAGACTTTCGATCACTTTCCAACGCATACCCGCCGCTTCTACCTCTGCCCTTCGCCGCGCAATCTCCTCCGGCGGCCAAACCTCCCCTACCGGAATATGATGCAACGCCGTTACCACGCCGGTACACCCCGCCTGCCGGATATCCCAAAGACTTACCGGATCATTCGGCCCATACCAGCGCATCGTCTCCTCCATCAAGAATGGTCTTTGCATACTTTTTTCGTTTTTACCGCCGGCGCGCCTTCTCATCGACCACCTCGATTTCCGCCACCACGGCCTTAGCCGCACCTAAGTCTTCGCTCCGTCGCGTCGGCAGCGACCCCGCCACACTTATTTTTATTTTTCCAACAGGCTCTATCCGCTGCCCTTTGGCGTCTATCACCGACAATCGATCCGGCGTAAGCGCGAAATGGACCCGGATCGAATCGCCGGGCGCCAAAGATACACGCTGAAATCCTTTCAACGCAAACAAAGCCGCCGAATCACCTGCATTTTCATGCGTCAGATATAGTTCTGCAACTTCGTCCGAAGCGTATTTACCCGTATTGGTCACAGTTACCTCCGCTGTTATCGCCTCGCCACGACGGATCTTCGTTTTTGAGATCGTCAGTCCGCCGTAAGCAAAGCTGGTATAGCTGAGACCGAAACCGAATGGATACAACGGCTCCGCAGACATAAACCGGTAGGTTCTTCCCCTCATCGAATAATTGTCAAAAGAGGGCAGCTGATCATAGGAGCGCGGGAAGGTGACCGGAAGTTTGCCAGAAGGTGAAACCTTTCCAAATAATACATCCGCTACGGCATCGCCACCTTCCTCCCCCGGATACCAAACCAAAAGGACAGCATCGGCTATCTCCTGTACCTCAGCCAGGTTCATCGGACTCCCCCCCGTGATGACAGCGATGACCGGTCTCTTGTTACCGGCCTTTAGCTTACGCAGGTACTCGATCTGGGCTGCGGGAAGATTATAGTCGAGCCGGTCTCCGAAGGTTGGCGACGCCAGCGACTCGCCTTCTTCGCCCTCCAGCAACCCGGTAATGCCCATGACACAGATCGTAGCATCGGCCCCCTTCGCATTTCCCGACGCCCAGTCGATGGGGTTGACATTCGGCCTGTCCAGCAGGACTCCCTGGTTGTAAGTTAACTGGCTGCCGGGCTGCACCTGATCAGCCAGCCCTTCGAGGACCGTGACTAATCTGTTATTAACCCCATAATAGTTGCCTAACAGGATATCTATACTGGTAGCATTCGGACCAGTAACAAAATATTGCTTCAGTCCGTCGGACAATGGTAAAACGCCGTCATTCTTTAGCAGGACAATGGATTTCTCCGCCACCTTCCGCGCCAGCGCACGGTGCCCGGCGCTGTTGATAACGGATTCGGGTATGCGGTCATACGGATTGCTCCCGGGAGGATCGAACAGGCCCAGCTTGAACCGGGTCCGAAGCAGTACGGCAAGGGAACTGTCGATCTGCGCCTCGGTCACCAGGCCCTGCTTCACGGCATCGGGCAGAGATAGATAGGTGTCCCCGCAGTTCAGGTTGACCCCGCGCTGCAATGCCAGCGCCGCAGCACCGGCCTTACTGGTTACCAGCTTGTGGCCGCTATAAATATCGGAGATTGCATCACAGTCGGATACGATATGCCCTTTGAACCCCCATTGCCCTCTGAGCACGTCTTCCAGTAAATAGGTATTGGCGCAGCAGGCTTCTCCATCGGTCCGATTGTACGCGCACATTACCGCCTCCACTTTCGCATCGACCACCAACGCATGAAAAGCCGGAAGGTAGGTATCCCAAAGATCGTGCTTCGACACTTCAGCGTCAAATTGGTGACGAAGCCTCTCCGGCCCGCTGTGCACCGCATAATGTTTGGCGCAGGCAGCCACTTTCAGATAATTCGGATCATCACCCTGGAATCCTTTCACCAACGCCACTCCCATCCGGGCTGTCAGGTAGGGATCCTCCCCATATGTCTCCTGTCCCCTTCCCCACCTGGGGTCGCGGAAGATATTGATATTCGGTGTCCAGAACGTCAGTCCGTCAAACCGTGCATGATATCCCTTTTGCCGTGCTGCATTGTACATGGCCCGGGCTTCATCCGAAATGGCATCCGCCACCTGGTGCACCAGGCTGTCATCAAACGTCGCCGCCATCCCTATCGGCTGTGGAAAGATCGTTGCTACACCCGATCGCGCTACTCCATGCAAGGCTTCATTCCACCAGTCATATTCGGGTATATGCAGCCGGGGAATAGCCGGCGTACCGTTCATCATCTGATACACCTTCTCCTCCGGAGTGAGCCGTGAGATCAGGTCATGCACCCGGACTTCAATCGGCAATGCCGGGTTCATCCAGGGATCGGTCTGTGCGTACACGCGGGAGACGATTAGCAAACAGGCAATCGTGCCAAAAAAAGGAAGTCTTTTCATATTTGCGCAATATTTGGGGCCACTAATGTAGCCAAAAATGCACAGAATTGTAACCGATTGCAGCCCCGCCCCCCTAAATGGTAGCCACCATCCCGTCGCTAACTACTTAGCCGGCTTACGCGCCTCAAACGGCGACGCAGGCAACCCATCTTGAAATAACTGGTCACGGTTGATGAGATTGATGCCTTTCGGATTGTCCGCCCAGCCATACCGCACCGCTGCCGGATTAGGAACCTGTGCGCAGGTGACAACGACTGTTTTCCCTTCAATGTCCGCTTTCGCCGGATAAAAATGATTGTCATCCCCGGCGAGAGTAAAACCATGAAGCTCGCCACCGCCTTTGACGATCAGCCCGCTTTCAACTTCTTCGAACCTGATGGTGACCTTCTCATGCCGGATATGTATCGAATGGAATAAAGGTCCGGTAAAGATAATATTCGCTTTCCCATAAGCGACGCTTTCCGCCGACATGAACAGCCGCTTCGCTACCTCCCCGATATCTTGCATTTCACCGTCGCTCCCCTCTCCCAGATCAGCCGACACCGCCATCCCCGTCATGGGAACGGATAAAGTCAACCGCTGCGCTTCCCGTAGCTCCGCCCACCGGCTTTCTTGCGGCTCCGCCGCCAACGCGCCATGGGCTCCCGCCTGGACATAAACCCAGGGTAGACTGGTTTGACCCCAATGCCTTCGCCAATCCCCGATCAGGGTAGCAAAGACCCCATGGTATTCCCCCGGCCTGCTGATATTCGCTTCCCCCTGGCACCACAACACACCGCGTACCGTATAGATGGAGGCAGGCGCTACCATTCCGTTGAACAATCCTCCCGGTACCGCCCGGTCGGCAGGGCCCTTACCTTCTGCGTAGCTGCTGTCCGCATAACGCGAACCCTTCGCTTCAAATGCCGGAAATGACGCCAGCGCCTCCGGGCTCAGCCAGGCTTCCGCCGGTGCATCCGCAACAGTCGCATCGATAAATCCTACCGCTACGTGATATTGGTCATACACCCGCAGGGCAAAAAGGCAGGCAAGCGCAGAGGAAGCGGAGCTGGCATGTGTCCATTCGCCCGAAGCAAAATTCAGGCGGGGCCCTTTGAAGTCATAACGGGTCGTGATTCGATATTGGCGGATTGGCGCGCGCTCTACCCGGGCGATTAGACCAGTGTCTTTCACCTTCTCCATCGGCAGTTGCATGCCGGACCCACCCGAACAAAACCACACTTCCCCAACCATGATATTTTTAAGCCAGATATGATTGATGCCGTCGATGTCCATCGTATAAGGTCCACCTGCCTTTTTGGGCGAAAAGATCACCAGCCATCTCCCATTGTCATCGGTGACGCCGCTCGCCGTCTCTCCATCGAACTTGACGGTTACCTGTTCCCCCGGCGAAGCGAAACCCCAGATCCGGATGGGAATATCACGCTGCAGGACCATTCCATCGCCTACCAGTCGGGGCACCCGCACCTGACCCCGTGCATTCCACCCTGTCAACAATAATAAACCGATCCATCCGAATAAATGTCTGCCATGCATGACCGTAAAAATTTAAGAGCGGCCCCTGCGGGGCCGCTCTGCAAATATATTTCTTTACGGTTCACTTTCCATAGGTCTAATAGCTCGGATTCTGGTATGCCGCTTTCACCGATGCGCTCACCTGCATGGCGTCCAACTGTCCCTGCGGGATAGGACGCAGCCACAAATTAGGCGTAATCGTCCGCGTATACGTAACCGGCGTATGGTCACCGTAGGTTTTACCGCAGATCACGTAGGTGGAGGATAGGTTCGCCCATTGCTGTGTACGGATGAGATCATACCAGCGGTAGCCTTCCCCATAATATTCCCGTGAACGTTCCGCAAGAATGTAGTTGATGTCGATCGTCGTCGGGGTGGCGGCGACCATATTCGCGCTGCTATCCGCTACCATTGGGGTGTTGGCTGCGTTGTTAAATTTCCATTTGCCCGCGCGTGCGCGGATAATATTGATCAACCCATAGGCAGAGCCGTCATTAGCATAAGGCCCGGTGACCGCTGTCGGGGTAGCCCCTTCCACCGCGGCCTCCGCCGCGATAAAGAACAGCTCCGAATATTTGGCTATATTATATGGCCGCGTACTTGCCGCGTTCGGATTCCCTAATCCCGTTCCGTTATCCGTACGGTATGCACTGATTTTCCAAAGCCCGGGATACACGATCCTGCTGATCCCTTGCGGGTCCACGACAAAATCCGCTCGGCCCGGCAGGACACCTGCTCCTACGCTGCTCTTATACACTGAGTTCGAATAATCAATGGTCCCGGAAGGTTCGGCAGTCAGGAAACTCAGGACAGCACCCCCGGGATTGACGGGCATAAAATTGGCATTATACACCGGACCGGCTATGCCGGCCAAATTGTAATCCGCCCGGTACACCGTCTGAAAAGTACCGTCGTACCGGGAATCGTTGGTCTTATCGGCGAAAGTATTGGTAATGGCGCCGATCGTGGGGGCCATACGAATGTACGGACGACCGTAACCCTGTATCGAGGCCCGCTGGACCGAATTCACATTTGACCATGAGGTGGAGGATTTGCTGCTCGTCTCTACCGGATAGTTCCAGGTCTGCATCCAGCAGGAGAAATTATCCGGCGCGGCGCCATTGCTGTAGGTAAGGCTGGCGGCATTGTATTGCTGGCTGTTTTGGGTATGGTCGGCATACAGCATTATCTCGTTGTTACGGTCATTCGATCCGACGCCCAGGTCGTAAAAAGTAGGTTGCAGGCCATAAGGGCCTGGGTTCTCGATAGCGCTCACCGCCATTGTATACGCCTGTTGAAAATAATAGCTGGCATCGTGTCCATCAGGATCGTTGCGGCCGGAATCAGGGAAAGTGGGGATATTATTCGGATTCTGCAGCCACCAGGCATAGGTCAGATACGCCTTGGCCAGGAATAGTTCCGCCACCGGTTTGGTAACGGTGCCGGTCAACCGGGAAGTCATCGGCAAATTGTTCACGGCTGTCAGGAGGTCCGGGAAGATACATTTGGTGTACACTGATGGGACGCTATTACGTATGGACGTAGGCGACGGCGAAGTATTGAATTTCAGGATACCCGCCCCCAGATCCAGCGGCACGCCGCCGAATGTCTGCACCAGCAAAAAATAATCGAAGGCCCGGAAGAAATTCGCTTCCGACGTCAGCGAAGCGCCTACGCCTGCCGCGGAACCATATTGGATAACGCCGCTGGCCGTATTGATATTGGTGAAGCAGACATTCCAGATGACGTCGGAGCGGCTGGTAGTGGAATTGATGGCGCCCTGTCCCGTCATGTCCATCACGAGGAAGTTCTGATCCGCGCTCGAACCATAGGTCGACTCATCGGTGCCGACTTCACAGGTATTGTAATAATATCCCTGACCATAAATGTATCGCAGGTGAGAATACATTTCCGTCAATCCACCTATCACCCCGGTCTGGGTGGTAAAAAAACCGGGCGTATAAGTGCTGCGGGGCTGCTCCTGCAAAACCTTGCTGCACCCCCCCAGGAACGTGGCCGTCACGGCTATTCCTAAAAAAGTTCTATTGAAAAGCATGCGTTTCATATTTTAAAGATTTAAAAGGTTAAGTTAAGACCGACCAAAAAGCTCCGTGTCGAAGGCGCGTTGTAACCTTGTGTCAGCAAACGATGCTGATAGGGAGAGGGGGATATCGCTATATATTGGTCCCCATACGAATTAGTCTCCGGATCCAACCCCGTCTCGTGATGATAGGGTGACAAGGTAACGAACGGGTTCTGTGCGGTAACGTACAGCCGGGCTTGTGGAATCCCGAATCGTTTGGCAAACTTCGCGAAATTATAGCCGAGTGAAAGCGTGCTTACCTTCAAATAAGATCCGTTGAAATAACCCAAACTGTTGCCATATTCGGGGTTATCCCCGCTTATCTGGCCTCCCGGCTTGGGATATTTGGCATTGGTATTGGAAGGTGTCCAATAATCCACGTTGAGGTTATTGCGGCGCCCGCTCATCAAATTGAGATAACTGGTCGCGCCATACAGGGTGCTGACAAGGATTCCGCCGCTTTGAAAGATGCCCACGGCTGTAAAGTCAAATCCCTTATAGGCTACACGCGTATTGAAGCCGCCGATAAAATTAGGGTCTGCGTTCATGATCTGCCGGTCGTCGGGATCGATAGCTCGGTTAGGAACGCCGTTGCCGCCATAGCCGCCGGTATATTTCACCTTGATCTCGCCGACATTCCCGCCCGGTTGCAGGATGTTCTCATAACCACTGGCGCTGTCAGCCGATGTCTTCCATAAGCCTATTTTCTGATAGTCGTAAATGACATTTATCGGGTGCCCCACGAACCACCAGTTCGTTTGATCCGCCGTTACACCGGAAGCAAGATGCGTGACCTTGTTTCGATTGAACGACATATTGATGCCGGCATCCCAGGTCACGCCGCTGTGGGTCTTCAGGATAGTTCCCTCCAGCGCAAATTCGATGCCCTTGTTCTGCGTATTGCCAACATTCGCCGTATAGCTGCCCACACCCGATGTAGGAGGCAGGGTTACGCTTTGCAGCAGACCGTTGGTATTGGTGACGTAATATTCGACGGTACCCGAAAGCCGGCTGTCCAGCACGGTAAAATCCACGGCGTAGTTCCAGGTCTTTGAAAATTCCCAGCTCAGCTGAGGATTGGGAAGCGTGGATACATAATAGCCCGTAGCATAGGTGGATGGGCCGAAATTGTACGGGTTGGTGCTCAAAAGCCCCAGCGTGGAATAGGGGCTCACCGCCTGGTTGGAAGTCTCCCCATATCCCACCCGTAGTTTCAGTGAATTGATCGTGGGAACGCTTTTCATAAACGACTCGTTGGCAACGTTCCATCCGGCGCTAATGGCGGGGTAGGTATGCCACTGATGCCCGGGGGCCAGCACCGAAGCGCCGTCCGAGCGAACGGTAGCCGATAGCATATAGCGGTTGTCATACGTATACATCACTCGACCCATCCATGACTCCAGGCCGCGTTCATTGTACAACTGATTTGCAGGAAGGACGTCGATCTCCTGACTGGCGGTACCGATGTTATAGTATTGCAGCGCGTCTTCCGGAATGCCGATCCCCGCTATCGCCGTCTGGTAGAATTGGGTCTTTTCGGTAGAATACAATGCCAATGCGTTGATCTGGCTCTTATTAAAAGACCGGTCATAGGTAAGCAGGTTCTCTATCGTCCAGTCGGTCGTCTGGGAGTTTCCGATGGAGGCGGTGGAAGGAGCGGCAGGGTTGGTGCTGTTAACCCCCATTGCCGTATAGCTTCCGCTATTGACAACGTTATAGTTCAACCCCACGTTGATGTGATATGCCAGCCCCTCTACCCCTGGGATCTGGACCTCTCCATAGACGGAATTATACGTTGAATACCCCTTTTGCTGGCTCAGATAATTATTCTTCAAGCTGTCCAGCACCGATTTAGTCTCCACCCACTGCTGGTCGAGGGGCATGGATATCACATATTTAATATGTCCGGCACTGTCATAAGGGCTGGCCAGCGGCGAGTTGGATAAAACGTCATACAGACTCACCTGCGATCCCTGCGTATAATTGTAGTTGCTGTTGGTGGTAAAGCCCATGCGGAAGTATTTTCCCACATGCTGATCTAGGGAGCCGTGTAAGGTAAAACGTTGATAGGACTGGGTGGGCACTACGCCCTGATTGTAATAATAAGAGCCGCCAAAATTGTAGCTGCCTCTCTTGGTCGCCGCTGAAACGCTTAGATCTTCATTGGTCACATGACCGGTCTGAAAAAATAGGCTCTGCCAGTCGGTATTGGTGTTCAGATTTTCGTCGGTCCCTAATTGGATGGCACCGCTTTGCTGCAGGTACAAACCTGCCGCCTGGCGCAGCGCGGCGAATTGCGGGCCGTTCATCATCGGATATTTTGAGAATATTTTGTTCGCACCATAATAACCATTGAGCGCAAGCCGGGGCTCCTGGCCCGTGGTACCTTTATAGGTAGTGATCAAAATAACGCCGTTTGCGCCGCGTGATCCGTAAATGGCTGTAGCGGAGGCATCCTTCAGCACATCGACGCTCTTCACGTCATTCATGTCGAGATCCGCAATATTTCCGGGGAAGGGGATCCCGTCCAGTACGACCAGCGGATCGTTGGTTGCCGTGAGGGAGCGCGTACCGCGGATGCGGATCTGCATCGTGGCGCCGGGTTGAGACGAAGTCTGCGAAATGGCCACGCCCGGCAGCCGCCCTTGCAAGGCGTCGGAAATATTGGGCGCCGGCACCTCGCGCAACGTATTCCCGCCGATCGAAGCGACCGATCCCGTTACCGCTTCTTTTCTTTGGGTTCCATACCCGATGACTACCACATCTGAAAGGTTGGGGTTCGCATTGGCAAGCGTCACTGAAATCTCCGCTTGTCCGCTGAAAACCACCCTGACGGGTTCAAAGCCGACAAAAGAAATTTGCAATGTCTGTCCCCGGGTCGCGCTGAGGGTGAAATTGCCCGCCTGGTCGGTAGCGGTTCCTTTTCCGGTTTTTACGTTTACCACAGAAGCTCCTTTGATAGGGCTTCCGCTTGAATCCCTCACCGTCCCATGCACCGATTCACCACCACTCTGCGCAAGCAAGCGGGGTGATGCAAGCTGGCTCGCCGCAATCATGAGTATAATCGAAACAATGGCGTTTCGAAAACTGATTTTTCTCATATAAAGTTTAGTTTTTAAAAAGAAGTTTGTAATTGAATTTCAGTCCGGCCTTCGGCTCGGAACCCGGCAATAGCAGCAGTCGCCGGGGGGGCAGAGCAAATATCGATCTTGCAGGCCGGGCGGCGGGGAATTGCGGCCGCGGAACACCTTCCGGGAAGAAAACTGTCATAAAAATCTGTTTAGTGGAAGTTTTGGTTTTACTAATGAAGGAGGCTTGCAGATTGGGCGCCGGCAGTATCGCCGGGGGAGTACCTTTCCAGTTTGCAGGTCGTTTTGGCAGCATAAGATCAATCGTCTTTTTTACATGGCAAGTATGCAGTGTCCTATTGAACAAGTCACCATTGGTGACTTTCTGCGAGTAAAAATATGGAAATTTTCGAGAAAATGTAACCGATTACATTTTTTTTCAAAAAATAAAGTATTTTTATCCCTGTCTAAGGGATGTAAACGATTGCCATGAGCGACCAAAAAGAAGTTACAATTTATGACCTGGCCCGAAAGCTCGACCTCTCGATCGCCACCGTCAGCCGGGCACTGAAGGATGACCCTGTCGTAAGCAAAAAGACCAAGAAGCGGATCGCCGACCTCGCTCTGGAACTCGGCTACCGCAGCAATCATTTTGCGCGCAATCTTCGCACCCGACGTACCATGACGATCGGCGTGATCATCCCCCGCATCAACAGTTATTTCATGTCGGCGGTCATTGCAGGGATGGAGAATGTTGCCAATCATGAAGGCTACAACCTTATCATCAGCCAATCCTCCGAGTCGGTGGATAAGGAACGCGCCAACGCGACCACCCTTTTCAATAACCGGGTTGACGGTCTGCTCGTCTCCCTCGCCTATGATACTACCTCCCTTGCCCACTTCGAGCCCTTCTTTTCAAAAAAGATCCCGGTCATCTTTTTCGACCGTGTCGCCGAACACAAGGACTGCACCGGCATCCTCATTGATAACCATAGGGCCGCCTATGACGCCACCACTCACCTCATCGGCCTGGGCCGGCGCCGCATCATTCATATCACCGCCCCATCCAAAAGGAATGTCTATACCGATCGCTTGAAAGGATATAAGGAAGCGCTGGCCGATAACCATATCCCCTTTCGCGACGATTATGTCATCACGGGTAATCTCAGCCAGGAAGCCGGCGCAGACGCGGCTGCCATCATCCGCGCCATGTCCCCGCTGCCAGACGCCGTATTCGCAGCGAATGACAACTGCGCCGTAGGTTGCATGGTGGCGATCCGCCAGATGGGGATCCATATCCCAAAAGATATTGCCTTCGTGGGCTTCAACAACGACGCCGTCTCCACCGTCGTCGAACCAAACCTCACCACTATAAATTATCCCGGCTACGAGATGGGCCAGCTGGCCGCCCGCAGCCTGATCGATCACCTGAACGGAACATCCAACATCCATAAGACAAATACCATCCTGCTCCGGTCCGAGCTGGTCATCCGCGACTCCTCGGCTGAACGAAAATCCTCTCCGTCATGACAAGTGCAAGAACAGCTATCATCACCGGCGGCGGCTCAGGCATCGGCTTCGCTATCGCCGAACGCTTCGTCAAAGCAGGCATCCGGACCATTATCATCGGCCGTGACCCGCAAAAACTGGCTACCGCCGGCCAACAGCTGGGAGAAGACTGCCACCCGATCACGCATGATCTGAATGACCTTCCAACGCTGCCTGGCCTCGTCCGGGAGATCACCGCCCGTTTCGGCAATATCGATATCCTGGTCAACAACGCCGGGATCAACTTGAAAAAGGATTTCCAGGATGTTACAGACGAAGAGTTCGACTATATTCTCCATACGAATGTAAAGGCTGTATTTGCGCTTTCGCGGGAAGTGGTGAAGACCATGCTGCCCCGCCGAAAGGGTAACATCATTAATATTAGTTCCATGGCTTCCCAATACGGCATCCCGAAGGTTATCGCATATACTGCTTCCAAAGCAGCCATCGAAGGCATGACGCGAGCCATGGCGGTTGAACTTTCCCCGGAAGGTATCCTTGTCAATTGCATCGCGCCTGGCTTCATCGCCACCGACATGTCCGCCAAAGCGCTAAATGGTGATCCCGAACGAAAACAAAAGGTCTTTGCGCGGACGCCAATGGGCCGACTGGGCGAACCAGGTGAGATCGGCGATGCCGCACTCTTCCTGGCATCCGATCAGGCCAGCTACCTGACAGGGGTGATCCTGCCGGTGGATGGCGGCAATTCTATCGGGTTTTAATCCACGCATATGAAAAGACTGATCCTCTGCCTGCTGACCGCCTTCTCAACTCTAAGGTCCATATCCCAGGAGATGGTTTCCGACCGGTTCAATGCCGACGATTTTCCCATCGTGTCCCACGGCTCCGAAGTGGTGCCCATTTATATAGACCCTAAAGACTATTGGCTTGTCGGAAGGGCTGCCCAGTTGCTGGCGGAGGATATCCGACGGGTGACCGGTCTCACGCCGACGATACTCACCGATCTCTCGAATCTCCCCCTTATTCCCAACCTCATCATTATAGGCAGTCTCGATAAATCCGCTCTGATCCAGCGCCTGGCCCGTCAAAATATGGTTCCTTCCTCGCTCAACGGGAAATGGGAATCCTTTGTCCTTACAACAGTACGCCAGCCGATCGCCGGCGTCGACAGGGCCCTGGTCATCACCGGAAGCGATCGCCGCGGAACAGCCTATGGGGTCTTTGAACTCTCGCGGCAAATGGGTGTCTCTCCCTGGTACTGGTGGGCAGACGTACCCGTAAAGCACAGGGATACCCTATTTGTACGCAGCAACCATATCTTCGAATCCGGCCCTCCTTCAGTAAAATACCGCGGCTTCTTTATCAACGATGAAGCCCCCGCGCTCTCCGGTTGGGTGCATGAAAGATATGGCGGCTTCAATCATCTTTTCTATGAGAAGGTGTTTGAGCTGCTGCTTCGCCTTAAAGCCAATTACCTCTGGCCGGCGATGTGGGGCAGCGCCTTCAACGCGGACGATCCCCAGAACCCCATTCTGGCCTCTGATTATGGCATCGTCATGGGTACCTCCCACCATGAACCGATGCTTCGCTCCCAGCAGGAATGGAAACGTTTCGGATCAGGCCCCTGGAACTATCAGACAAACGCAGCCACGCTCGACAGCTTCTGGAAAAAAGGGATCGAAAATATGGACAGCCGCGAGAGCATCGTGACCATCGGCATGCGCGGCGACGGCGATAAACCCATGGAAGAGCGGAGCAATATCTCCCTGCTGGAAAAGATCGTCGCCGATCAGCGCGCGATCATCGCCGGTGTTACCGGCAAAGACCCATCTTCGACACCCCAATCCTGGGCCCTCTACAAGGAAGTGCAGGATTACTACGATAAAGGGATGCGGGTACCCGATGACGTGACCCTGCTCCTTTGCGATGACAACTGGGGGAACGTCCGCAAACTCCCCCGACCGGAAGATCCTGCCCGGGGCGGCGGGTACGGCATGTACTATCATTTTGACTACGTCGGCGGCCCCCGCAACTACAAATGGCTTAACACAAACCCCATCGCCCGGGTCTGGGAAGAAATGCACCTGACAAAAGCGTATGGCGATGACCGTATCTGGATCGTGAATGTCGGCGATATCAAGCCGATGGAGTTCCCGATCTCCTTCTTTCTCGATTATGCCTGGGACCCCAATCGGTGGCCGGCATCCAAACTGCCGGATTACACGCGCGCGTGGGCAGCTGAACAATTCGGACACTATCTCGCCGATTCCATTGCCTATATCCTGAACACCTATACGAAATACAACGGCCGTCGTAAACCAGAACTCCTGTCGCCCGATACTTACAGCCTGCTGAATTACCAGGAAGCGGATAAGATTGTTGCAGCCTATAACCAATTAGCAATCCAGGCCGGGTCCATCGGCCGGGAGCTGCCGGCTGACGCCCGCGACGCATACTTCGAGCTGGTACTCTATCCCGTACTGGCCTGCGCCAACCTCAACGAACTTTACGTCACTGCCGCGAGGAACAAGCTATATGCCACGCAGGGCAGAATATCCACCAACTCTCTGGCTCAGCGGGTCAAAACCCTGTTCGACAAGGATTCCCTCCTGGCCGTGGAATACAACCAAAGAACGGCCGGAGGAAAATGGAACCATATGATGGACCAGACCCATATTGGTTATATCTACTGGCAGGAGCCACGGTATAATAATATGCCCGCCATAGCCGCCGTGGATCCCGCTACAGTTTCCGGTTCTTCATGGGGTGTCGCCGTCGAAGGCTCGGCCTCCTGGTGGCCGGCGGCAAACGACTCGCCCAATGCCGCCCTGCCGACCTTTAATCCTTATCAAAATACAGATCACTATGTCGACGTCTTCAACCGGAGTAATATCCCGTTTTCATACTCGATTCGCGCAGGAGCGCCATGGATATTAATTCGCCCCGCCTCCAGGCAAGTGGATAAGGAAGACCAGATCCGGATAAATGTCGATTGGGCCCGGGCGCCTTCTGGCCGGCGGCGGTCGCAGATCGTTATCACCGGACCTGATAATATTTCGGTTACCATCACGATAATGATCGACAATCCGGTCGCCCCCGGAACTGGCCGGTTCAAAGGCCTCATCGAGACGAACGGCTATGTTTCCATGGAAGCGGAGCACATTGTCCGCGCCGTCGGAAATAAGAACATCCAATGGCAGACCATTCCGGACCTCGGCCGCACTCTTTCTGGTATCCAGGCATCTCCGGTGACCATTCCGGCACAGACTCCAGGCGGCAACAACCCCCACCTGGAATATCAACTCTATCTGTTCGACACGGGTATCGTGACAGTCCGCGCCTACTTCTCCCCTATCCTGGCCTTTAACCGGGAGCCGATCCGCTATGCCGTCTCGTTCGACGACGACCCACCGCAACTTGTCGACCTAAGTACAGGCAACGAAGCCCCGGGCGCCTGGGACAGGATGGTCGCCGACAATATCCGGATAAGCGTTTCCGCTCACGTCATCGGCCAGCCCGGCCCACACATCCTGAAATACTGGCTGGTGGACCCTGGCCCAGTACTGCAAAAGATTGTCGTGGACGCAGGAGGAGCCCTGCCCAGCTATCTGGGGCCCCCGGAATCTCCTGCCGGCAACACACCGCCCCGCGGATTGAAAGACTACTATAAAGATTATTTCCCCGTCGGGGTAGCCGTGAGCACCCGCTCCATCACAGGCCCTGATACTGCACTGATCGTACGGGAATTCAATAGCCTGACACCGGAAAATGCCATGAAAATGGGACCCATCCACCCTGAAGAGTACCGGTACTATTGGGATGATGCCGATGCAATCGTCAATTTTGCAACCGCCCATAGAATGCGTATCCGGGGTCATAACCTTTGCTGGCACGAACAAACACCCCGGTGGTTGTTTAAAGACGCTGCAGGGGACACCGTAGGCAAAGAGGTTTTGTTAAAAAGGCTTAAAGACCACATTACAGCCGTGGTCAGCCGCTACAAAGGCCGCATCTATGCCTGGGATGTCGTCAACGAAGCCGTTGAGGACGAGAATAGCGGCGATACCGCCAGAATACTGCGCAATTCCCCCTGGTACCGCATTTGTGGTGAGGAATTCATCGCCAAAGCCTTTGAATATGCCCACACCGCCGACCCCGATGCCCAATTGTTCTATAACGATTATAATACCGAACGACCGGAAAAACGGGAGCGGGTATACCGCCTGCTTAGAAAATTGGTGGCAGCCGGTGTTCCCATCACCGGCGTTGGCATCCAGGCCCACTGGACTGTCTATGAGCCTACCACTGCGGACCTGCGCGCAACGATCGACCGTTTCTCCAGCCTGGGCCTGAAAGTGCAGATTACCGAACTGGATATTTCCATTTACCCCTGGGAAAAGAACCGAAGGGCGCGGCGGCCTGATGAATCGGATGTCTATACGCCTGAATTGCAGAAAAGACAAGCCGAACAATACAAAGACATTTTCTCCGTCTTCCGTGATTACAAAGGCGCCGTCAATGGCGTGACCTTCTGGAATGTCACTGACAAGCATACCTGGCTGGACCAATACCCGGTTCCAGGGCGAAAGAACTATCCCCTATTATTTGACACTGCCGGACAACCGAAAAAAGCCTATTGGGAGGTTGTGAAATTTTAAAAATAGATATTCAATCTTTTCCCTATTTTTATCATGGAGAGAAAATTCCTTGCGTCCAGGACCTTGCTGCCACCATTCAAAACGATTGCTCATTGCTCTGGCGGAGACTTATTGCCCGGACAACATACCGTCCGTCCGATTTTCCACTTCCTGTTGGGGTAATTTCCTACCTTCCGGCCGACTAAATTTATCGGCGTTATGCTTCGTTATTTTTATGCTATCCTCTTGACAGGTTTTGTTTCAGATCAGGCAGTTGCCCAATTTCCCGCGACCCGTAAGGATTCCCCGCTATATCTCCCGGATACCCTGCTATATGTCCCGAGAGATGTGCAACTTGCCTACAAGAATGGAACCCGCTCACCTGATGGCCGGCCGGGCCGCCGCTACTGGCAGAACAGCGGCCGCTACGAGATCAGCATCGACGCAGCTCCGCCGGATCGCACGATCCGGGGATCAGAAAAAATAACTTATTTCAACAATAGCCCGGACACGCTTCGGGTCATCGTCTTCCGAC
>DASZJO010000111.1:0-11292 GCA_035948015.1 Puia sp.
GCCGCGGGCGCCGCCTCCATTGCCAAAATTTTGTTCTTCATTTTTGTCGTGTTATTCCTGATCTCGCTGATCGGCCGCGGCCGCTGGGGACGCTCGGGTCTGTAGAATTAGTAACGGTCATATCGGATCACGCTTTCCCACTCCCGGCGTTTTTCCCATTCCAGCAGCTCCAGTTCCGGCTGGCTAAGAAACCCGTCAGTATAACCAATACACAAATATGCCACCAGCCGAAGTCCTGACGGGGCATTCAAGATCCGGCAAACCCGATCCGCATCCAGGATGCTGACCCAGCCGAGGCCGATATTCAAGGCCCTCGCCATCAGCCACATATTCTGGATCGCGCAGACCACGCTGTACAATCCCACTTCCTCCATCGCCGTCTGCCCAAGCACCGGACCGGGCGAAGGCCGGTAGAATACCGCGATATTGACCGCCGACTCAAGGATCCCTTCCAGCTTTAGCCGCGCATATTGCTCCTTCCGGTCGCCAAAGACCGGCTGCGCAGCGTCATTGGCCCAATCGAAACTGTCCTTTACCTGCTGCCGGATCTCCCGGTCGCGGATAACAACGAATTCCCAGGGCTGGGAGAAGCCTACCGAAGGGGCATGCAACGCGGCCTTTAGCAGCCGATCGATCACGGGCTGCTCCACCGCTTTGTCAATAAAACGATTCCCGCGCACATCCCGCCGGTGCATGATGATCTCCTGCAATACGATAACGTCACGATCAGTAAACAATTTAGTGTTTGATTCCATTCGGCGGATAAATTTACAGCCCTTTTATGACCTTTTGGTTAGACAGCACAAACATAATAGATTTGAAGAAAGTCGAATCATTGATCTCTCAATTCCTCATCTCCGCTCCGCATAGCGGCGCAGGCAAGACTACCGTGACGCTGGGCCTCTTAAGGGCCCTCCGCCGCAGGGGCCATACCGTCCAGCCCTTCAAATGCGGCCCGGATTTCATCGACCCCATTCATCACCATACCGCCGCGGGCCGCGACAGCATTAACCTCGACCGCTATATGATGAGCGACGGGCATATCCGGGAACTGTACCGCTCCTACGCGGCCGATGCAGACATAGCGATCACCGAAGGCGTGATGGGATTATTCGACGGCGCGGTGAAAAGCGAAGGAGGTGCCGCTGACCTGTCAAAGCTGCTGGGCCTCCCTGTCGTCATCGTTCTGGATGCCAAAGCCATGGGCTATTCCGCCGCGGCTGTACTTTACGGTCTGCAACGGTTCGATCCAGGCATCCACGTAGCAGGCGTTATATTCAATTTTGTCGGGTCCGGAGGTCATTATCGGCTCTTACGGGAAGCCGCAGCCGACGCAGGGGTTGCCGCACTCGGTTACTTACCGGAAATCTCCGGTCTTCAAATTCCTTCGAGGCACCTCGGTCTCGATACGGCCGAAGCTGAGACGGTGATCGAAACGGCGGCTGACCAACTCGAAAAACTGCTCGATCTTGATGAATTGCTGCACGTGACCCAGCCGACTGTTCAACCCGGTCCAAACGTCAAGTTGCCCCCGATAGACGAAACTCAACCTTCGGATCCATCAAGCCCGCTGCGCATCCTGATCGCAAAAGACGCCGCTTTTCACTTCCTTTATCCGGAGAATATTCACCGGCTGGAAGAGCTTGGCACCGTCCACTACTTCAGCCCGTTGAAGGACCGCGAGTTGCCTTCAAAACCGGACCTGATCTATTTACCGGGCGGCTACCCGGAGCTCTACCTCCCTGAACTGTCTTCCAATACCCCTTTACTCCGCGCCCTTCGATCCTATGCCACCGGGGGCGGAAAGATCCTGGCCGAATGCGGCGGGATGATGTATCTCGGCCGCAGTATCAACGACACGTCAGGAATATCTTACGAGATGGCCGGGATCATCGAAGCCCGCACCAGCATCCAGCATCAACGCCTCAGCCTTGGTTACCGGACCATATCCCTGCCCGGCGGCATAGCCAGGGGCCATGAATTTCACTTCTCCCAATTCATTGGTCCTCCCACCCCCTGTTGGACGCCGAACATCCTCGCCTCCTATACGCACTTCTATTGGGGCGAAGACCGGCAGTTCCTGGACCAATGGCTGACCTCCTAAGTGCCGAAGATGACGGTATTCAGAAAATCGTTCCGAAACTTTCCCTTCGGGTCATGCTCGCGCAGCAGCCCCTGGAAGTCATTCATCCGCGGATACAAGTCGGCCAGGCGCCGGTGAGACATCGTGAAGAGCTTTCCCCAGTGTGGTTTTGCACGGAAAGGGGCAAGTTGCGCCTCAATCAGCGGCAACAGTTTGCTGACGGCGGGCCAGTCCGGCTGCCAGGTAAAATGGATCGTGGTGCTGGGCTGCTTGTAGCAGGGGCTCATCCAAAGATCGTCAGCGTCGATACAGCGCACTTCCGTGATCTGCAAGTGCGGCGAGACCTGATCGCGTAACTGCTCCACTGCCTTTATCGCCGCAAAGGAATTCTCCCGGGGAACAAAATATTCCGTTTGCAATTCTTTTCCCGCGCTGGGCGTAAAACCCATTTTAAAATGCGGAAGCCGTTCGTGCCAGGGCCCCGGTACACCCATTTGCGGAGTACAGTTCTCCGCCGACAGACTGCTGATGGGATGCAGGTCCTTCGTAGCGGCCGTCGCGCCGAACCATTCCTTCTGACCGGCAAACGATTGCCCTTCACCCACCTTGCTTTTGACCCATACTTCCCCGATATTGCCGTTACGCCAGTCTGTGAACAGACTGACGCTATAGCCGGCCGACATGATCTCGTCAAAATGCTGTTGCAGTGCCTGAATGGGCAGGTTCTCGAAAACGTATTGGCTGACCTGGTACGTTGGCTGGACCGCAAGGGTCACCTTGGTAACCACCCCCAGCCCGCCCAGGTTGACAACCGAACCGGTGAACAATTCTTTGGTCTTTTCGCGGGAAAATTCAATGATCTCGCCCGACGCGGTGATCAGCTCAAATGCCCTGACCGCACTGGACAAATTGCCATTATGGACCCCCGACCCATGTGTAGCCGTTATACAGCCGCCCGCCACGGAAATATGCGGTAACGAAGCCAGGTTATGGAGGGCATAGCCCTTTGCGTTCAACCATACCGCCAATTCCCCATAACGGATACCGGCACCGACCGTCACCGTATTACGCTGGGTGTCCAGATTGATCACCTGGTTAAGCCCTCCCAGAGAGAGGAACCGGTCATGCGAATCGGCGATCGTATTGAAGCAATGCCTGGTGCCGAGTACCTTTAGCCGGTCATAGCGCCGGACCGCGTCGACAACTTCCGGAACAGTGCTGACCCGGACTATCGAAGACGTGCTATAGGTTAAATTTCCCGCCCAATTGGTTATCTTATCGTCTTGTGAAAGGACTTCCAGCGGTGTCAGGACTGTTCCGGCCATCATAACGGAAGAAAGTTTAATAAAATCCCTTTTTTTCATATAGCGCAATTAGGGACAACAATTTAAAAAAAAATCCGCATCCTTGTCCTAATTTGGATCGGCTGATTGACAAGCTTGCATTACTCACCAAAAACACGTCGTTTATGAACCAGTTTTTGATCATCGTTAAAGGCAGCGATCATTCCGTGGCATCCCAGGAAAAAATGCAAAAAAGATTGGAGCGTTTCGGGGAATGGGTGCAAAAAGTTCTGAATGGCCGGTTTGTCGCCGGTGCGCCCCTGGAAGATACCGATGCCCGGCTGCTGAAAAGCAAGACGGAAGTCCTGACTGACGGGCCCTTCCTGGAATCGAAGGAAATGATCTCCGGCTACATCGTCATCAGCGCCAATGACATTGAGGAAGCAACCGAGCTGACAAAAAAATGTCCGTTGCTGGACGAGTTCCAGCTGGAATTGCGCCGGATGAAACCGATGGCCCAATAACATTCAGCATGTCTTCTTCCCCAGGATCCGTTCAGGCATTGGTCGACCATCTTTTTCGTCACGAGGCGGGGAGGATGGTCGCCATTTTAACCCGGCTGTTCGGCATTCACAACCTGGAGCTGGCGGAGGACATCCTCCAGGACACGCTCCACCAGGCTTTGAAGGACTGGGGCCAGGGTCCGATCCCCGATAATCCATCCGGCTGGCTGATGGTCGTTGCCAAACGCAAGGCGATCAATGCGGTGAGGCGGGAACGGCTCCACCGGTCATTTGCAAAAGATATGGATGCGCTGCTAAAATCTGAGTGGACCGCGGCATACACGATGGACCAGGTATTCCTCGAAGACGAGATCAAAGACAGCCAGCTCCGGATGATCTTCACCTGCTGCCATCCGGCCCTGCCAATGGAAGGCCAGCTGGCACTCACCTTAAAGACCTTGTGCGGCTTCAGCATCCCCGAGATCGCCGCTGCCCTGCTGACCACGGAGTCCAATATCAATAAAAGATTATATCGGGTAAGAGAAAAGATCCGAAATGAGGAGATCCCTTTCACCGTTCCGGCAGGTCAGCTTTTGCTCAAACGGCTCGATGCGGTGCTGCTGGTGATCTATCTCCTGTTTAACGAAGGATACAATTCATCCGGGGACAATGCCGTCATCCGCCAGGATCTGTGCCTGGAAGCCATGCGGCTGGCCGTGCTCCTTACAGAGAAAGCGGTGACCAACACTTACCAGCCTGTCTATGCTCTTCTCGCCCTGCTTTGTTTCCATTCGGCCCGGTTCGACGCCCGGATGGATACCAACAACAGCCTGATCGTGCTGGAGGAGCAGGACCGCAGCCGCTGGAACCGGGAGTTGATCAGCCAGGGACTTCAATTTCTTTCTCAAAGTACGGGCGGCAACCAGGTCACCGCATATCATCTCGAAGCGGCGATAGCCGCCGAACATTGCCTGGCGCCGGATTTCCCTTCGACCAATTGGACCCGGATCCATAACTATTATACGGAGCTTGAAAAGCTGAAGCCGTCTTCCGTCATTCGACTGAACCTCGCGATCGTCACCGGGAAAACGGACGGGCCTCATGCCGCCCTCCGGCTCCTCCACAACCTGGAACAAAATCGGGCTCTGGACAATTACTATCTGTTGGATGCGTCGCTGGGGGAGTTTTATCAGCAGTTGGGGAAAAAAGAAGAGGCCGGCACCTACTTCCGTCGCGCACAACAGCTGACCCGGTCAACGGCGATCCGCGAAGTGCTGGAGAAGAAAATCGCCCGGCTTTGATCCCGGAATCCCGTAACTTTAGGACAT
Organism: Puia sp.; assembly: GCA_035948015.1. Lineage (GTDB taxonomy): Bacteria > Bacteroidota > Bacteroidia > Chitinophagales > Chitinophagaceae > Puia. Next base: position 5,198 of record DASZJO010000111.1, read on the forward strand.
GAGTAAGAACCGTCATTTGTGCGAACACCTGAGCGCGGTCACCGACGTCAAGACCGCGAAAGAATACGTTTGCGAGGAATGCGTCAAAATTCACAGCAGGTGGTTGCATTTGCGCACCTGCCAGACCTGCGGCGTCACCCTTTGCTGTGACGATTCGCCCAACCGGCACATGACCGCGCATTATCATCAGGTCCATCATCCCGTGATCTCATCCGCTGAGCCGGGTGAACGATGGCTATGGTGTTATCCCGACCAGCAGATCGCGGAATATTGATCTCCTTTCCGAAGTAAAACAGCCCCGGGGCCGTCATTGAACGATGATCCCGGGAACCAGGCGCCCATCGGGCGTTTGAAATGGGATGCCCAGTAAAGCGGCCACCAGCGGCGCGATATCCGTCACACACAGATCGTCTATCCGCGCGCCTGTCCTGATTCCCGGTCCTGCCGCAATAAAGCCTGTAAACATTACAGTCAAGTTCGGGTCATACCCGTGATGCCCGCCATGCACCGGGTAGAAGAGCTCCGGCTTGACCGCTCCGCTGAACACCAGCCCCGGCATAGCCGCCAGCGCGAGTATGGCCGAACTGTCCGCCCCCATCCCATCTAACTCGGATCGGCTAACGATCCTGAACAACTTCCGCTTGTCCGTAGGCAATTTATCGAGCGCCGCAATGACCTTGCCCGCGATGTCTTCCTGCTGCTTCCTTCTTCCCGGGTCGATCCGCAGGCTGTCATCGGGCGGCCAATGATCCACCAGCGGCGTGGGATACAGAAAGGCTGACCCCCCTGCGGCAATGAACTTCGCCCCGATGCCCTGTATCAAGAGGTTTGGCCGGAATGCTTCATGGATATCGCTCATCCCGTGGTCTCCCACAACGATAACGACCGTACTGTCCTTCGCCCCGCTGCGCCGGATGGCTTGAAGCAATATCCCGATATCATGATCGCTCGCCGCCAGGGCCAGCCGGACCGAATCATCGTCCCGGCCGTACACGTGCTCCTGCCCGTCCACCGAAGGAAAGTGGATCGCCAGGAAGGCCGGTTTGCGGGTCTCGAAAATATATCCGGCCATTCGCGCCGAATTATCATCGATATCGAAATACTCTTCCGTCATCGAAGCGGTATCCAACCGCCCGGTACAATTCTTCTCGATCTCCTCCAGCAGACCCGGCGTCGAATATTGCCGCGTCAGCGTGATCCGGTCATCCGGATGACGGGGGTAAAAGATCTCCGGCACGGTGTACGTTATCGTATCCATGGCGCACAATGGCCATTGCACTGCCGCCGTGGTCATTCCCGCCGCCCTTATCGCCCGCCATAGCGTCGGTACCCGAATACTGGATGTAAACCAATTCCACTCGCCGTTACCTGTCTTCGGCTGGTTGAAATAGACCCCCGACCGGGCCGGCAGCGCCCCCGTCACCATTGCCGTATGGGAGGGATAGGTAAGGGAGGGGAACACGGAACGCATCTGGTCCGCATACACGCCATGCCGGATCAAATACCTGAGATTCGGCGCGGGCCATGACGAATCCCGGTACATCTCGGGGCGGAAGCCATCGATACTGATCAGGACGACATGCCGCGTTTGCGCCGTGGCGAACAATAAAGTAAAGGAAAAGAGAAATGCCGGAATGTATTTCATACCAGCCTACTAACCAGCAAATGATCTATAATAACTACTGCATTGGCCGATTTATTTATCTACACCCAATTGTTGTAATGCCATATATGCCATTAGCCCGCTACTGATTGCCAGCGCTTCCTCATCGATATTGAACCTCGGGTTATGCAGCGGCGCGACAATCCCCTTTTCCGGATTTCCGGTACCAAGGAAATAGAAGCAGCCCGGCGCCGACCGGCCGTAATAGGCGAAATCCTCCGCGATCATCATCGGGTCCGTCTGGATAACATTGTCCCTGCCAAGATAGCCGATGGCGATTTTCTCGAGCTCTCCGGTCAGCCGGGGGTCATTGCGAAGTGAAGGATAACCGCAGACCACTTCGAACTCGCAGCTGCCGCCCATTGACGAAGCGATCTGTTCGGCCAATTTTTTCATTTTTTCGTGTGCGGCATACCGCCAGTCCTCATCCACCGTCCGGAGGGTCCCCTTCAGCAGCACGCTGTCCGGGATCACATTGATCGCGCCCTCGGCGATGACGCGACCGAAAGACAAGACGCCAGGCATGACGGGATTGTTGTTGCGGCTGATGATTAGCTGCATCGCCACGATGAGATGGGCGCTGATCAGCACGGGATCGATGAGCAGGTGCGGCATAGCTCCATGCCCCCCTTTGCCGTGCACGGTGACAGAGATCTCATCCATCGACGCCATCATCTGCCCGCTGCGCATCGCGATCTTTCCTGCCGGAACCGATGGCATGACGTGCTGACCGATGACTGCTGCAGGGACAGGGTTTTGCAGGACGCCATGGCGGATCATCACGCTCGCGCCTCCCGGCAACTTCTCCTCCGCCGGCTGAAAGATCAGCCGCACTCTTCCTGCCCACCGGTCTTTCAGCGATTGCAGGATACCGGCCGTAGCCAGCAGGGATGCGGTATGTGCGTCATGCCCGCAGGCATGCATGACGCCGGGGTGCTGAGAGGCGTAGGCAACGGTATTCAGTTCGGTGATCGGCAGCGCATCCATATCGGCCCGCAGCGCGACCATCCGGTCGGAAGCATTTGCGCCTTCGATTGTTCCGACCACCCCCGTGTCCGCCATGGGTGTCCAGGGGACGCCCAGCTCGTCGAGCCTTGTTTTGATAAATGCCGATGTCTCTTTTTCTTCGAAGGATAGCTCGGGGTGGGCGTGCAAGTGCCGCCGGTCCGCGATCGTGCGCGGCAGCCGCTCCGCCGCCAGCTGCCGGATTTCCGATAGTAGCATAACTGCCGAAAGATACGCAGATTCATCCAATTCCGGCGGGCGATGAAAGCGCCTTCTCCGCCAATCGAAGAATAGATGCATAAGGCTTCCCGGTCGCCTCCGACATCGCTAGTTCACAGCTCGCCGCGGAGGAATAGTATCCGTCAGCGGTGGCGGCATTTACTTCCTGTGCTTCATCAGCCGTTGCAGCCGCGGTCAGTTCCGGGAAAAGAAAACCCCGGTCCCCTGCCATTCCGCAGCAGCCCCCCGACAACGGAACCGTTACCATTGCCGCGAAATGCCGGGCTACGGTCAGGAACTTCCCATAGCTATTCATCTTATGCAGCGAACACACGGGATGAAGCACTACTTCTTCCGTCCGCTGGATTTCATTAGCAAGCGGCATGACGATATCATGAAGAAAATCCACTACATCGAGAATTTGTATGGCCTCGAAGCGCGAAAGGATATCGGGTTCAAGATGCTCCCGGTAATGCAGCATCGTGTATGTGCAGGAGCTTACATCCATTACTACCGGTAGCTGCCCTTCCCGGGAAACCTGCCACAATAAAGCCACGATCCGGTTTGCCGTGAAGCGATAAGCGGCAGCATATCCTTTGGAAGAAAACAACTGACCACAGCAAGTCCCATGAATGTTCTCCGGGATGATCACCCCGATACCTGCCTTCTTTGCTACGCCAAGCAGCGAATCCATGGCAGTATCACCGGTTCCAACCTGCAGCATCCGGGTTACACAGGAAGGAACATATACGATTTGCCTGTCACCTCCTTCCGGCCCTCGCTTCGGCAACCGGGGCGCTCCCCTCAACTGCTCCGGCCATAAGGGCATTGCCCGAACCACCTTTCGCACCGCCCGTGTCATGCCCGTCATTGCCTTTCTCCCGAAGAATCGATTGATCGCCGCGCCCACGGACAATCCGGTCCTGACCAGCCGCTCCGTCAAAGCAAAATTCTGCGCCACAAACATCGCAATCCGATTAGCCACTAAAGAGTGGTTTTCCCTCCGCAGCCGTTTGACCAGGTCTCCGGTATTAATATCCACGGGGCAGGCGCCGGCACAAAGACCGTCCACCGCGCAGGTTTCCAGCCCGTCATAGCGATATTGCCCGAGCAGTTCCCGGTGATGACCGGTATCGCCCGCCGATTCGAGCAGCTTCAGCGCCCGCCGCGCCACGATCCGCCGCCTGGGGGTCATCGTGAGGTCGCGGCTGGGACATACCGGCTCACAATAGCCGCACTCGATACATTTGTCCACTTCCGTTTCCACTTCGGGCATCTGCTTAAGGTCTTTCAGATGGATGCGTTCATCTGGGGAAATGATCACCCCGGGGTTCAGCAGGTTGAATGGGTCGACCGCCCTCTTTAGGCGTTGCATGATCGCATAGGCCGCTGGCCCCCATTCCGTTTCGACGAAAGGCGCCATATTCCTGCCGGTCCCGTGCTCGGCCTTAAGGGCGCCGTCATATTTTTCCACCACCAGCGGGACCAGCCGGCCGATGAATCGCGAATACCTGTCGATCTCCGCTTCCGTTCCGAAAGACTGGGTGATCACAAAGTGAATATTCCCGTCTTTGGCATGGCCGAAGATGATCGCGTCGTCATAACCGGATTCGACAAAAAGCGACTGGAGGTCCGTCAATGCATCCCCCAGCCGGTTCACCGGAAATGCGATATCTTCCAGGATAACAGTGGTGCCGCTTTTCCGAACCGCCCCGACTGATGGGAAAAGCCCTTTACGAACTTTCCACAAGAGCTCCTGCTCCGCCGGATCCCTGGTGAAGAGCGGGGGATAGAGCGTTGACAATCCCGGAGCTGCCGCCAGGAATTGCTCAAGCCGTCCTTTCAGTTCGCCTTCGTCTGCGCCTTGAAATTCCACGAGCAGTGCCGCCGCCTTCGGCGGCAGCGCCTTCAAAACAGGCGGCATTCCTGCGACGGCCTCCACCGCTCGAAGCGAAGCCCTGTCCATTAGTTCTACCGCCTCCGCGCCGGACCCGACCAGGGCGGTTATTGCGTCAGAAGCTGTATGCAGGTCCGGGAAATACAGCAATCCGGTAGATTTACATGCCAACTGCGGGATCGTGATTAGCGAAGCCGCGGCAATAAAAGCCAGCGTCCCCTCCGCCCCGATCAGCAAATGGGCAAGGATATCCAGCGGGTGCTCATAGTCGAGAAAGGCGTTTAGTGAATAGCCTACCGTATTTTTTATCCGGTATTTATACCTGATCTTTTCGCGCAGTTCCGCATTGTCGAGTATCCCGGCGCGAAGCGATGCCAGCTCGCCGGCGATGGCAGGGCACTCGGTTAGGAATCGGTTGTAGTTTGCGACATCGGCAGTGTCAAAAATTTCGCCCCCGGGAAGGATGAATCGGATATGCTTCAACGTGTGATAGGAGTTGTTGGCGACGCCGCAGCACATGCCGCTGGAATTGTTGGAGAGGATGCCCCCCATCATCGCGGCGGCAATGCTGGAGGGGTCTGGCCCGATCTTCCGGTGAAAGGCTTTCAGCCGGGCATTGACCATTGCCCCGGTGACCCCCGGCCCAACCTGAACTATCCGGCCTTCATCCACCGGCTCCACTCTACCCCAGTGCCGGCTGAGATCGACTAAAATCCCGTCGGTCACGGACTGGCCCGACAAGCTGGTGCCCCCGGTGCGAAAGACCAATGGAATGTTATTCCGCCGTGAAAACGCAAAAAGCGCAATGATCTCCGCCTCCGAAACAGGATGAACTACCGCCCTGGGCAACAAGTAATAGAATCCCGCATCCGACCCATAGGTCACTCTGTCGATATACCGCGTTCTGATCCGGTCGGCCGGAAGCACGGACTGCAACTCTTTACCGATATCCATGCGCACAAGATATGGAAATATCTTGCCTGGTTATTTGTACCAAAACTGCCAGGTGTAAACCGCGCCTGCATATTGGTCGCTGGTAACGACCTTGACGGGCTCCTGCGCGCTATTAAACGTATAGTTGGAGGAAATTTTAAAGCCGCTCTGCAAAGACCCCGTCAACAGGTTTTTGTTAAACCAGGTGAGCTGGTTGAAAATATCATCCGTACCAAGGTAGCCACCCACGTTGAACAGCGACATTGTGATAAAGGTATTCGCCTGGCTTCCATAGGTTAAGGTTTGGTCGGACTGAAGGTTTCCCAAGGCGGTGTATGTCTTAATATCGGTAATATTCCCACTGGTCATCGTTATCAG
>DASZJO010000112.1:0-13066 GCA_035948015.1 Puia sp.
TACCTCAACTTGAGCAAGTGCATCCGGGACAATGACACCTGTCGCCGCGGGACGATAGTCTTTTGAATTATCCTTTACGGGATGAGTGGAATTCTTTTTTCCTTGGTTTTGTTGCTGCAAATCATTGACCTGGCGAAAGAAATCGTTGCTCGCCGTCCGCAGCTTCATGGAAGTCATATTCGCGATACACAGCACCTCCAATGAATCCCCGAAAATACGACGCTTGACATATTGATAGCGGATGCCGCCGATATCGATCTGCCCGTTCGCGCGTTCGTATCCGGTGTAATTATTGAAGTATGCCAGTGAGGTGATTGGGACCTTGAAAGAGATGAGCGAAGATTGATCGTAGTTGTTTTGGTCGAAATTAGCTTCCAGCCTGCGTTCCGCGCGGTGCTGCAAATAAATGCTCAACAGCTGGTATCCGTACCAGTTAAAAAAGAGCACTCCCATAAGCAGTATGGCGGCAAGACGTTTCAACACCACAAAATAGACATTTTTTGAACAAAGGCGAACTTTTTTTAATAGCTCAACCCAAACCCAAACTTATAAAGTGGATCCTTACTGTCATAAGGCACATCCTCCTTTTGCGTCCTTACCGCGTCCATGGAAGATGGCAGTTCAATCGGCAAATGGCCGCCCGGCTTGGCCTTCCCGAATATAACGTCCAGCACCGCCGCATCGCTTGCGCCGAAATCGGCCAGCAGCCCCCTGGCCTTCGCACTGATCTCCGGGATGACCGCAGGCCGGTCCAGATAAATATCGACAATGGTGGGAACCTTACTCAACAACTGCAGGATACTGTCTTTCTGTTTGTCCTTAAAGTCCAGGTCGCCGTGATGGAACATCCGCGCCATCGTGATCGGTGAATTCACCGGTACAAACGGGGTCTTCAGCCGCAAAATGGCAATATCGGCCTTTTCTGGCTTGTCAACCACCGTCCCGTATTTCGCCGCAACAGCTGAATCCACATTCTTCACATAGATTTTGAGCTTACCCGGCGTAAGCGGAAGGACCTTCTTATCATTTTTGAGCAGGGTCATGGCCATTCGCTGTGAGGCTTCGCCTGCCGCGGCATAATCAGCGTTCCCCAACACCTGGCCTACCTTGGATTCATCGACAAAGGGATTATCGAAAAGCCCCAGCTGGAATTTCTGCGTTAACAACCGCCTCACACTCGAATCGATGCGCGCTTCCGTCAGCTTGCCTTCCTTTACTAGCTGTATGACAAGCTCCGGGCAGTTCTCGCCTCCAAACTGATCCACACCCGCATCAATGATCTTTTTTACGCGATCCACCGGGGTCAGGCTTTCCACGCCCCATGCCCGTGCAGGCCACACGAAATTGCCCAGATGCGCGTCGTTGACCAGACCCCAGTCCGTGCATACCACGCCGTCATAATGATACGTATTGCGCAGCAAGCCGGTGATGATATCCTTGTTGTAAGACATGGCGACATTCTCGCTGGTCTGGCCCATCGGTACTCCATAATACGGCATAATAGCCGCCGTGTGCGCAGCAAACGCCGCCTCGAATGGGATCAGGTGATATTTGAAGTTATTCCCGGGGTATACCTGCCCTTTCTGAAAGGGGAAATGCGGGTCCAGTCCCTCTTTTTGCGGACCGCCGCCGGGAAAATGCTTCGTCATAGTCGCCACACTGTTGGAATCAAGCTTTTCTCCCTGATACCCCAATATATATGCCTTGGCCATCCTCGCCGTTAGCTGCGCATCCTCACCGAAGGTGCCGCTGATCCTCGGCCAGCGGGGCTCTGTTGCCAGATCGATCTGCGGATGCAGCGCCTCCCTGATCCCTACGGCAAGATATTCGAGCCGTGAAATATCGGCAAATTCCCGGGTGATGCTATCGCTGCCGATAGCGCCCAGACCCAACGGCTCACACCATTGGGAAAAGGTATTGGCAGTCATGGCAAAAATATTGCTGCTGAAATGATTCCTGGGATCGGAAGCGATCGTGATCGGTATCCCCAACCGGGTCGAATCTTCCACGTACCGCTGCATACTGTTGTACCATTTGGCCAGCGCCGCAGGCGAAGGAACGGCCCAGAGATTGAAATGATTCATCTTCTTCCCTTTCACGAGGTTGAGCGCATTCGGCGCAAACGCGAACATGCCTGTGGCCGGCCTGTCCTCGATCGACCCGTCACTATCGACCTTTGCCCCATTGATGAACAACATGCCTGCTTTTTCCTCCAGGTTCATCTGGCCGAGCAGATCATTTACGCGCGCACTTACCGGCTGCCGTGCATCTTCATAGATGTCCAGCTTGCCGTTTTTATTCAGATCCCGGAAAGAATAGCCGTCGATGGTTTTGGTTATCCCTGTGTTCGAGGTCGGGGTCTGGCAGGAAACGACCGCAGTCAATGCCGCGGCCACGCCGGAAATTAATAGCAGATGTCTGGCAAGCATGTTATTGTATTAAGATGATACAATATAGGAAACTCTGAGGATATAGCAATAATTTTCGTTAACCCTGCTCTTAACGGCCCAACATATGTTTGTCGAAAGAATGATATTCTTTAAAATATCTTTGTGCTCGCTAACGCATTCTTTTGGGGGATTTCGATCCTGGTGCTATTTGGAATAGAGAGAATGTAAAAAACAGCATGCCCACTTGGTGGGTATGTTAAGTTTTTCAGGTGCCAAAACACCTGTTTTTTTCTCTATGTGTACAAAACAAAAGCCCAGCATTACACTGGGCGATATCATCAAATTCTTGATGATATTGAAGTTAGCTCTTACCATTCTTCAATTGCTGAAGTGATGGTCAAAGGTCGGGACTTTAGCACCCCCGGCCTTTATTGCTTAACAAATGTAACATCTTTAGGCTAATAAAAAAATTGCCAACTGTAAACGAGTTGGGACCCGTCCCCTCATAACCGGCAAGCACGTAGTTTCCTTCAACGAGGCAACTATATACCAGTTGGGACAAGCCCTTGATTTAGAGCAAAGTTAAGATGAAAATTCCCACCGATTAACGGGTCTTCTTCCTTTTAACATTTAAAGCCAATAGACACAGGATGATAGTTCCCACAATGACCCCTAACTGTTCGGGCTGCGGACTTTCCGCGGAATATTTGTAATCCGCAGTCACCTCTTGGAAAGTCTTAATGCCAATAGCAAGAAAGAATATACAAAATGCGATCCTTCAAATCATTTTTTTTCTTCTTAGATGTAATAAAGTTAATAGAAAAACCGCTCCAAGACTAGAGCGGATAATTTAATCCTTGCATATGTCCGATGACAATAATAGGCTATTCGATTTTTTCGCGCGGGAAAAAACAGGAATAGTAATTTTACATAGCAAGTCATTTATTTCAATATCATAAATACAAGTTCAGATGTCCCCCGAAGAAGAACATATCCAAAAAATGCTCGATGCAATTAAGCGTGTCGGCGACGAAGTTCTCAAGTCGAAGGAAGCTTCCAGACAGTTTCTTATCGACGCAGGAATAATAAAAGACAACAAAAAGGCAACGCATAAGAAAAACACAAGATAAATGGCTTATCACCAACCTTTTCAAGTTATAGGTTTTCACAGTTGCGATAAGGAGGTTGGGATCAAAGTACTCAACGGCGAGCTGGATTTGAATCCAAGCGACAACGCCTGGGATTGGTTGGGAGGAGGAGTATATTTTTGGGAACAAAATCCCGATCGCGCTGTGCAATACGCTACTGAATGTGCCAACGGGCAGCAGAAAAACAGGAGGAGAATAAGGACCATATAGTTGCCCCTAATAGGATAAGGTTTAAAGAGGTTAGGGTTCGAATTCTCCCGGATATGGTTATCGAGGAGATCTAATGGCGTAGCGGCTTCTGACAGATTTGAATCGGCATTCTACACAGTAGGCCGCCCCAAGGCAAGGGGCGGTTTTTTATTGGCGGGAATTTGAGTAATTTTAGGAGCTATGACACCTGAAAGGGAAAAGGAAATACAAGAAAAAGTCATTGATGTAATGTTTAGGCTAATAAGGCCTGACCTAGCCGAGCCGTATCAGACAATCTCCCCCGTTGGGTTGTTCCAAATGCTTCTTTCTATCCCCCGGGATGAATTGATCGAGGCTGTCAGCAAAATTGACGGATACCGCTACGCCCCCGGCGAAATACAAATACCCTCAAAGCATTTTGTGGGAAAATGAGTACGGTTTCTATCCCGTGTCCCAAGCGGTAAATAGTTTCCCCAAACCAAAACTAACACTCATTAGTTTTTTAGCGTAAATTTGCCTGCTCGTCAAACGATTACACTATGGCCTATACCCTCCTTAACAAGGTCCGCCTGGTCACTGCCGCCTCCCTTTTCGACGGCCACGATGCCGCCATCAATATTATGCGCCGCCTGCTCCAGTCAAAGGGCGCGGAGATCATTCATCTCGGACACAACCGGTCGGCAGCAGAGATCGTCGAATGCGCCATCGAAGAAGATGTGCAGGGTATCGCGATCACCTCCTACCAGGGCGGCCACCTGGAGTTCTTCAAGTATATCAAAGACCTGCTGGTCGAGAACGACTGCGGACATATCAGGATCTTCGGCGGCGGCGGCGGCACTATCCTTCCCCGCGAGATCGAAGAGCTGCATCAATATGGTATTACCCGCATCTACTCGCCCGACGACGGCCGCCGAATGGGACTTGAAGGGATGATAGAAGACGTCGTCCGGCAATGCGACTTTCCACTCAACGGAAACCCTGCCCAATTCACAGGCAGTCTTAAGCTGGGCGAATTCAAAGACATCCGTAAAGTCGCCCGCGCAATCTCCAACGCAGAGAATGGGATCCACCTTAACGGCGCCCCCCAACCTACACCCCCCCTCATCCCCGTCATCGGCATCACCGGCACCGGGGGCGCCGGCAAATCCAGCGTGACCGACGAACTGGTACGCCGCTACCTGAACCAGTTCCCCGACAAAACCCTTGCCGTGGTCTCGGTCGATCCGTCCAAGAAAAAGACCGGCGGCGCCCTGCTGGGCGACCGCATCAGGATGAACGCCATCTCAAGCCCGCGGGTCTATATGCGGAGCCTGGCCACTCGTGACAGCGACCGCGCCCTGAGCGCACATGTGAAGGAAGCGATCGATATCTGCAAGGAAGCTGCGTATGACCTTATTATCCTGGAATCCGCAGGCGTTGGACAAAGCGACGTCTCGATCCTCGACTACGTTGACCTGAGCATCTATGTGATGACCCCGGAATACGGTGCAGCCTCACAGCTGGAGAAGATCAATATGCTGGACTATGCCGATCTTGTCGTGATTAATAAATTCGACAAGGCAGGAGCGCTGGACGCGCTCCATGATGTCCGCAAACAATACAAACGCAACCACGGCCTCTGGACCGCTAAAGATGAAGATCTGCCTGTCGTGGGCACTATCGCCGCCCAGTTCAACGATACGGGCGTGAACGAACTATTCGACCTGCTGCTGGAAACGCTTGAAAAAAAGATGGGCATCAACTTTGGCCCCGCACACCATCGCCACCACGTAAAGGATACGACCACTCAGTCGCTGATCATTCCGCCAGCCCGGGTTCGATATCTCTCGGAGATCACCGCCGTCATCCGTGACTACAATCAAAAGACTGACGAACAGGCAGCGATCGCCTCACGGCTATACAAGGTGACCGGCGCGCTGGAAGAACTTCCCCCGGGATCACCGGCCCGACAGCCCCTGGAGCAACAGATCGAACGACTGGAACAGGAGCTTTTCCCCGTGTGCCGAAAACTTATCCACGAATGGGGCCCTACCCGGGACCGTTACCGTAAAGAATTTTTCGAATATGAGGTCCGCGGCCGCATCATTCAACAGCCCCTGTACACCGAATCGCTGTCCCATCTGAAGATCCCCCGCATAGCCGTGCCCCGCTTCTCCGACTGGGGCGATATCCTCCGCTGGCGGGTCCAGGAAAATTTCCCCGGCAAATTTCCGTTCACCTCAGGCATCTTCCCTCTCAAGCGGTCGGAAGAGGACCCGACCCGGATGTTCGCCGGTGAAGGCGGTCCCGAACGGACCAATAAACGCTTTCACTACGTCAGTGTGGGCCAACCAGCCATTCGCCTGAGCACAGCCTTCGATTCAGTAACGCTATATGGCGAAGACCCTGACTACCGCCCGGATATCTATGGCAAGATCGGCAACGCCGGCGTCAGCATCGCCACCGTCGACGACGCCAAAAAGCTCTACAGCGGATTCGATCTCTGCGACCCCAGGACCTCCGTCAGTATGACGATCAACGGACCCGCTCCCATTCTGCTGGCCTTCTTCATGAATACCGCGATCGATCAGCAATGCGAGAAACACCTCGCGGCAAACGGCGGCGCCACAACCGGCACACACCAATACGACGCGCCATCCCAACCTGACAGCTCCGCCCCCCGACCAGTCTACTCCGGGGACTTGCCCACCGGGAATAATGGCCTCGGCCTGTCCCTTCTTGGCCTGAGCGGCGACGAAGTCCTGCCACCGGATATTTATCTAAAAATTATGGCCGAAACCCTTTCCCAGGTCCGCGGAACCGTCCAGGCCGACATCCTGAAAGAAGACCAGGCCCAAAACACCTGTATCTTCAGCACCGAATTCGCCCTTCGTCTCATGGGCGACATCCAGTCTTACTTCATCGATAGAAATGTCCGGAACTTTTACAGCGTCTCCATCAGCGGCTACCATATCGCAGAAGCCGGCGCCAACCCAATTACCCAGCTTGCCTTTACCCTCTCTAACGGCTTCACCTATGTGGAATACTATCTCAGCCGCGGCATGGCTCTCGACGACTTTGCACCCAACCTCTCCTTCTTTTTCAGCAACGGCATGGACCCGGAATACAGCGTGATCGGAAGGGTGGCAAGACGCATCTGGGCAAAAGCGATCAAACAACTCTATAAAGGCAACAGCCGCTCCCAAAAACTCAAATACCATATCCAGACCAGCGGCAGGAGCCTGCATGCCCAGGAGATCGACTTCAATGACATCCGGACCACACTGCAGGCCCTGTATGCGATCTACGACAATTGCAATTCCCTCCATACTAACGCCTACGATGAAGCCATCACCACCCCCACGGAAGCCAGCGTCCGCCGGGCAATGGCTATCCAACTGATCATCAACCGCGAGCTGGGAAGCGCTAAAACGGAAAATTTCATGCAGGGGAGCTTTGCGGTGGAAGAACTGACCGACCTCGTCGAAGAAGCCGTAATGGCGGAATTCGACCGGCTGACCGACCGGGGTGGCGTACTAGGAGCAATGGAACGAATGTACCAGCGGAATAAGATCCAGGAAGAAAGCCTTTACTACGAAAGCCTCAAACACAGCGGCGCCCTGCCGATCGTCGGCGTCAATACTTTTTTGGGCAAAGAAGGCTCACCCACGATCCTCCCCGACGAAGTGATCCGCAGCACCACGGAAGAAAAAAACCAGCAGATCCGCAACCTTGAGGCCTTCCACCGGCGGAATATGGCTCGAAGCCCCGAAATGCTTCGCCGCCTCCAACAGACCGCAGTCACGAATGGCAACCTCTTTGAAGAGCTGATGACAACCGTGAAGTATTGCAGCCTCGGGGAAATAACCAACGCTTTATATGCGGTAGGCGGACAATATCGCCGTAACATGTAATTTTGAGGACCATGATCCCCATCGCCTTCAAAAACGCGCCTCAGCCGGGACACAAGACCCTCGCAATCCTCGCGGCCGATATCGGCGGCACAAAAACAAATGTTGCCTTGTACCAATCCGGCAACAATGGACTAACGATCTCCCGCGAACAACGATACGTCTCCGCAGACCACCCCTCGCTGACGGATCTTATCCATGATTTCTGCGGAAATAGCTTGCCCGACCGGATCGCCGCGGCTGTCGCGGGTCCCGTCATCGACGGCAAAACCAAGCTGACCAACCTCCCCTGGCTGCTGGACAGCGCTGCAATGAGCAAGGACCTGAAGATCCCCGTTTGCTTTATCAATGACCTGGAAGCAACAGCCTATGGGCTCGCCGGCCTGAAAGAAGAAGAGCAGACTACACTGGCAACCGGCGACCCACACCCAAAAGGGAATATCGCCATCCTCGCGCCGGGGACAGGTTTGGGTGAAGCAGGCCTTTTCTGGGACGGCCAACATTATCACCCCTTTGCCACCGAAGGCGGCCACAGCGATTTCGCTCCCCGGAATGCCATCGATGTCGAAATTTTTTATTACCTGCAAAAACAATTTGGCCACGTAAGCTGGGAAAGGGTCGTATCCGGCATGGGGATAAAGAACATCTTCCATTTCTTTACGGAAAGCCGCGGGGAACAGATCCCCGAATGGCTGTCGGAACGACTTAAAGACAATGACCCCGCAGCCGTCATCAGCCAATCGGCCATGCGCCACGAAGACCTTGTCTGCGCCCAAACCATGGAGCTGTTCGTCCGCTACATGGCGACTGAGGCCTCTAGCCTTGTGCTGAAGCTCATGGCCACCGGCGGCCTCTACCTTGCCGGAGGCATTCCGCCAAAAATACTCCCCCTCCTGCAAAACGATAGCTGGAAGGGAAATTTCGACAACAACGGCCGCATGCACGATCTCTCCGACCGCGTTCCGGTCCACGTCGTCCTCAATGACAAGATGGCCTTGCAGGGGGCGGCCTACTACGGCGCATATAACCTGTAGAAGAACGACACCCCTTCTAAAGACCGAAGATGCAAAAACATAAATAATACCATTACAAAACGGAATCCGGCTAACAGCAAGTCTCACCCGAATGCCTGCCTCCTTACTTTTAGGGCATGCTGGAATCCACAAAAGAAAAATCCGAGAAAGCACGGGCTTTGCGTAAGCTGATCAATAAATGGCGGACCTCCCTTGAAACCCGGTCAAAAGCGGAACTGCTGATGGATAAAAACCCGAAACTAAAACCTGAAACGGGCGGCCACCCAAAAAAGGCCTAAATATCCTACTTTTACCCTAAACCCGGAAGCATATGGTCTTACGATTAGGGGTGTTCCTGACTCTTAGCCTCGGATCATTGACAGGATATGTCCGCGCCCAGGATTCCGCCTCCGGCCGCCTGCCGGCCCGATGGGACCTGCAATCCTGTATCGACTATGCGAAAAAAAGCAATATCACACTCAACAGCCTTCGGCTGAATGTCCGGACTGCCGAACAAAACTATCTCCTCGCCAGGGCCGCCCGCCAGCCCAACCTCAGCGGCGACGTTTCCGCAACCTATACCCATAGCAAAAACGCCAATCCGGTCATCGGCGGATTCCAGACCCAGTCTTCCTTCGCCAATAACTACTCGCTGACCTCCGGGATCACCATCTACAATGGAGATGCCATTAGCAACAATATCAAAATGGTCAATCTGCAGATCGAGAGTGCTAACCAGACCGTTATTGAGAATGAGCTGGATATCACTTTGCAGATCGTACAGGACTATCTCAATATCCTGCTTGCCAAAGAAAATGTCGTATATGTTGAAGATCTCGTCAAATCAACTACTGCGCAGGTCGATCAGGGTAAACAGGAATACGAAGTGGGAACGATCGCCCGGAATGCCTATATCGAGCTGGAAGCCCAGCTGGCCGCCGACAAGTATACCCTCGTTACCGCGCAGAATGCCGTCCGGCAAAATAAGCTGACCCTTAAACAGCTGCTTCAACTGCCCCTCCGGGATAGTTTCGACGTCATCACCCCCGATACCGTGATCGCCTCGCAGGCCGTACCCAACCTCGATTCCGTCGAAGCCTACGCCTTGCAAAACCGCCCGGAGATCAAACTCGGCGAGCTTGGGATCGATATCTCACGCTATAACCTGGCTATCGCAAAAGCCGGCTACCTTCCCCTGCTAACGGCATCGGCTACCCTGTCTACCGGTTATTCCAACAACCAGCATAACGACTACGTACAGCAGCTGGACGACAATTTCTTCCAGCAGGCAGGGCTGAACCTGTCCATCCCGATCTTTAACAAGCGACAGGTGAAGACCGGTGTGGAAAATGCCAGGATCCAGATCGAACAGTCTAAACTCACCCTGCTGGGTAACCAAACCGCACTGTCGCAAATCATCGAACAAGCCTATATCAATGTCCTGAACGCCCAGGGCCAATACGACGCAGCCGTAGAGGGGCTGACCGCCAACCAGGAAGCTTTCCGGGTCGCCGAGGAAGAGCTGAAGGTCGGCGCCACAAACCTCGTGGCCTACTTGCAGCAAAAAACCTTGTATACGCAGGCCTTCGAGAATTATGTGCAGGCTAAATACAGTTCAGCGCTCAGCATCGAGATCTATGATTTCTACATGGGAATCGCTGTTAAACTATAAACGACATGAAGAGAACACTCATCATTATTGTTCTGCTCCTGCTGGCCGGTGGCGGCGTCTGGTATTTCTACTTCCGGAAAGAAGACAAGCCGGTAGTCCTGACAACCGAAGAGCCGCGCTATGGATATATCTCCAAAAGCGTAACCGCTACCGGGACTATTGAGCCGGTCGATACCGTTAATGTGGGCTGCCAGGTATCCGGGACCATTAATGGCATCTATACCGACTACAACGCCAAAGTAACCAAACACCAATTGATCGCTACTCTGGATAAATCCCTTTTCGAGGCTTCCGTCAACCAATACAAGGCAAACCTCGAAGTCGCCAGGGCATCCCTTACCTACGCCCAGAATAATTTCGAGCGGGAAAGCACACTCTTTAAAGCCGGGGCCATCAGCAAGGCGGACTACGATAATTTCGAGAACCAATATGAAAGTGCAAAGGCCACCGTGGGCAGCGTCCAGGCGCAGCTGGATGCAGCAACAAAGAACCTTGGCTATGCCAGCATCTACTCCCCTGTGGATGGAGTGGTGATGACCCGCAACGTCAGCGTCGGCCAAACGGTCGCCGCAAGTTTCAGCACCCCCACGCTCTTCATCATAGCAAAAGATATCACCAAAATGCAGGTCCAGGCAGCCGTATCCGAAGCGGATATCGGGGACGTCCGGACCGGGCTTCGCGCCACTTTTACCGTTGATGCTTATCCCGACATCACCTTTACCGGGTCCGTGAATCAAATCCGCCTCGAACCCGCCGTCTCCGCTAACGTGGTGACATACACGACCATTCTCAGTGCACCCAACCAGGACCTGAAGCTTAAGCCGGGGATGACGGCCAATATCTTCATTTTTACCAAAGAGATCGACAGCGCCCTGCTTATCTCTGCCAAATCGCTCAATTTCAAGCCGGACGCGACCATGGAAAAGCAGTTTAAGATCATCCCGGACAGCGCCGGGGAGCGCAAAGTGCAACGGGCCGCCCGTAAAGCTGCCACCAACAATCCGCTGGCGCCCCCGCGTCACCGGCACGACACGACCGGCCGCGAGATCGATACGGTCTCCGCCACCGGAACACCGGCCTTTGTCTGGGCAAAATATGGTGACAGCCTGATCGAAAAACTGGTCATGACCGGCCTGAACAACGATACGCAGGTGCAGATCCTGTCCGGTCTGGACGACGGCGACGAAGTGGTTAACGGGACACAGATCGTAACGGCGGCAACCAAATCTTCCGGTGCCGTCAGGAGCCCCTTTATGCCCGCGAGAAGACCAAGCACGCCCAGCAAGCCCGCTGCCGGAGCCGGGGGCAGCGGCGGCGGAAGATAACCAGCAGCGGAAGACAAACAGCGATCACCATGAGCGACAACAAGATACTCGAGCTGAAAGATATCCGACGGGAATTCCGGATGGGATCGGAAGTCGTCCGCGCCCTGAAAGGCGTATCGTTCGACGTAACATCAGGTGAATTCCTGACGATCATGGGAAGCAGCGGATCGGGTAAAACGACACTCTTGAATACACTCGGATGCCTGGACAAGCCGACCGAAGGGACATACCTGCTGGATGGGGTCGATGTCCGCAAACTTAGCCGCAACGACCTGGCCAGGCTCCGAAACCATAAAATAGGGTTTGTCTTCCAGGCCTACAACCTGCTGCCCAGAACGTCCGCCCTCGAAAATGTCGAACTCCCGCTTTTATACAACTCGCAGGTCAGCGCGAAACAGAGAAAGGAACGGGCCGTCAAATCGCTGGAAGCGGTAGGTCTCGGCGACCGTCTCGACCACATGCCAAACCAGCTTTCCGGCGGCCAGCAACAACGGGTGGCCATCGCGCGGGCGCTGGTCAACGAGCCGGTGATGATCCTCGCGGATGAGGCGACCGGCAACCTCGACTCCCGGACCAGCTTTAGCATTATGGCCCTTATCCAGGACCTCAACAGCCAGGGAAAGACCATAGTGTTCGTGACCCATGAACCCGACATCGCCTCCTTTAGCAGCAGGACTGTCATGCTGAAGGACGGGAAAGTGGTAAAAGACAGCCTGAATGAGAACAGGCGATCGGCGAGGGACGTCCTTGCCTCCCTGCCTGTGACAGAAGACTACTAAAACGCACGTACTATGTCCTTCTTCAATCTCTTCCGAATTGCCCTGAGAGCCTTGCAACGCAATAAACTGAGGGCATTCCTCACCATGCTGGGCATCATCATCGGCGTGGCATCGGTCATCTCAATGGTCGCCATCGGCCAGGGCTCCAAGCAAAGCATCCAGAAACAACTGTCCGGCATGGGCTCAAATATGATCATCATCCGGCCTAACAGCAACGTCTCGGCCGGCGTCCGTCTCGACGCCACAAGCGTTCAGACCCTTACCATGGATGACGTAAAGGCCCTGCAGCGCGAAGGCACCCATCTCAGCGCCGTAACCCCCGTAATGACTACCAAGGGTCAGGCCATCAACGGAAATAACAACTGGTCGACCACCATCACCGGGGTGAACACCCAATACCTGGATATCATCCGCCAATGGCCCCTGCAGGATGGCGTCGAATTCACCGACCGGGACATGCAGGGGGCCGCAAAGGTCTGCATCCTCGGCCAAACCGTGGTCAGCAACATCTTTCCGAATGGCGATAATCCCATCGGAAAATATATCCGCTTCGGCAAAGTCCCCTTGCTCGTCATCGGGACCCTGACGGCAAAAGGAGAAAGCGCCTTTGGCCAGGACCAGGATGACGTGATCCTTGCCCCCTATACTACCGTACAGGAA
>DASZJO010000113.1:0-16830 GCA_035948015.1 Puia sp.
CTTTTAACGTTTCGTTGTTTTCGTTTTAACAGTATAAAAACAGCACGCAATAGATTATCACCGTACCTTTGTTCTCACAAGCAGTCAATTTTCTCATAAGCAGTTAGTTTTGGTTACGGCCCCTGTTTCTACAGGGGCTTATTTTTTCGCCGCTGCGCGGCGCCCCACCCATTGACGGCTTCGCCGTCCCGGTCCATTTTTTTGTCTGCGCTATCGCGCGAAGCCTCCTCACTCCGTTCGGAGACTTCTGGCAGGATTCCTCACCGCCGCCCTGATCGCCTGCGTACTGATAGTCGCCATAGCGATGGCCACCGCCAGCATGCCCGCCAGCCCAAAAACCCACCATTCGATATTGATGCGATAGGCAAAATCCCGGAGCCACTGATGCATAATGAAATAGGCGATGGGCGAGGCGATGAGGAAAGCGATCAGCACCAGCAGGATAAAATCTCTTGACAACAGCGCGACGATATTCCCGACAGAAGCGCCCAGCACTTTGCGAACCCCGATTTCTTTTGTGCGCTGGGCAGTAGCAAAGAGAGCCAGGCCCAGGAGACCGAGACAAGCGATGAATATGGCAAATCCTGCAAAAATGCTAAATGCCTTTCCAAAGAGTTGGTCATTGTCATATTGCCGGTTAAACTTTTCATCGAGAAAATAATAGTCGAAAAGGTTGCCGGGGAAAAAGCTCTCATAAGTCCTCTTCACGGCCGCTATCGTAGCAGGCAGGTTGCTCGCTGAAACTTTTATGGCAACGTCGCTGTTGGTGCTATAGGCGGGAAATAGCATGGTAGGCTCGACAGCGTATCGTAGCGACTTTTGATGATAGTCATTGATCACGCCAACGATGTCCCATTTCTTATCGTAGTTCAGGATCGTTTTTCCGATCGCTTCCTGCGGCGTGGTAAAGCCCAGCAGCTTAATGGCGCTCTCATTTAGAATGATATTGTGCAGCTTACCGAAGTCGGGGTTGAAATCGGCATAAGTGTAGTCCCTTCCTGCCAACAGCTTGATCTTGTACAGATCGAGCCAGCCTATGCTGATGCCGTTATTCCGCATGGTATAATGAATCGTGTTGTCCTGACCTTGCCGGCGGATATTAAAGCTTCGACCCGTCTCACCCCCGAACGTATTCCAGGAGGCGGCTGCTCCGCTGACCCCGGGGATTTGCCGCAGCTCATGCATAAGATTATCCTCCCGGCCGATGAAGGTGGAATCCCAATTGGTGAGCTCCGGCGCTTTTATGACCAGTACCTGGTCCATATTCATCCCTAGCTGCTGCCGGTTCATGTACCGGATCTGGCGATAGACGATAAAGGACCCGATGATCAGGATAACGGTGATGGCAAATTGACCGATCACCAATCCTTTTCGCAAAACGATCCCCTTTTTTGAGGCGCTGAACCTCCCTTTCAGGACCAGGATCGGCCGGAAGGAGGATAAGACAAATGCCGGATAAAATGCGGATATGAAGATCCCGGCCAGCAAGAGCAACAGCAACCCGATCATCACACTATATCCACCCATGCTTTTCATAAACAGGAAGGAGAAGGACAGATCATGGCCCACCAGGGTATCGAACGGGGACTGGAGAAGGAGGATAAGCGCAATGGCCAGGATAAGGGCGATAATATTGATTAAAAAAGATTCGGTGAGGAATTGCCGGATCAGCTGGGCCTTTGCAGCGCCGATGACCTTCCTGACACCAACCTCCCTGGCCCTGTCAACGGACCGGGCGGTGGAAAGATTGATGTAATTGACCCAGGCGATGACGATAATGAACAAGGCGATGATCAGCAGCCCCCATACGACCGTCGCGCTGCCCGTCCTGCCGATCTCATATTCGAAGTCGGAATACAAATGTGCCCTGGCAAGCTGCTGCAAATGGAACTTCTCCACGCTGCCGGAGATCTTGTTTCCCTGGAAATGCCGCTGACTGAAGCCATCGAACTTCGTCTCCAACGCCTTCGCGTCAGCCCCATGCCTCAGCTGAATATAATGCCAGAAGTCGGAATCGGTGAAGTCATAGTCGGCTTGTTTATATGGGTTTTTGCCCGAGTACACAGTAACATAGGAAGCCAGGAGATCAAAGGACAGGTGCGAATTCTCCGGGGTGTTCCGGCAAATACCGGTCACCTTAAAAGGCAGGCTGTCGGTGCCCATGATAAAAGTCTTCCCGATGGCCGAAGCGGCCTCATTCCTTCGTACCCCGAAATACCGGTATGCAGCATCCTCCGTCAGGACAGCCGTATAAGGGGCTGTCAGTGCAGACTTCACGTCACCGGCCAGCAGGGGATAAGAGAACATGGTCAGAAAGGAATTGTCAACTGCGATGACATCCTGGCCGCCGTACTTTTTGGTCCCGTTAGAAATGATCTGTTTGCCAAAAGGCTCCACGCGGGTATGAGCGACCACTTCGGGATAGTCGTCCTGCATCGCTTTTCCAATGGCGGAATAGGTGATCGTGCCGTGCTGGATCAACTTGCCGTTCTGATAACGGTCATTATAAACGCGGTACAGATCGCCCACGTTCCGATTGAACTGATCATAACTCAGCTCGAAATTCACATGTTGAAGGATCAACAGGCAGGCAGCCATTCCGATGGCCAGACCGATGATATTGATAGCGGAAAAGACCTTGTTCTTGCGGATATTCCGCCAGGCGGTGGTGAGATAACTCTTAAGCATGTCCCGGGATTTACCCCCATAGGACACCGCTTCAGGAAAAATGTTGCATCGTGGACCCTGCCGGGCTCGAACCAGCGACCCGCTGATTATGAGTCAGCTGCTCTAACCAACTGAGCTAAGGGTCCATTGAAACCGCGAAACGATCGCCTCCGGTTTTTGACCGGCAAAAATAATTATTTTGCCCGACCCACCGAAATAAACAGCACATTTGAATAATAAACTGTCCATTTGATATAGTATTGTTTATAATTTCTTAACTTGTAACCGGACTCATTGCTTAACAAATGATTGCTGCCGAAAGAATTGCCTTTTTACAGCTTCGCATAGCCCAGTTTGAAGACCAGAAGGCCTACGAAGAACTATACATTTCCCTGTATAAATATCTCTACAATTTCGCGTGGAGCTTCGTAAAATCCAAGCAATTAGCGGAAGAGATCGTCTCCGATGTCTTTATAAAGGTCTGGCAAAAGCGAAAGACCATCGAATCCATCGATAATTTCAAAGTTTATCTCTACGTTGCAACAAAAAATATTTCCCTCAACTATCTGGGTAAGGTAAAAACCCTCTCTTACTCGGACATCCAGGATCTAAGCGCCGAACTGATCAGCACCTACTCCGACCCCGAACAACTCCTTATCACCTCCGACATGATGGTGCTCATTAACAACGCGATCGCCCAACTCCCCTCCCGCTGCCGGCTCATCTTCCAGTTGGTGAAGGAAGACAAGATGAAATGCCGGGAAGTGGCAGAAATATTGCAGATTTCCGCCAAAACCGTTGAAAATCAAGTTTCTATTGCGGTCAGAAAGATTGGCGATGCCGTTCGTTTCGACATCGGCCGGGCACTCGTCTCCCCGGCAGGCCAATCCGCCAAATAAAAAATTTAACAGCATTTTGGGGGTTTTGCCCCTTTTCATTGTCCTACAGATATACTCTATGCGTCAAGAGATCATTTGGAGCTTGCTTGTTAAGAAGCTTTCGGGGGAGGCTACCGATTCGGAATTGATCGAATTGGAACAGTTGCTGCGTGTCCATCCCGAGCTTCACTACTCCGTGCAACCTATCATGGACCTATGGCAGGCGGACAATCAGCCGGACAAGACACCAGTACAAGAAGCTTTCGAACGACATAAGCAACGCATGAAAGACCTCGGCGTCGACTTCCCTTCCACCGACAAGAGCCAGTCCACTCTACCTCCGGGCATCAAACGGAAAGTGGCTATTTTCCGGACCGCCGCCATCGCTGCTCCCCTTCTCCTCCTTATCATCGTCGCGGGCCGGATGCTCTTCTCACCGAAGGATCCCCAACAGCCTTCCCTCGCCCCCGTTGACAAACAACCTGCCACCCGCAGCGAGATTTCGACCCGCAATGGCTCCAAGACCACGCTTCTCCTGCCTGACGGAACAAAGGTCTGGCTCAATGCAGGCAGCACCCTGAGCTATTCCCCGGACTTCGGTAAAAACCTGCGGGAAGTCTCGCTCTCGGGAGAAGGTTATTTCGACGTCGTGAAAAACAAACTGAAGCCCTTTATCATCCACGCTTCCAAAATAAATATCCTTGTGCTGGGTACCGAATTCGACGTAAAGTCTTATCCCAGCGACAAGACAACCGAAGCCTCGCTGATCCGCGGCAGCATCGAAGTCAGCTTTAACGACCAGCCGTCAAAGAAGGTCATTCTCAAACCCAACGAAAAGATTGTCATCGATAACTTTAAGTTTGCGAACCACCTCGCCCAAACAACCGAAAACACCAGGAATAAAACCTCCACCCCCGAAATCCCGAAAGACATCGCAGTAACGAACCTCACGTACCAAAATAAGACGGGAGATATCATCGAAACATCGTGGGTAGAAAATAAGCTGGTATTCCAGGATGAATCATTCGAAGAGATAGCCCGAAAACTGGAACGCTGGTACGGCGTTACCATCCGGTTTGCAAGCGAGCGGCTGATGAAAGATCATCTGACGGGTAGCTTTACCAATGAGACCATCCGGCAGGCCCTGGATGCCCTGAAATTTACCGCAACTTTTAACTATTCGATCGATAGCAACAATAATATTAACATTTACTAATATATATACAAAAGCCAAACTAAAGCTATGATAAATAACAAAAGCGCCTGAATAAACGATAAAAAACGGGAAATGCGCCAACATTTCCCGTCGGGTAATCACATAAAACGAAAATGCTCGCCAGCATTATGTTCTACATTTTGTAACCCTAAGTATGTAAATGTATGAAGAATACAGAACGGATTAAAACTAATTGCTTTCAAACCGTTAAAAAAGCTCTTTTAGTCATGAAACTCACCTTTGTTTTGATGCTGGCCGGCATCCTCCAGGTATCGGCCAACGCGAAAGGGCAGGCAAAGGTGTCCCTGAATCTGAACCACGTTGAAATCGCAAAAGCCTTACGGTCAATCGAAAATCAGGGTGATTTCAGGTTCCTTTACAATAACAATCTCAAAAGCCTCTCCCAAAAGATCGACGTGACCCTGACGGCCGTTGGCATTCAGGAGGCCCTCGATAAGATCTTTGCCGGAACCGACCTTTCCTATAAGGTACTCGACAATAACCTGATCGTAGTGCTGTCATCCGCACTGGTGTATCAGGATATAAGGGTCACCGGCAAGGTCACCGGCGAAAATGGAGAAGCTTTATCGGGAGTGTCTATTACCTTGAAAGGGACCTCGGCCGGGACGACTACCGATAACAACGGTAATTTCAACCTGGTCGTTCCTCAGACAGGGACCCTCGTTATCTCCTATATTGGCTACCAAAGCCAGGAAATTAAGGTCAACAACCAGGCCGTTTTCAGCATTTCGCTCGTCGCCTCCAAACGGGCGCTTGACGAAGTGGTGGTGATCGGCTATGGCTCCGCCAGCAAACGTGACCTGACCGGCAGCATTGTCAAGATCGCCGGAACCGAAGTGATCGACAAGCCGAACCCCAACCCGATTTCCTCCCTGCAGGCACAGGTTCCGGGTGTTTCGGTCGTCAACTCGGGTATCCCCGGCGAAGCGCCCGATGTTCGGATCGGTGGAACCATCTCCCTTGGTAACACCCACCCGCTCTATGTGGTAGACGGTATTTTTGAGTCGGATATCAGCTTCATCAATCCCAGCGATATCGAATCGATGGAAGTCCTGAAAGACCCATCATCACTGGCTATCTTCGGGGTAAAAGGCGCCGGTGGCGTGATCATCATCACAACCAAAACCGCCAAACAAGGTAAACTCCAGGTCAATCTGAATTCGACCTACGGCTCGAAACAGCTGGTTGACGAGATCCAGATGGCAAACGGGCCGCAATTTAAATCGATTATGGGCGAGGAAGCCGCCAACCGAATGTTCGACAACGGCAACAATGTACTCAGTAATTTCATCGCCAATGACTTGCAATATTGGAATGGGAATACGGATTGGCTTAAGACCATCAGCCGTACGGCCCAATTTTCCAATACAAGTGTCTCCGTTGCTTCAGCCACTGATAAGAATAAATTCTATTCCAGTATCGGGTATACCACCGACCAGGGCCTTATACAGGGGACGAACTACAACAAGATCTCGCTGAATCTCTCTGACGAGCTGAAAGTGAGCAAGAACATTAAGTTTGGGTTTAATATCATCAGCACAAAAGAAGACCTGCCTTACGACGCCAACGGAGCCGGCGTTTTTTCCAACGCGATGCAGGTTGCTCCCATCGTTCCGAGCGGTACACAGCAGGTATTCACCCACAATCCTTACGGCGGACCTACGGATTCTGCAAACTTTAACCTGTATTACACCGTCCCGACGATCCAGAACACGCTGGGCAATCCCCTCGAGCAGCTTAAGATGAACTACAATAAGCTGGACGATCCCAAATACCGGCTGATCGGCAGCATCTATGTGGACGTCAATTTCCTCAAATATTTTGATTTCAGGGCCACCGAATACCTGGATTATTCAGATGAAAACAAACGCCAATACACCCCGATCTACCAGGAATACAATCCTGACCCTAAGAATGGCGTCATCGGACCTATCTTCAACGGCCACAATCTGAGCAGCCTGACGCAGACTCTCTACAATTCCCTGAGTACCCAGCAGGATTACATCCTTTCCTTTAAGAAACAGTTTGGGGATCATTCCGTTAACGTGAACGGGGGCTTTACCTTCACCTACACGAAGGACCAGTATACAACAGCTACGCTGCGGCAGGCCCCCGGTGGGGATCCGATACCGGACAACCCGAGATTGTGGTACCTTTCTACCGGGGCAGGTGACCCGAGCAGCCCGATCGCTTCGGGTAACCAGTACGACCAGGCGTTGGTGGGCTCTCTCGTCCGGGTGCTGTATAACTACGCCGGCAAATATTACCTGACCGGTTCCTTCAGAAGAGACTATTCCAGTGCCATCAGCTCCGTCTATGCCCATCAGGGGCAAGACTTCTGGTCTGTGGGCGGCGCCTGGGAAATAACAAGAGAAAAGTTTCTCCAGAACCAGAACCTCTTTGACTACTTTAAGCTCAAAGGCTCGCATGGTCTTCTCGGCAATTCCAATCTTATCGTGAACGGTATTGTGATCAACTACCCCGCATATCCAAATATCCAGGCCGGCAATAGCGGCGTGTTCGACAACGGCGCCACAAGCTACCTTATTTCCGCGTACACCGACGCCTACCTGGAAAACCAGGTCCTCAAATGGGAGACGGTCAATGCAACAGAAGTCGGTTTTGAATTTAATGCGTTCAAAAACCAGCTGCACTTTGAAGCGGACTATTACAACAAAAAGACCAGCGCTCTGCTGGTTGAGCTGGGTGGGACCGTCGGATCTTCGCAGGTCACGCTTACAAACGATGGAAACATCACCAATCAGGGCTTCGAATTCAGCGGCAGCTGGACCCAGAGCTTCAACAAGGACCTTTCCCTTACTGTCAGCGGCAACCTGACCACTATAACCAACAAAGTGACCTACCTGAACCAACTGCTTGGCGGTGACCCGCAGATCCCCAGCACCGCCAACACCGGTCAGCCGATCGGCTATTTCACCGGCTACACGGTGGGAGGTCTGTACCAGAGCTATGCGGATATCCTGCACTCGACGCCGAGCAGTGTCAATGGCCAATCTGTGGCGCCCGGCGATTTCAAATACAAGGATATCAACCATGTCGGGGTCGTCGATTCCCGCGACCAGGCCAATATCGGCAATCCCACACCTAAATTTACGTACGGAAGCAACGTCGACCTGCGATACAAACGTTGGAACTTTGGGGTCCTCGTCGGCGGTGTATACGGGAACAGGATTTATCGCGAGTGGGCTACGTCGCTGCAGCAGAACTCCCTGTACAACTACCCTGCCTATGATGTCAACGCCTGGCACGGCGCCGGGACCTCCAACTGGATCCCCATCGTCGATGCCCAGCATCTGAACAACCGGGCCCCGTCAACTTATGGTATCGAGGACGGCAGCTACGTACGGATCCGTAACATGGAACTGGGCTATACGATCCCGGCCTCTGCCATGGGTAATACCCATATCCAATCCCTACGATTCTTTGTCGCCGTACAAAACCTTAAAACATGGAAACATAACCTTGGATTCTCACCGGAGTTTGGCGGCTTCCGTCAATATGACCAATCCGGCAGGGTGCTCAATGGCGGGAACAGCGCCTGGCAATTCGGGGTAGATACGGGAGATGCGTCCTCTATCCTGCCAAGGATCTGGTCCGGCGGTTTCAATGTCAATTTTTAAAACACACAAATTTGAAAAATATGAATAATCTGAAAAAAACTATAAAAGCCTCCGCGCTTTTGGTTTTGATTATGGCGTCTTTTTCCAATTGCAAAAAGTTCCTCGACCGTAAGCCCCTTTCCGTTACGCTGAGTGATCTGAATCAGGGTGGCCTCGAAGGGCAGGCAATTGGATTATATGGCGCGATCCGCAACTCCAACTCTTCGCCCTATTGCGGTGACGGTTTTGAAAGCATCGGCTACACCCCGATGCAAACTTTCCGCTCCGGCGACCAGACCGTTTTGGCGGACCCCGGCGGCGCCGGCTATATTGTGGCCTACACCGACTTCCAGTACAGTAAGGACGACTGGGCCAACGGCGTTTATTGGGACCGGCATTACCAATTGATCTACCTCGCAAACCAATTGCTGCAAACCGCCGATTCCCTGAAACTGACGGATGCTAACTCGCTCATCAACCTCGCCGAGGCAAAATGGTTCCGGGCCTATTCCTATTTCGACCTCGTCAAGAACTACGGCCAGGTCCCCCTGGTTCTCAATCGTGTCTACGGCCCCGCGGATGCCATCAAACCGAAGGCTTCCATCGACTCGATCTATGCCCAGATCGACGCCGACCTGAGCTATGCCGAACAATACCTCCCGCTAAATTGGAGCGGAACGAATTTCTACGGCCGATTGACATCCGGCGCGGCCAAGACGCTTCATGCCAAGACCTGGCTGATGCGGCCGGACGGCATGAGCTGGCAGACCTGCCTGAATCTCTGTACCGACGTGATCAACTCCGGCCAATATCAGCTCTTCACGCCGTACTGGGCGATCTGGAAGCTGCAAAACCAGAACTGCTCGGAATCCATCTTTGAAGTGCAATGCCAGTCCACCGGGTTCAGCGGCAATTCCAGTACCTACTGGAGCTGGTGGGGTACGAGCCAGTCCGTGAGAGGATCGGGCGACTGGAACCTGGGCTGGGGCTGGAATAACCCTTTGCCGGCCCTGGTAAACGCTTATGAGGCGGGCGACCCGCGCAAAGCAGCCACCATCCTGTTCTCCGACAGCTCGGATGACCCGGCCAACGGCGGCTATGGCCTCACGCTCCCCAACCTGAGCAACTCCGCTTACTGGAATAAGAAGGTGTACACCAGCGCCGCGGAAAGATTGGCTGCGGGCAGCCTGACCGACGAAGAATTCATCAACCAGCGGGTACTCCGCTACGCCGACGTCATCCTAATGGCGGCTGAAGCCGAGAATGAGCTGGGCAACGGCGTCCAAGCCGCCACCTACCTGGAAATGATCCGGGCAAGGGCGCGAAATGGGAATGCCGGCGTATTGCCCCCTGTCGTCTTCACCAGCCAGGCGCAAATGCGTACGGCTATCAAGCAGGAACGGCGCGTTGAATTCGGGATGGAAATGGAACGGTTCTATGACCTCGTCCGGTGGGGCGACGCACAAAGCGTACTGGGCGGTCTTGGATACCAGGCCAAAAACATCTATTACCCCATCCCAACGCAGGCGATTACGTTGAGCAACGGCGTATTGGTCCAAAACCCGAATTATTGATAACTAATAATTAAATTATTATTCGTATGCGAAATATAAAATCATTGCTTACAGTCATCTTTTCGGTCTGTGCCGCGATGGTCTTGATACTGGGCTGCGATAAGATCGTTCACCCGGCATTGGGTAGTTACCCTAAGGACGCCGGCTCGCCGACCGGCCCGCTCAATTTCTATGCAGCCTTCGACGGGATCCTGGCCGACAGCATCCGTGCCACCTTCCCCAGCGTTGACAGCGCAACCACCTATACCGCGGGGATCGCCGGCAAGGCAGTGCAGTTCAATCCCGTGTTGGCGCCCGGCGGCGGAGCGTCTACGAGCTACAGCTACATTGTGTACCCGAATCCGAATAACTTCGGCACCACCGCAAGCTTTAGCGCCAATTTCTGGATCAACTGCCCATTGGCAAACAAAGACAATAACCACGCTGACGGGTTGTTGTCCTGGGCGAGCACCAGCAACTTCTGGGGCGAAATGACCTGGTATGTCGACAACACAGATGGCGGCGCTTCCGACAGTATGGACCTCAAAGTTCATTTCGCAAACGGCAACGGCGACAACTGGGATTATGCAAACTATGTCCACGCTAACCGCTGGCCGCACATGTATGACGGCAACTGGCATATGGTAACTTTCACCTACGATGCAAGCGCGCAAATAGGTACCATGTACCGGGACGGCGTACAATTCGACCAGAAACCCAACGAGACGATCAGTTTCGACGGCAATGGCAGCAACCTGATTGTTGGCGGCTACGAGGAAGCAAACAACATTCAGGGCAACTACTCCGGCAATACCTGGATGGGTGGGTTCACCGGCGCCGTGGATCATATTCGCCTCTATAGCTCAGTACTGGCTGCTTCCGATGTTGCCGCCCTCTACGCGAACAAACAGTAGCGGTCCAGTCATTTATCTTTTTTAATCCAGGGGCTGCCAAATTTAAACATGGCAGCTCTTGTTTTTTTGGCTGATTAATCTTCCCTTGCATTCATGTCCCCGGGCCTTCGATACACTAAATCCATTTTTACAGCAACCTCTCTGATCGCAATCATCGTATTGGCAGAAACCTGCATGAATAATCATCCCGACAAGAAGCAGCCCTCAACGCCTTCAGCGTCTTCTGCCGCCAACCCATCCTCCGACTCCACCGCGCCCGCCGCCACCTCACCCACCGCGCTCGCCGCCACCCCGTCCTACGCAGACTTCGCCGGTTCGGACAAATGTGTGACCTGCCACGCCGGCATCACCCATTCTTTCTTCCACACCGCCCACTATCTTTCCACCCAACCGGCCTCCGCCACTTCTATCCTTGGAAGCTTCGCCAGCGGAAATAACGTCTACGAATATGACTCCAGCCACCAGGTGATCATGGAAAAAAGAGCCGACGGCTTTTACCAGGTCGGATACCTTAATGGCCAGGAAAGAGTAGCCAGGCGATTCGACATCGTCGTCGGATCCGGGACAAAAGGCCAGACCTATATCACGCGAAATAATAACGAACTGTACCAACTCCCCGTTTCCTACTTCACGATCGCCCACCAATGGGCAAACAGCCCGCTCTACCCCAGAAGCCCGATCCTCTTCAACCGGCCTATCACATCCCGCTGCCTGGAATGCCATAGCACCTTCGTCAAACAACTGACTTTTCCAACAGACCGGCCCGAGACCTTTGATAGTACAAAAACAGTCTACGGAGTAAGCTGCGAAAAATGCCACGGCCCCGCAGCCAAACACGTCGAATTCCATACCCGCAACCCGCAGGAAAAAACCGCCCGCTTTATCATCAACCCCGCCGCCTTCTCCCGGCAGCAGAGCCTCGAACTATGCCAAATCTGCCACGGCGGTCGCCTGCAAAAAACGCAGCCCTCCTTTACCTGGCAAGCCGGCCAGCCCCTATCCGGCTATTTTATCCTCGACACCACCCGGCCCGACCCCGAACACATCGACGTCCATGGCAACCAATACGGCCTGCTCCGTAGCAGCCGCTGCTTTCGGGAGAGCACGATGACCTGCCTGACCTGCCATAACCCCCACCGCAACGAACGGACCGATCTGGCGGCCTTCTCCCAGCGCTGCATGAATTGCCATAGCCCGGGTCACGGCGCCATCTGCAAACTCACGAAAACCATCGGCCCCTCCATTTCAGCGAATTGCATAGATTGCCACATGCCATTGAGACCTTCCCAATCCATCACGGAATTGCTGCCCGGCCATAATACGGCAACCGCAGCGATGATCCGTTCCCATTTGATCAAAATATACCCGAAAAATGACCAGCAATAAGAGTTCATATTACGTCGCCCTGCTCCTGCCCGTGATGCTGTGGTCCTGCCATTCCCGGCCGCCAAAGCTCTTCGAAAGCCTCCCGGAGTCAAAGACCGGTATCCATTTCACCAACGTGCTGGAATCACATAAAGCATTCGGCATCTTGTACTATCTCTATTATTATAACGGCGGCGGCGTCGCGATCGGCGACGTCAACAACGACGGATTACCCGATATCTACTTCACCGCCAACAATAAGGGCGGAAATAAACTCTTCATCAATAAAGGCAATTTCGAATTCGAAGACGTCACCGACAAAGCCGGCGTTGCCGGAACCTCCGACTGGTGCACCGGAGCTACAATGGCCGACGTGAACGGCGACGGTCTTTTGGATATTTATGTGTGCTCCGTACAGGGTGAACATGGCCTTCAGGGCCACAACGAGCTCTTTATTAACAACGGCAACGGAACGTTCACCGAATCCGCGGAAAAATACGGCCTCGCCCTTTCCGCTTATTCCACCCAGGCTGTCTTCTTCGACTATGACCATGACGGCGACCTGGACTGCTTCATCCTGAACCAGTCGCACCACCCGAACGAAAATATCGTCGACACGGGTAACCGGCGGAAATTCGACCCCAACGCCGGCGGCAGGCTGTATCGCAACGACCTCAACACCACCGGCAAATTCACCGACGTCACCGCGCAGGCGGGCATCATGCAGAGCAGCCTTTGCTATGGCCTCGGTGTCTCAGTAGCCGATCTGAACAATGACGGCTGGGACGATATCTATATCGGCAACGATTTCCATGAGAACGACTACTACTATATCAATAATGGTAACGGGACATTTACCGAAAGCGGGGCCAAACACTTCGGCCACTATTCCCGTTTCAGCATGGGCAACGATATCGCCGACTATAACAACGACGGCCAACCGGATATCGTTACGGTAGATATGCTTCCCCCCGATGAAAAGACCGTGAAGACCTATGGGAGCGACGAACACTATGATATCTATCAATATAAGATCGTAAAGAACGGATTCCAGGACCAGGTGTCACGCAATTGCCTCCAACGCAACAACGGCGACGGAATCAGCTTTAGCGACGTAGGGCTCGTCGCGGGCATCTCGGCAACCGATTGGAGCTGGAGCCCCCTGCTGGCCGACTTCGACAACGACGGCCGGAAAGACCTCTTTATCTCGAGCGGGATCGTCAAAAGACCCGTCGACCTGGATTACGTCCAATTTGTCTCGGACCTTGCCGCAAAAATAGACCGCAACCAATCCGATGAATACGATAAGACGACCCTGGAAAAAATGCCGGACGGCGCCTCCCACCCCTTCCTTTTCAGGGGAGACGGCCAGCTGCATTTTCAGGACGTGAGCGATGACTGGGGTACCGGCGAAATGAAAGGATACTATAACGGTGCAGCCTATGCCGACCTCAACAACGACGGGAATCTGGACCTGGTAGTGAATTGTATCGAATCCCCCGCCCTCGTGCTTAAAAACAATGCTCCCGCCCGTAACTGGCTCTCGATAACATTCCGCGGCGACGGCATGAACAAATTCGGCGTTGGCGCCAAGGCGTGGGTCTGGTCCCATCAACCCTCATCCGCCTCCGCCGCGACCGGCGCCACTCCTCTCATGCAATACCAGGAGCTGATGCTTACCCGCGGCTTCCAATCCTCCTCGGATACCCGCCTCCATTTCGGCCTCGATAGCGCAACCGCCGACAGCATCCTCATCGTCTGGCCCGACCAAAAATACCAGGTCATCCGCAACCCCGCCATCAACCGACAGCTGGAGGTGCGCCAGTCCGAAGCATCGGGCCGCTTCAACCATGACTCATTCTTCCCCAAAAAAAGCCCGGTCCTGGAAAACATCAGCAGCCAGATCATCAGCCCCTGGAAACATAAAGAGGATGACTTCAATGATTTTGCCTACCAATACCTGATCCCGCATAAGGAAAGCACCCGCGGTCCCAAGATCGCGGTTTGCGACGTCAACGGCGACGGATTGGACGACTTTTATGTGTGTGGCGCCAAAGGACAGCCCAAGGAATTGATGATCCAGCAAAAAGACGGCAGTTTCCTCCCTACGGACACCGCCCTGTTCAGCGATGACGCCATGTGCGAAGACGTCGACGCTTTGTTCTTCGACGCTAACGGCGACGGCTATCCCGACCTCTACGTGGTGAGCGGTGGCAACGAACCCCCTGTCGCATCGCCCCATGCCCTCGAGGACCGCCTGTACCTCAATGATGGCAAAGGCCATTTCCGGAAATCGCCTCCATATATTTCCCAGCTGTACGAGAACAAATCCTGCATTGCCGTGGCCGACGTCGACCACGACGGTGACCTCGATATATTCGTGGGGACCCTTTCCAATACCCGCGGTTCGGACTACGGCGTACCCCAGACCTCGCACCTTTACCTGAATGATGGGAAAGGACATTTCAGCATCGCCCTGGACAATATCCATCTCGACAAGATCGGCATCGTTACCTGCGCCGCCTTCGCAGACCTGAATGGCGACGGCTGGCCCGACCTGATCGTCTCCGGCGAATGGATGCCCCTGAAGATCTTCATGAATGACCA
This sequence comes from Puia sp., assembly GCA_035948015.1. Lineage (GTDB taxonomy): Bacteria > Bacteroidota > Bacteroidia > Chitinophagales > Chitinophagaceae > Puia. The sequence continues at coordinate 14,842 of DASZJO010000113.1, forward strand.
CGGAAAATTTAAAGAGACCGATATCCCTCATTCCACCGGGCTTTGGCAAAGCCTTTGCATTACCGATATCAATGGCGACGGCCATCCGGATATCCTGGCCGGGAATTGGGGCCACAACTCGAAACTCTGGGCCGGCAAGGATGGCCCGCTGAAACTCTATGTCAAGGACTTCGACCTCAACGGCAGGATCGACCAGGTAATGTGCTATACTGTTAAGGGTAAAGAATATACGTTTTTGGCAAAGGATCAGCTGGAGCGCGCCATGCCGGTGCTGAAGAAGGGCTATCTCCATTATGACGAAGTAGCTGGCAAAACCGTCCAATATATGTTTGACGACTTGTTTAAGGGATACACCGAGCTGACAGCGGAAACACTGAGCTCGTCCTGCTTTCTGGGCGACGGTAAAGGCAATTTTACCCGGATGGACCTGCCTGATGACCTCCAGTTGGCGCCCATCTTTTCATTTGCCCCCATCCCTGACCAGAAACAACCGACGTACTGCGCCGGGGGCAATTTCTACGGCGTTATCCCCTACGAAGGTAAATACGACGCGCTATTCCCAACGGTCTTTTCACTCGCCGGATCCGCCTCGTCCGGTTCCTCCAACCCCGGCGCCCCCCCGTCGATCCTGCCCGAAGCCCGCGGCGAAGTCCGCGACATTAAATGGCTAAAGGGCCCCAACGGGAAAAAGATCATGGTGATCGCCCGAAACAACGATTCATTACTCTTTTATACACCAAAGAAATGAAACTCGCGCAACTACTGTTGATCATCTTTTTCTTTTCTGCCTGCGGGAAAAAGAACAGCACCCCCGCTACCCCAGGCACCTATTTCCTCTCATTTACTGTGAACGGATCGAATAACGGCAGCCTGAGCTACCAAACCACCACCACGACCCCGGTGATAAAATTCACTTTTTCCGCCCCCATTCAGACCAACGGTCTCAGCTCCGATATCTCCTTCCTTTCCCCTACCAATACTGCCGTCCCCTTCTCAACGACAGTCCAGAACAACGACAGCGTTGTCCTCATCCAGCCGCTCAACGCCCTGACAGGCTTCTCTCGATATACCCTCTCGATCTCCTCCGGGTTACAATCTGCCAACAACGCCACCCTGGAAAACCCCGTGACCATCACTATCAACACCGGTCTCGACTCTTCCAATAAATTCCCGACGATCCCGGACACCGCCTTGCTGACGCTTGTAGAACAACAGACCTTCAATTATTTCTGGAGCTTCGGCCACCCCGATTGCGGTATGGCCCGCGAACGGACCTCATCGGGCGACGTCGTCACCACGGGCGGCAGCGGATTCGGCGTGATGGCCATGCTCGTCGCGGTCCAGCGTAATTTTATCACCCGGACCCAGGCGCTGAGCCGTATCGACACTATCGTCAACTTCCTCACGAATAAGGTCACCCGATACCACGGCGCCTTTTCTCACTGGATCAACGGCGCAACCGGCGCAACCGTTCCATTCAGCACGCAGGACGACGGCGGCGATATTGTGGAGACTTCCTATATGATCCAGGGCCTCCTTTGCGCCCGGCAATTTTTCAACAGCACGACCGATCCGACCGAGACCGCCCTCCGGACGGCTATCAATACTATCTATGACAGCGTCGATTGGAACTGGTATCGCCAGAGCGCCCAGAACGTCTTATACTGGAACTGGAGCCCGGATTACAATTTCGCCATCAATGTCCAGGTCAGTGGCTGGAGCGAAGCCCTTATTACTTACGTGCTTGCGGCATCCTCGCCCATGAGCGCCATTCCAAAAGTCGTTTATGACAACGGCTGGGCACGGAACGGCGGCGAAAAGAATGGCAACTCCTTCTACAACATCCCCCTTCCCCTTGGGCCCGACTACGGCGGCCCGCTCTTTTTCGCTCATTATTCCTTTCTGGGCATCAATCCGACCGGCCTTTCCGATGCCTACGCCAACTACTGGGTACAGGATACCGCCCACGCCACCATCAACTATTTATAC
>DASZJO010000114.1:0-98933 GCA_035948015.1 Puia sp.
CCGCCCGACTATGATGAAAGTGGTCGAAGATGTATTTAAAACGTTGTTGCGGAAAAAATATGGAAGCGACGAAAATTTTGACGTGATCGTGAATGCCGAGAAAGGCGACCTTGAGATCATGCGCCGGCGTACGATCGTCAATGACGGCGAAGTCAACGATCCGTTGGCGGAAATTTCGTATACCGATGCGGTAAAGATGGGATCGGACTATGAGGTCGGCGAAGAGCTTTATGAAGAAGTGGAGATCCTTGATTTCGGCCGCCGCGCTATCCTTGCTGCCAAACAAACCCTGGCCAGCCGGATCGGCGATCTGAAAAAGAACGTCCTCGTTAAGAAATATAGCGATAGGGTGGGGGAGATCGTAAGCGCGGAAGTCTATCAGGTATGGAAAAAGGAGATTCTCCTGCTCGACGAAGAAGGTAGCGAGCTGATCCTGCCCAAATCTGAACAAATCCCCCAGGATTACTTCAAAAAAGGAGAGAATATCCGCGCCGTGGTCAAAAAAGTGGAGCTGAAGAATAACTCCCCCGTGATCATCCTGTCCCGGACCAGCCCACTCTTCCTGTCCAAACTGTTGGAGATCGAGGTCCCGGAAATCTTCGATGGCCTCATCGTGATCAAGAGGATCGTTCGTGAACCAGGCGAACGCGCCAAAGTTGCAGTAGAATCCTATGACGACCGCATCGACCCGGTTGGCGCCTGCGTTGGTATGAAGGGTAGCCGCATTCATGGGATCGTCCGCGAGCTGAAGAACGAAAATATCGACGTCATCAACTGGACCGCCAACACCCAACTGCTGATCCAGCGCTCCCTTACGCCGTCCAAGATTACCAATATGGAGCTGGACAGCGAAAAGTCGCACGCAAATGTCTATCTTAAGCCGGACCAGGTCTCCCTGGCCATTGGACGTAAGGGGGTGAATATCAAATTGGCCCAGGAACTAACCGGATATACGATCGACGTATTCCGCGACAACGAAGGCGAACCGGAAGAATTCGACATCGACCTCGAAGAATTTGCAGATGAGATCGAGACCTGGGTGATCGACGAACTGAAAAGGATCGGCTGCGATACAGCCCGCAGCGTACTCGACCTGACCGCGGATGAGTTGGAAAGAAGGACCGACCTCGAAAGAGAAACCATTGACGAAGTACGCAGAGTATTGCAGGAAGAATTTCAAAAAGGTTAATATGGCCGGGAAAATAGATAACGGCCAAATAGTTTTATTTTTACAGCGTTAGCCGGCTCAGGCCGGATCGACCGACAAATTGATTATGGCAGAGACAACGACATCATTACGTTTAATGGCTGCAGCCAAAGAATTCAACGTGGGGAAAGATACCCTCGTGGATTTTTTGGTGAGCAAGGGATTCAGTAAGGACGACCTTAAACCTACGTCAAAACTGACGGAGGATATGTATCGTTCCCTGCAACAGGAATTCCAGGGAGATAAAGTGGCAAAGATCAAGAGCGATCAGATCGACCTGCCAAAAGGAAGCATTGAAGCCAAAAAGAAAAAAGAAGAGGAGCCTCAGCCGGTAAAGAAGGAGATCCCCGTGGTCAAAAAAGTGCCGGTAAAGGAAGAGGCGCCCGTCGTCGCGGAAGAACCGGTCGTCATTACACCGCCTGCACCGCCGCCTCCACCCCCTCCGGTTATCGAAGAGGTACCCGCTGAACCGGAGATCACGAAGATCGAAGCTCCTGAACTGGAACGCCCGAAAGTCATAGACAAGATCGACCTGTCAGCCATCGATTCTTCCACCCGGCCAAAGAAGGGCGGGAAGAAAGTCGACAAGGAACCTGCCCCAGAAAGCGAAGTACCACCCGTAGCAGAGGATATCGCCCCGCCCTTGCCAATCCAGGAACAGGAAGAAGAAAAACCCGCCCCGATCACCGGAGAGTCCGCTGAAGAGCCCGTGGCCGAAGAAGACGAAGCGCCCCCCGTGATCGAAAATATCAAAGCGGAGAAACTGGAAGGCCCGAAGATCCTGGGCAAGATCGACCTGCCCGTAAACAGCGATACCCGGCCCAAAGCGCCCTCGGAAGAAAAGCGGAAGAGGAAACGTATCCCGATCGAAAAACGGGATCACGGCACCGGCGGCGGGCAACAACGCCCAACGCATGATAACCGTCAGGGCGGCGGTCAGCACAGCGGCGGCGCTCACCACGGCGTCCAGCACGGTGCCGGCCAGCACGGCGGCCCAGGCAACCCAAGACCACCCGGCCAGGGCCGTATCCCCATTCAGCGGAACCCCGGCGGCCGGCCCGCAGGCGCAGGAGCCCACGATCGTGGAGGCGGCGGCAACCGCCGCGGCGACCAAAGGCATGCACCCCGCGAAGCCAAAGAGATCGATAAGAAAGAGATCCAGGAAAAGATCCGCCAGACCCAGGCCAAACTGGCCGGAGCCGGCGGCCGCGGCAAAAGCCTGAAAGCCAAATACCGGCGCGCCAAACGCGACGAAATGGCCGAACAGGCCGGTAACGAAGAAATGCTCGACAGCCGGCTGCAGGTTACGGAATTCATCAGCGTCAGCGAACTCGCCAACCTGATGGACGTGAACTACGCCGAAGTCATCGGTAAATGTATGGGTCTCGGGATGATGGTATCCATCAACCAACGCCTCGAAGCCGACGTCATCGAGCTCGTGGCCGGTGAGTTCGGCTATACGGTAGAGTTCATCGGTATCGACGACGCCGCGGAAATGGAAGAAGACGACGACGATGACGACCCGGATGATATGATCCCCCGCTCCCCTGTCGTCACGATCATGGGTCACGTCGACCACGGTAAGACCTCCCTGCTCGACTATATCCGCAGCGCCAACGTGGTTGCCGGCGAAGCCGGCGGGATCACCCAGCACATCGGCGCCTATCAGGTCACAACATCAACCGGCAAAAAGATCACCTTCCTCGATACCCCGGGCCACGAGGCCTTCACGGCTATGCGCGCCCGCGGTGCAAAAGCCGCCGATGTCGCTGTTATCGTTGTGGCTGCCGACGACGCGGTGATGCCCCAGACCAAGGAGGCCATCTCCCACGCCCAGGCCGCCGGCCTGCCCATGGTCTTTGCGATCAACAAGATCGACAAGGACGGCGCCAACCCCGAAAAGATCAAGGAACAACTGGCGGGCATGAATATCCTGGTGGAAGACTGGGGTGGCAAATTCCAGTCCCAGCAGATCTCCGCCAAGAAAGGGCTAAACGTCGACCTCCTGCTGGAGAAGATCCTGCTCGAAGCCGAACTGCTCGACCTTAAGGCCAACCCCGACCGCGAAGGCTCCGGTAGCGTGATCGAAGCCTCCCTCGATAAGGGTAGGGGCTACGTAGCCACCGTCCTGGTCCAGAGCGGCACCCTCCGGAACGGCGACCTGGTCGTCTCGGGTCAATACTTCGGCCGCGTAAAGGCCATGTTCAACGAACGGAACAAGCGTATCGACGACGCCCCGCCTTCTTCCCCCGTGCTCCTGCTGGGCCTCAACGGCGCCCCCCAGGCCGGTGAAAAATTCAAGGTCTATTCGGATGAGAGCGAGGCGAAAGAAGTAGCAAACAGGAGAGGCCAGATCCTCCGCGAACAGGGCATCCGCACCAAAAAACATATCACCCTCGACGAGATCGGCCGCCGCCTCGCCCTCGGTAACTTTAAAGAACTCAATCTTATTATAAAAGGTGACGTGGACGGTTCCGTCGAAGCACTCAGCGACTCGCTGCAAAAGCTCTCCACCCAGGAGGTGGCGGTCCGGGTCGTACACAAAGCCGTCGGCGCAATCACCGAAAGCGACGTGCTCCTGGCTACCGCCTCCGACGCCGTCATCGTCGGCTTCAACGTCCGCCCCAGTTCCCAGGCCTCCCGTCTGGCAGAAACGGAAGGCGTCGAGATTAAAACCTATTCCATCATCTATAACGCCATCGCAGACGTTAAGGACGCTATGGAAGGCCTGCTCGAACCCAAGACCGTGGAAAAGATCGTCGCCAACGTGGAAGTGCGCAACGTCTTCAAATTCGACAAGGCCACCGTCGCCGGATGTTATGTCCTCGACGGAAAGATTTATCGTAACTCGAAGATCAGGCTCATTCGCGACGGCATCGTCATCTACCCCGTGGGCGAAGGTGCTACCGCCGAGCTCGCATCCCTGAAGCGTTTCAAGGACGACGTGAAGGAAGTGCCGTCAGGCATGGAATGCGGATTGACGATCCGGAACTATAACGATATCCATGTGGGCGATATCGTCGAAGCATACGAAGAAGAGGAAATAAAGCGCACCCTCTAATTATTTGTTAAATGGACCCCTCACGGGGTGCAACCGTCCGTTATCCGGTTAATTTTGATCTATATGAAAAAATTGATCTTCTTACCCGTCCTCTTTTTTATCGCAGCCCCCGGGTTCGCGCAACAGAAAGTAGTTGCCGATAGAATTGCCGGCATCGTCGGCGATAAGATCATCCTCAAATCAGAGATCTCCCTTGCCCTGGGCGATTATATCCGTAACGCCGGCGGCGCGGACCTGAAGGGAGTAGATGAATGCAGCATCTTTGACAATATACTCATCCAGAAAGCGCTCGTCGTCCAGGCCGAACATGACTCCCTGCCGGTGACCGATGAAGAAGTGGAAGCGACAGTGGATCAGAAGATCCGGTATTACGAACAGATGTATGGCGGAAAAGAGGCCTTCGAACAGATCGCCCAACGCACCGTCTACCAGGCCAAACAGGACTTTATGCCCGCCATCCGCGAACAACGCCTCGCCCAGGCCATGCGCCAGAAGGTAGTGGAAGACGTCAGGATCACCCCGACAGAAGTAAAGGATTATTTTGACAAAATCCCTGCCGACAAACGCATCTTCTACGAATCGCAGATCCAGCTGAGCCAGATCGTTGTTTACCCCAAGGCCAGCCACGATATCGAAAAACTGGCGCAGGACGAGCTCAATGAATACAAACAGGAAGTGGAGGCCGGGACGAAGAAATTCGAATTCCTCGCCCAACTCTATTCCGACGACCCCGGCAGCAAGGACAAAGGCGGCGAGATCCAAATGAACCGGAGCGACAAGATCTGGGACCCTGTCTTCTTTTCCACAGCCTTCCGGCTGAAAGAAGGACAGATCTCCAATGTCATCAAAAGCAAACTTGGCTATCACATCATCCAGATGGTTAGCCGCAACGGCGATGATATCGTCGTCCGCCATATCCTCAAAATACCTCAGATCACCCAGCCTGAAGTAGATATCGCCACCGCGGAACTTGACTCTATCCGCACCCAACTGGTAGCCGGCACCCTCCCCTTCGGAGTCGCCGTTGCGAGATATAGCGACGACGATATCGCTAAAGCTACCGCCGGCCAGATCATGAACCAAAGCGGCTCGACCTTTCTGACAATCTCCGACCTCGACAAGGATATGGTGCTGCTGCTCAAGAACTCCAACCTCAAACCGGGCGAATACTCCAAACCAATCGTCTACACCGACGAGAGAAATAAGAAAGGCGTCCGAATCGTATATATGGTTTCCAAGAGCGAACCCCACCGTGAAAACCTGCGCGACGACTACAACAATGTCGCCCAACGCGCCCTCGACGAAAAGAAAAGCGCCGCCCTGGAGAAATGGTTCCTGCAAAAGATCCCGACCATGTACGTGATGATCGCGGACGAGTACCGGAACTGCAGCAGCCTCACCAAATGGGAAGGCCGACCGGCGACCGCGGGAAACTGATCCGCCCCCTACCACCCGCGGTCGGGCGTAACCCCGTACCACCTGCCGCCGGGCGTAACCACTTTTTAGGTATTAACACTTATCATCCCCGAAATAACCGCAACTCCCCGCGGGTTTCATCCGTTTTGTGACTAATATTGGGCAAAGCCTGGATCGGAATTCAATTATTTCAGGTGACGGAAAAATGTTGTACCTTAAGGAGCGACACAGCAACCGGATGGGTCCTCGCCGCCGGGCGTTCTTTAAAACAATCCTATATATGAGTAAGATCAGTATATTAATTGCTGACGACCACAAATTGATCCGCGAAACCTGGAGTTACATCCTGAATAGTGATAACCGATTCCAGGTGGTGGCTGAATGCGGTGACGCCCAGGAGGCGGTCGAACTCGCCAGGACCAAACGCCCGCACGTCGTGCTCATGGATATAAACATGACCCCCTTTTCCGGCCTCGAAGCTACCCAGCGGATCAGAAAGATCTCTCCCGGGTCAAAAGTCATCGGCGTCTCCATGCACTCACAACCCGCCTACGCCAAGAAAATGCTGCAAATGGGCGCACGTGGTTACGTGACCAAGAACTCCTCCAAAGAAGAAATGATCAAGGCCATCCTCGAAGTCAACCACGGCAATAAGTACATTTGCGATGAGATCAAGAATATTATCTCCGAACAGCTGCTCGACGAAAAGGAAGATTCACCAAATATCAACGCATTGACAGAGAGGGAGATGCAAATTATCAATTTTATCAAGGAAGGTCTTTCTTCCAAGGAGATCGCAACCAGCCTCGCCATTTCCCTGAAAACCGTCGAAGTCCACCGGCACAACATCCTTAAAAAGCTGAAACTGAAGAACTCCGCCTCCCTCGTTAACTTCATCAACACCAACGCCACCTATATCTAGCCGCACCCGCCCACCCGCCACCCGCCCACCCGCCCGCCACCCTCCCCGCCCGTCGCCCTCTCCGCCCCTCGCCGGACGCCGCTTCGCCTTGTCATTTTCCTGACCTTTGGTTTGCTGTCTTTTCGTAACTTTGCGCTTTCTTTCCGGCGACGGCAAAACTATGAGCGACGACATTAAACATGAGTGTGGGTTGGCATTCATTAGATTACGAAAACCGTTCTCTTACTACCTTCAACAATATGGTACCGTCCTCTACGGTCTGAACAAGCTGTACCTTCTCATGGAAAAACAGCACAACCGCGGCCAGGACGGCGCCGGCGTAGCCACTGTCAAACTCAATACCGAACCGGGCTACCCTTTCCTCCATCGCATCCGTAGCAGCAACCACCAGCCGATAGCAGACATTTTCTCGAAGATCCTGGGAGAGGTGAAGGAACTGGAACAATACCAGCCCGATATCACTAAACACCCCGGCCTCATGAAAGGCCAGATCTCCTTCGTCGGCGAACTCCTTCTTGGTCACCTCCGCTACGGCACCCGGGGCAAAAACCTCACCGAATTCTGCCACCCCTTTATCAAACGAAATACTATCCCGGCCCGCAACCTGGCCCTGGCCGGCAATTTCAACCTCGTCAATACCGATGAGTTGTTCGACCTCGTCGGCATCGATCCGGGCGAATTTCAGAAACAAAGCGACCTCGCCGCAATGATGGAAGTGATCCACCATTTCCTCGTCCGCGCCGACGAAGCATCCCCGGGCCAGTTGGACCTTGTCGGCCTGCTTAGAAAAGCCGTCTCCCTTTTCGACGGCGGCTTCACCGTGGGTGGGTTGATCGGCAATGGTGACAGCTTCGTCTTCCGCGACGCCCACGGGATCCGCCCCGCTTACTACTATATCAATGACGACGTGGTCGTTGCCGCCTCCGAACGGGCAGCCATCCGCACCGTATTCAACGTCGGTGAGAATGAGGTCATGGAACTCATGCCGGGTAAAGGGCTCATCGTCCGCGCAGACGGCCATGCTTCCATAGAGACCCTCCTGGAACCCAAGGAACGCAGGGCCTGCAGCTTCGAACGCATCTACTTCTCCCGCGGCAGCGACGAGAAGATCTATCGCGAAAGGATCGCCCTAGGCTATAACCTTAGCGGTCAGGTGCTGGGCGCCATCAACCATGACCTCAAGAACACCATCTTCTCCTTTATCCCCAACACCGCTGAAGTGGCCTTCTACGGCCTGTGGAAGGGAATGGACGACTATCTCGAAAGCATCAAGATCCAACGCATCCTCTCCTGGGGTAACGATATCTCCCAGGAGAAGCTCGTCGAAATGCTTAGCCGCAAGATCCGCGTGGAAAAAGTCGCCATCAAGGATGTTAAGATGCGCACCTTCATAACGGAAGACGTCAGCCGAAATGAAATGGTCCAGCACGTCTATGACATCACCTACGGCACCGTCCGGAAAGGTATCGATACCCTGGTCGTCATTGACGACTCCATCGTTCGCGGAACTACCCTCCAGGAGAGCATTATCAGAATGCTGGCCCGCCTCGAGCCCAAAAAGATCATCATCGTCTCCTCCGCCCCCCAGATCCGGTACCCCGACTGCTACGGGATCGATATGAGCAAATTGGGTGACTTTATTGCCTTTCGCGCCGCCATCGAACTGATGAAAGAACACGGCCGCGAAGATTGCCTCCAGGAATATTACGAACACTGTAAGGAGTTGCAGCGTACCGGCCACCTTCATACGGAAAACGTCGTGCAGCGCGTCTATAGCCCGTTCACCACCCAGGAGGTCTCCGATAAGATCGCCCAACTGATAACCCCACCGGATATCTCAACACCCGTACAGGTCATATACCAGACTATCGAGTCCCTCCATAAAGCCTGCCCTACAAATACCGGCGACTGGTACTTCACTGGCAACTACCCCACACCGGGTGGAAACAGGGTAGTCAATAAGGCGTTCATGAACTATATGGAAGGGAAAAATGTGCGAGGCTATTAGATTTGCGGTTATCAGGGAAAATGCTTAATATTATATAGCTAATAAGACCTAAAAAAGCACCTAGCCCCCTTAAAAGATCTGCCGGTTAACACGCTCTTCTAATGTAGCATCTGATTTAACGTAGAAAAAAGGAAACGTTATGAAGAAAGTTTCTATCATGATCGTCGATGATCATACCCTGATCAGAGAGACGTGGAGTTTTTTATTGGGAAAAAATGAGAATTTCGATGTAGTGGCAGAGTGCGGCGACGGCGAACGAGCGATCGAACTGGCGCGGGACAAAAGACCCGATGTTGTCTTGCTGGATATCAATATGGCGCCGATGAGCGGCTTCGATGTCCTCAAAATGATCCGGAAATATTCGCCCGGCTCCAAGATCATTGGAGTATCCATGCACTCTCAACCTGCCTATGCAAAAAAAATGCTCCGCCTCGGCGCAAAAGGCTACGTGACCAAGAACTCCCCCCGGCAGGAAATGCTCACGGCCATAGCAGAAGTCAGCAGGAACCAGGTGTATGTTTGTCAGGAGGTAAAGAACATCCTCTCCGAGCAGATGCTTAACGGCGACCAGGTCAACCCCGACATCAACAACCTTTCCGATCGCGAAATGCAGATCGTACGGGCGTTGAAAGAGGGTCTCTCGTCCAAGGAGATCGCTTCGGAATTGAACATCTCCCTCAAGACGGTCGAAGTACACCGACACAATATCCTTAAGAAGTTAAAGCTGAAGAATACTGTTTCGTTGATTAATTTTATTAATTCGCAGGCATTCGACATCTAGCAGACAGCGTCACATGAAGACCCTTCTGATCATCCGACATGCAAAAAGTAGTTGGGACAATATCAATACACCTGATATCGAACGCCCATTGAACGACCGCGGCAAGAAGGATGCTCCCGCTATGGCCAGAAAAGTCATAAAGAAAGGCATCAGAGTCGATTGCCTCGTCTCCAGCCCCGCCCGCCGGACCCGCTCCACCGCACAACTGTTTGCCCGTGAGTTCAACATAAAGGACAACGACATCGTCATCCTCAATGAACTATACCATGCTCCGCCCGCCGTCTTCCAGCAGGTGATCATCGGCCTTAAGGATGAGGACAATACCGTCGCCCTCTTTTCCCATAACCCCGGTATCACCGCCTTTGTCAATACCCTGAGCACTGTTCGCCTCGACAATATGCCGACCTGCGCTGTCTTCGCCGTGAAAAGCGATTCGCCAAAATGGAGCGAATTCTTCACTGCAAACCGCGAATTCCTCTTCTTTGACTACCCCAAATCGGCAACCGCCGACTGAGCCCGGTCCCCTCTACGGAACCCTCTCCCCCTTCCGAGCCCTCGCCATCGCCAGCACCTCCCCGATCTCCCCCGGCAGCACAGTATCCCTGCTAACGGGCCGCCTGGTCTCCAATCTCTCGGCGGCTTCCAACGCCTCTCTTAACACAAATCCCCGCTGCTGCCTGCAAATCGCCAACCCCCTCTCCTCCATGTACCGCCCTAAATACTCCTGCTCCGGCTGCCCGGGCGTCGGAATATAGACCGCTCTCCGCTGTAGGCGAACCAGGTCCATGATAGTACTATACCCCGACCTCGCCAACACCAGCCTGCTCTGATAAATGACCCGCTCCAATTCCCGCGTTCCCAGGTAATCAAACACCGTCACGCCGGCCGGCGCCCTCACCTCACCACCACCTCGCGGCAATCCCCTCACCAAGACAACTTTTCCCGCCGCACCTCCAACCACTGCCCCGGTCGCCGCTCCGACCTCCATTTCCCCCAGCTGCCCCAGCAGCAACCTTTCCAATATCGACCGCTGCGGCTCAGGCCCCGATAACAACACCAACAGATCGATAGCCTCTTCCGCCCCCAACCCCGGCTCGCCCGCCGGAGCCTCCACCATCCCCAACCGCGACAACCACCCAATATACCGTACCGGAAATCGCGGCATTTGCACCGGGTGCGACAGCGCCCCCCCAAGATTATCCGCCCCCTCTACATCCGGCACCCAGCAAACGGAAAATCGCCGGATGCAGGCATAATTTATTCGCCGCAGCAACCCATCCACTATCCCTCCAAAAGAGCTTCTGATCACCAGTTGGTGCGTCATAAACACCGAAACCACCCCTCCCCCGTATAACCCATACCGATTGTCCGATATCACCAGATCAAGCCCTTCGCGACCCGCAAACCTGCCCAACCAGCGGCTTTCACGCTTGATTCCGATCAAGATTTTTGGGATTGTAAAAATTATCTTTAGCAGAGTAAAGGCACGATTTTTGCCATATTTTAGCCGAAAACCAGGTATTTCGACAAAAGACAGATCCGGAAATTCTTCCTGTAATACCGCCTTCTGAGCGCCACAGGCGGCAATAATGACCGTGCAGCGTTGATTGACAAGCCCTTTAATTATTGGAATACATCGGGTTGCGTGTCCAAGCCCCCAATCCAGCGGAGCGACCAGAACTTTTAGCATTTTAGCACCCGGATTGTTAATTTTTATCGGCGGCTCGACGGACAATACTATTTTTTGTCCAAAATAGTTAATTTGTTAGGAACACGAATATGAAAACTACAAAAGCGGTATTGATTCTCTTGGTTTTATTTAGTACCATTGCGTACACCGGCTGCAGCTCGCAACACGAGATCGGCGGAAGCAGCAAGAAGTGCGGATGTGGCATCACAAAAGGTATGGTTGGTTATTAAAATCTAATAGTAATGAAAGCTTGTAACAGGGATTTGCTTGTTCTGGTGAAAGACGAACACATGAATGAAAAATCGATGGAGCGTGAGTTGGAGCAACTGAATGAGCTCTTGTTCCGCTTCGAAACGGTCGAATCATTCTGCGCCGCTCATGAGGTATTCGATATCAACCGCCACAAAACTCTCTGGAAAAGAGACAATATCCAACGCGTCATCAGGGAAAAAGAACTGCGCCCCTTCTTCTTTATCTGTAATAAGAATTAAACCCGGTCGTTCGCCATCAACTAACCCAGCTTCTTCATCGCCGCCTTCAACTTCCGGAACATCTCGGGAATATCTTCCAACCGGCAAGTACCGACACTCAACCTATACCAGGGCGAAACCTTCGGCGCCCCAAACGCGGAGAAGGGCACCACCGCCAAACCCGCCTCATTCAATAAGAACGCGGTGACCGCTTGCTGATCGTGGATCATCGACCCTCCGGACGGCCGTTTCCCCACCAGATCCGCCTTTATCGTCAGATAGATCCCCGCCTCCGGTGCCAGAACATCGACTCCGTATCCCTCCTCCTTAAGCTCCTTGAACCCATCATGGATACGGTGGAGCCGCTCCGCCAACCCCGCCTTGAATCCCTCCAGATAAGCATTAATAGCCTGCTTCTTTAGTAAATAAACGGCCGTTGCCTTTTGTTCCGCCATCGGCGCCCAGCTCCCGATATGGCTCATGATCGCATTCATCTTCTTCATGATCACTGCAGGCCCCATCGCCCAGCCGACCCTGACCCCCGTCGAAGCAAACATCTTGCTGATCGCATCAACAAATACAGTGTACTCCCGCATGGCCGGATACAGGGAAACCGGATCGTAATGAACGATATCGCCATACGTGAGTTGCCAATACATCTGATCATAAAGGACGTATAGCTTCTTCTCCGCCGAGCCTCGCCGGGCATTTTCTTCCAGCACCAGCTCGCAAATGGCTGACAGGTCCCTTCGCGAGAAAGTTGTCCCCGTAGGATTTTGCGGCGAACACAGACAGAGCAGCGCCGCCTTGGCAAGATGTGGCCGGATCGCATCCGCTGTCGGCATGAAATTATTCTCCGCCGTGGCTTCGATGACGACATGCTCTCCCCCGTTAAGATGCGTATAGTGATTGTTATTCCATGACGGAACAGGATATATTACCTTGTCCCCTGAGTCGACCACCGTCCGGAAAAAGGAATAGATCAACGGCCGGCCCCCGCTGGCTACGAGGACCTCTTCCGGCGTATATTCCAATTGCTGCCGGTCCCTGATAAAAGCGCTGATGGACTCCCGCAGATCCAGGTTACCTTCCCCGGCGGGATAATTTGTAAAATGCGCCCGGTACGCTGCTACGATCCCATCCTCCAATTCTTTTGGGATCGGAAAGATTGCAGGGTCGAAATCCCCAACTGTAAAATTGTAAATTTTTTCGCCCTGGCGGATCTTCTCGCGGATCTCACCTCCAAGTTTGACGATCTCTGACCCTATAAGGGTCTCGGCAAGATGGGATAACTGCATAACTGAGAGCCAACTATCGGAATCGAACCGACGACCCTTTCATTACGAATGAAATGCTCTACCAGCTGAGCTAAGTTGGCGGGATAATCGGCCGCGAAAGTACATCAAACCTTCTTCCCCTCCAAAAACGGATAGATCGCTGCCATATCCTTCTCACCCCAGCCCGCCGCCAACGCCTGCTGAAAACTGTCATGCATCACTATCCCCCCTGGCGTATGCATCCCCTGACCCAGCGCCAGCCGAAGGTCCTTTGCCAAATGTTTCAGCGCAAACGCCGCACTGTAATCATCCCCTACGAGGTTCGCCGTCTTCATCTTAGTCACCCCGTTCGCCATCGCGCTCTCTCCGATCACCGCAAGCATTGCTTCCGGTTTTATGCCCTTTTCCCGCGCAAAGATCACCGCCTCCGCCAGACCCTGCATATTAAATGCCAGCAGGGTATTCATCGCCAGTTTGGCTGCATTCCCCGCCCCCTGGTCGCCCATCAAAAAATGCGCCTTCCCCAGCTTCTCGAAGATCGGCACTGCTATCTCATAACATGCCGCCTTCCCACCCACCATGATCACTAGCTGACCTAATTCCGCCGGCTTGACGCTACCCGCAACCGGCGCATCCAAATAATCCACTCCCTTCGCCGCCATCCTGGCCGCCAACTCCCGGCTGGTCGCCGGCGACACCGTGCTCATATCGATCACCATTTTCCCCGCCCGCGCCCCCGCCAGAAGGCCGGTCCCATTGCCCACCCCGCGGTCGCCCGGATGCACGGCCCCGAGGTCGCCCCCTTCCCCACGGTCGCCCGCATGCACCGCCCGCAACGCGGCATCGTCCGCCACCATCGTGATGACCACATCCGCCACCTCCCATAAGGCCGCTGGACTGGCTGCCACCTTCGCTCCCTCATCCTGCAATGCCGCAGCCTTGGCCGCCGTCCGATTATACACTGTTACATTAAACCCCGCTCTCATCAGATTCCGCACCATCGGTGTCCCCATATTCCCCAGCCCAATCCAACCGATCTTTCTATTGTCCATACGCTGCTTTTTTATTGTTTACGTATTGTTGTGCTCGCAATGTCTTATTTCCCGTGTTCCGCGTTGTATTGTTTTTCAGCGTCTTTAGCCTTCTCAAAATCTAATACCACCCCGTTGATACAATACCTCAAACCCGTTGGCGGAGGACCGTCGTGAAAAACATGACCGAGATGCGACCTGCAACGCCCGCATTCGACCTCCGTCCGCTCCATACCATGGCTGTGATCGGGCAGATATATTATACTGCTCTTGCTGATCGGCTCATAAAAACTCGGCCATCCACAACCGCTTTCGAACTTGGTATCGCTCCTGAACAGCGGATTGCCGCATACCGCGCAATAATACGTGCCGATCTCATGATTGTCCTCCAACGGACTGCTGTAAGGCCGCTCCGTGCCTTTCTGCCTTGCGATATTATAAACATTCCCCGGGAGGATATTCTTCCACTGCTCATCGGTCATATTCACCGGGGAAGCGTCGGTATGCGAATAGACCGGGTTGTTTGTTTTGTTGTTCGTATCCATATTGCTTGTTTTAACTAAAACTCTCATTACCCTAAAAATGTTAAAATTTTTTAAACCAAGTCCCTATATTTGCCCACTCACAAGGGTAAGTAGTACATATTATGTTTAACATCATTTTGTTTGGGCCGCCCGGTAGCGGAAAAGGTACACAGTCTGAACGACTTATCGCCAAATATGGGCTAAAACACCTTAGCACCGGCGACCTCCTCCGCGCCGAAATTGCCGGCCAGACACCCCTGGGATTAGCCGCAAAAAGCATCATCGAGAAAGGACAGCTGGTCCCCGATGAGGTCGTCATCGAAATTATCAGCTCTGCACTCGACAATAACCCAAACGCCCACGGCTTCCTGTTCGACGGTTTCCCCCGGACTACCGCCCAGGCAGAAGCGCTTGACAAACTCCTGGCCCAAAAAGGTACCTCCATCTCCCTCGTCCTCGCGCTGATCGTAAAGGAGGAGGAGCTCACAAAACGATTGCTTAACCGCGGCCTCACCTCCGGCCGGTCCGACGACCGCGACGAACATACCATTCGGTCCCGCCATGCCGAATATGAAAAAAAGACCGCAGCTGTCGCCGAATACTATAAGCAATATGGCAAAGTCGTCTATGTCAACGGCGAAGGCGATGTTGACGAGATCTTCCAGGCCCTCTCTAAGGAGATTGATCTCCGCGATCACGAATAAGCCCGCCGTCGCACCCCGGGGCACAGCCTACTGCTGCTCACCCGGTATCACCCGCAACGCCGCTTTATGGCCGCCCCTCAGCACCTCCATCTCCACCGTCCGCCCGATCACCTCCGCATTCAGCAGCTTATGCAGCTCATCCACCGTTCCAACCCCCTTGCCATTAAATGAAACGATGATATCACCCGTCCGGATCGGATTATTGTAAGCCGGCTGATCCGGCACCACCTCATATACATATACCCCCGTATTTCTTTCCAACCGGTTCGCCGCCACCATCCGCCCCGTCAGATTCACCACCTGACCCGCAATACCCAGGTACGCCCTCTTCACCCGCCCTTCCATGATCAGCTTGCCTGCCACAAATGCAGCCAGGTTCGAACTGACCGCGAAACAAAGTCCCTGCGCCGAAGCGATCGTCGCGGTATTGACGCCGATGACCTGCCCCAGCGAATTGACGAGCGGCCCCCCGGAATTCCCCGGATTTAGCGACGCATCCGTCTGGATGATATCATCAATCAACCGGCCATTATTGGCCCGGAGCGTCCGCCCCAATGCACTCACCACCCCTGCAGTTACCGTATGCTGCAACCCCAGCGGATTACCGATCGCAATGGCGATCTGCCCGGGCTGCAACAACTCGGAATCGGCAAATGTCAACGCCTTTAACCCGGTTCCGTCTATCTTCAGCACGGCGATATCGGTCGAAGGATCGGCGCCCTTTAACTCCGCATTGACCGTGTGCCCATCCGCCAATGAAACTCTAATGTCCTCCGCGTTTTCAATCACGTGATTATTGGTGACTACCAAACCATCTGTAGAGATAATAAACCCGGAGCCGGACCCCGGCATCAGTTCACCGCGCCCCCGATCTCCGCCGCGCCCGCCTTCGCCGCCCCTGCCCCCCGGGCCAGCCCCCCGGTTTCGCCGGTCATCCACCCTCTTCTGCACCTGGATATGTACGACCGCCTCCGCCACCTGACCTACCACCGATGTGATGGTCCGCGAATAGCTGTCCAACAATTCCGCATCCGCCCGCGGGGCATAATCGATATAAGTATATTGATTGTTGTCCATACCCGGAAAGTCTCAAAAGCCCGACCAATCTTTCTTACCTGTCAGGATGGCACGAATTCAGTAACTTCGCACCTCAAAACGATTGTGATCTATGCCCAAACTCGGGAACTATATCACCGGCAGATGGATCGAAGGGGACGGTGAGGGACAAGCTTTGTATAACGCTTACACGGGCGACCTCATCTCCCACGCCAGCACAAAAGGCCTGGACTTTTCCACCATCCTGGACTTCGCGCGAAACACCGGCAACCCGGCCCTCCGCCGGATGACATTCCCGGAACGCGGCCGGATGCTCCGCGCCCTCGCCCTTCATCTCCGCGAACACCTTGAAAAATTTTACCGCATCAGCTTCCTCACCGGCGCCACCCGCGCCGATAGCTGGATAGATCTGGAAGGAGGCATCGGCAACCTGTTCTCCTACGCCTCCCTCCGCCGCAAATTTCCCGACGCCCCCTTCTGCCTCGACGGAGAGAGTCTGAACCTCAGTAAAGGGAACACCTTCATGGGCCAGCATATCCTGGTCCCTAAAGAAGGCGCCGCCATCCATATCAATGCATTTAACTTCCCCGTCTGGGGAATGCTCGAAAAGATCGCCGTCAACCTGCTGGCAGGCGTTCCTGCCGTTGTTAAACCTGCTACCGTGACCTCCTTCCTCACAGAAGCTGTTGTCCGCGAGATTGCCGCCTCCGGCATCCTTCCCCCCGGCGCCCTTCAGCTGATCTGCGGTAGCGCCGGCGACCTGCTTGACCATGTCGGCGCCCAGGATGTCGTCACCTTCACCGGCTCGGCCTCGACTGGTTTGCAACTGAGATCACATCCCCGCATCCTGCAGGAAAGCGTCCCGTTCAACATGGAAGCCGATTCCCTTAACTGCCTCGTACTGGGCGAAGATGTCGAACCCGGGATGCCCGAATGGGACCTTTTTGTCAAAGAACTGCGGAAGGAAATGACGGTAAAGGCCGGCCAAAAATGCACCGCCGTAAGAAGGATATTCGTCCCGGCCAACAAAATGGAAGACGCCTGGAAGGCGATCACAAAATCGCTGGCCCAAACGACCATCGGTAATCCCGAGAACGAGAAGGTAAGAATGGGCTCCCTCGCCGGACAATCCCAACGCGAAGAGGTCCGCGCCCAGGTGAGGCGCCTCCTGGCCTCCTCACAGCTGATCTATGGATCACTAGACAGCGTGGAGTTGATCGACGCAGACGCGACAAAAGGCGCCTTTCTTTCCCCGCTCCTCCTCCTGAACGAACAACCGCTCAAAAGCGAAGAACCCCATACCATCGAAGCATTCGGCCCCGTGAGCACGCTCATGCCTTATCATAACACCGAAGAGGCGATCGAACTGGCAAAAAAAGGGAAAGGCTCCCTTTGCAGCACCATCGTCACCGGAGACTCCGGCATCGCCAAAAGCTACGTTCTGGGCGCGGCCTCCTGGCACGGCCGCATTCTCATCTTGAATAACGAATGCGCCAAAGAAAGCACTGGCCACGGAAGCCCCCTTCCCCTGCTGGTCCACGGCGGCCCCGGCCGCGCGGGCGGCGGCGAAGAAATGGGCGGCATCCGCGGCGTCCGCCACTATATGCAGCGCGTCGCCATCCAGGGCTCCCCATCCATGATCACGGACCTGACCGGGACATATCAACCCTATGCCGCTCAATCCGTAGACGACAAACACCCGTTCAGAAAATATTTCGAAGAACTACGAATAGGCGACACCGTGATTACGCACAAACGAACGGTCACCGAAGCGGATATCGTCAATTTTGCGAACGTCAGCTGGGATCATTTCTACGCCCATACCGACCACACTTCGCTGAAGGATACCTTATTTGAGAAACCCGTTGCGCATGGTTACTTTATCCTCAGCGCAGCCGCCGGCCTGTTTGTCGACCCCGGGAAAGGCCCCGTCATGCTGAACTATGGCATCGAAGACTGCCGGTTCCTCAAACCGGTGTATGCCGGAACGACCATCGGCGTCAGGCTGACCTGTAAAGAGAAGATCGCCCAGGAACAGAAGGAGGCAACCGACCTGCCCCGCGGCATCGTAAAATGGTATGTGGATGTCTTTGACGAATCAGGCGAGAGTGTCGCCGTCGCCACCATCCTGACCATGGTACAAAAGAAGAACCCATAACCAAAATCTATTTATGCTTCGAGAGATCAGTGACGGCTACGTCCGCACAGAAACCCACGAAGGGATTACCACCATCGAATTCTACCACCCCCAAAGCAACTCCCTGCCGGGGCGACTGCTCGACGCCCTCACCCACGAAGTCCACGGCGCCGGGAATGACCCGCAGACGCGGGTCATCATCCTGCGTTCCGCAGGAACAAAAGCATTTTGCGCCGGCGCCTCCTTCGACGAACTCATCGCGATCCAGAACGCCGACCAGGGCTTTCTCTTCTTCAGCGGCTTTGCTCACCTCATCAACGCCATTCGCAAATGCCCCCAATTCGTGATTGCCCGTATTCACGGCAAATGCGTGGGCGGCGGGGTAGGTATCGCAGCAGCAGCCGATTACGCCATCGCCGTCGACGGCGCCGAGGTGAAGCTTAGCGAACTGGCCCTCGGGATCGGCCCCTTCGTCGTGGGACCCGCAGTAGAAAGAAAGATCGGTATCTCCGCTGCCAGCAGCCTGGCTATCGACGCCACCATGTGGCGAGACGCGGAATGGGCCAGGAAACGGGGTCTCTACGCCGAACTCCACAGCCAGGTCACCGAAATGGACGAATCCATCGACCGGCTCGCCCGCACCCTCGCCCACTCGAGCCCTGAGGCGACAGCCCTGCTAAAAGCGACCTTTTGGAAAGGGACCGAGCATTGGGACCAGCTGCTCATCGAACGGGCAATGATCAGCGGCCGCCTCATCTTGAGCGAGACCTCCCGGAACGCCCTTCATAATTTCAGGAAAAAGTAATATTTTACCGCGATGGAAATGTTGCCTGATGTAGACATGCAGCGCTGGTCACAATTCAAGGATGGTGACCGGGAGGCATTCGCCGCTATCTACCAGCAACATATCCTCCAACTCATTACCTACGGCTTTAGACTCTGCGCGGATCAGGACTTGCTGAAGGATCAGATCCAGGAGCTCTTTGTAGAGCTATGGCAATCCCGGAAGAACCTTGCGCCTACCCGATCCGTCAAATTCTATCTTTTCAAAGCCCTCCGCTACAAGCTCATTCGCCTGGAAAGGAACCGCTACCTCAGCCAACAGTCTGCACGGATCGCCCTTACCCTCGACAATCCCCTCCAGGAGGCAATCGAAACCAGCATCATCGAGAACGAATCCCGCACCTCACGGATCACCTCCATGCGCGAGGCGATAAAAACCCTGAGCCTGCGTCAGCAGGAAGCGATCCAACTTCGCTATTACCAGGGATTCACCCACGACCAGATCGCCGAACTCATGGACCTCAACTATCAGTCGGTCAGCAACCTGCTGCACCGCGCACTCTCCCGCCTGAAAGAAGTCTATAAGATCCCCGCCATGCCCCTCCTGCTCCTTGGCCTTCTAAAAATATTTTCTTTTTCCTGAGTATAATCGTCGGGTCTCTTACACTTCTATACAGAATGGAGAATCTCGACGACCAGACAAGGAAACTCTTGCAGGACGACCAGGCCTACAACAATGGACCGGAAGCCATCCGGCAGCTTGCCGATTCCATATGGTCCGATATAACAAAAAAACTGGACGCGGATCCGGACCTGAACATCGGCGACACAGCCCTCACCCCTGGCGACCCTGCCCTCACCCCCGGAGACCCCGCCCTCGCCTCCGGCACTCCCGGCATTCCGGCCCGTCGCCGCAGCCCCCGTACCCCCTGGCTGATCGCCGCCTCCGTAACCGGCCTCATGCTCCTCGCCGGCGCCCTCTTCTGGCCCGCGAACCGCCCCCGCCATTCCCCCCAACCCCAAACAGGGCCCGCCGTCGCCAACCTGCTGGTCCGGCAAGACCTCGACCGCGTCAACCAAACCGACCGCAGCCAAACGGTTTATCTCGTCGATGGCTCGAAAGTCGTGCTCCAGCCGGGTTCGGGCATCCGCCATGCCGCCTTCCTCCGGAAGGACAAACGCGAAGTATACCTGGAAGGCAATGCATACTTCGAAGTGGCTAAGGATGCCCGCCGCCCCTTTTATGTATACTCGGGTGACGTCGTCGTCCGGGTACTGGGGACGAGCTTTAAAGTCGCAACCGATAAGGAAAACGGGGACATTACCGTACTTGTCACCACCGGCAAAGTGGCCGTGACCAAAAAGACCGCCCCCCTGCCTGAACCGCTGATCCTGACGACTAACCAGATCGCATTTTACAAAGGGCACTCCCGCGACCTTGTCCAGCTTCCTGCCGGTAAGAAAGACCTTGCACCCGAAGCTCCCCCCGCCCCGGCCATCAGCTTCGACTTCGAAGAGACCCCAGTCACCGAGATCTTCCAAACCCTCGAGAATGCCTACGGCATACCGTTTCACTACGACAGAGCGACCTTTTCCCATTGCGTGCTGACGACATCCCTGACCGATGAATCATTGGAAGAGAAGATCAAAATTATTTGCGAAGGGATCGGCGCTACCTATGAACTGAAAGAAGATGGGATCTTCCTGGAAGGAAAAGGCTGCAAATGACCTCGCCAATAAGGACTAGTGACTGTTATATAAAATTGTAAACCAAACTACTGAGCATGATTACATCAAAAGATCCTCTCTCACACCGGGCAGAGCCCGGTTCACGAAAATAGTAATGAAAAATGGCGGTGCTGGTAACACCACCATTTGTAACGCTCCCCTGTCGCAGGTCACAACTTTGATCAGGGAGTCGATTTTGCCACATTTATTTCAAACAGACAAAACCCACCCAAGATATGAACAAAAACGGAAAACCTAAACAAGCTGTTTTATTCATTATGAGAGTGACTTTACTGCAATTTTTCCTGGTGATCAGCTATATCAGCTATTCATTTCCCGGTAAGGTGGCCGGCCAGGAAATATTAGATAAAAAAGTGTCTCTTAACCTGCCATCCAAAGAGATCAGGACCGTGCTCAAAGCGATTGCCGCCACCACCGAGATTGGCTTCACATACAGCAACGATGTGCTGCAGAACCGGCAAAAAATAACTGTCATCGCTACCGACGAACGGTTAGGTGACCTCTTACAACGCATTTTTGCGCCCCTCCATATCTCTTATGAGGTGATCGGCCACCAGATCGTCCTGAAAAAGGACCCCACCGCACAAACCGCGGCATCCAGCCATTCCCCCTCCCCCGCCTTCCGCCCCATCACCGGGACGGTCAACGGCGCTGACGGAAGCCCACTACAAGGCGTCAGCGTGACCATCTCCGGAACCACCCACGGAACCACCACGGATGTAAAAGGCAATTTCTTCATCGACGCCAAAGACGGTGACGTGCTGGTCTTTTCCTCGATCGGATTCGATATCTACAAGGCCACGGTTGGCGCGGCCTCTGCCGATCTGCATGTTACGCTCCAGAAAAGCGAGCACGCCATGAACGAAGTCGTTGTCACAGCCCTCGGGATCAAAAGGGAAGCAAAATCCCTCGGTTATTCAGCCCAGCAGATCTCGGGAAATGACGTAGTGAAAGCTGCTCCGCCCGATATCTCCACTGGCCTTATCGGTAAAGTGGCGGGCCTCAATATCACCGAACCAAATGGCGTCGAAGGCAGCTCCAGCCGCATCGTCATCCGCGGCAACAACAGCCTCCTCGGCAATAACCAACCCTTGATCGTGGTGGATGGCGTCATGATCGATAACGAACCGATCCTTCCCCAGGGTCAGAGCCTTACGCAACAGAACCTGCAAGGTGTTAATACGGATCTCAGTCAAAACCAATCCGTCGACTATGGCTCGTTCCTGAATACCCTCAACCCCGATGATGTAGAAACTTTCGATATCCTTAAGGGGCCCACGGCCGCCGCACTCTATGGAGCCCGCGGCGCAAACGGGGTCATCCTTATCACGACAAAGAAGGGGACCCGGCAAAAAGGCCTGGGCATCGACTATAATTTTGTCACGCGCTGGAATCAGCCCTATCGCTTTATAAAAATGCAGGATGAATACGGCATGGGGATGGCCGATGCGCTCTATTCCGCAAACCCGGGCTTCTATCAGACGGGCGGTGCAAACCCTCAAAACCGGGAAACCAGCAGTAACGATTTCTATGGCTCCCGCTCCACCATTCCCGGCGTCAACCCCTCCTATCCAGGCGGCAACAATTGGTGGAACTTTATCGGTTTCCCCGGTGATGGCGCCTCCTGGGGCCAGAAAATGTCAGGCCAGCAGATCCTGTGGTGGGACGGAGTGGAACGCCCATACGTCGGAAACCCAAATATCTTTAAGAGCTTCTACAAGACGGGCAATACGACCTCGCATAACGTCTCCTTCTCCGGTGGCGGAGATGTAGGGACCGTCCGCGTGTCTTACACCCGCACCGATAATGACGCGATCACCTACAACAGCAATTTCCATCAGAACGTTTTCAATATTGGTTCTTCCCTCAACGTCAGCAAACGCGTAAAAGTGGAAGCAACGGTCAGCTACCTCAACCTCGTCCGCGAAAATGTTCCAAACGTCTACGGCGAATCCTCCTCCTCCTCCGGCGTGGGCTATATCACCGATTATATGATCCCGATGGACTACAAACCACTGGAGAAGGGACTGGCCGTCAACAAAGACGGTTCGCAAAATCAGACGGTCATCAGCCAGAGCCCATCGCAGGACAATGGGGCGCCCGGCTATTATTGGTGGAATACGCTGGTCAATAATACAACCTTTACGCAGAATCAATTACTCGGTTCCGTCAAGCTGACCGCCGATATCACTCCCTGGCTGAATTTTACCGGCCACACGGGTCTCGATTATTATACCAACCAGTTCGTTACAAAGAACCGGCCCATCGATGCCGGTGGCCTTACCGCGTATGGCGGCGAAAATCTTTATAGCAACGACTTGTCAACCGTGGGGATCGAGAATCTCGACGCGCTGCTCAACTTCCACAAGGATAACCTTTTCCCCGACTTCAATGCAAGCCTGACCGGCGGCGCCAGCTATTACCACAACAAGCTTTACGATATCTCCGCAGCAAACCCGGGCCCTTTCAATTATCCGTTTACATATACCCTTTCGAATTACGGCGGTACCAACCCGGCTATCCTGAACCCGTTGGAGACAATGCAGGAAAGCGAGATCAACTCGGTCTATGGCCTCCTGAATCTTTCCTACAAGAATTACATCTTTTTCGAAGGTTCAGGCCGGAATGACTGGTCATCTACCCTGCCTTCGAGCAAATGGTCCTTCTTCTATCCCTCCGGAAATTTAAGCTTTGTTTTCACAAACGCGTTTAATTTAAAAAGCATTCAGAACTGGCTTAGCTATGGTAAGATCCGCATCGCGGAGGCCGGTAGCGCCAATGGCTATATTCCCGGCCAAACTCAATTTGTCTATAGCCCCGTCACCACAGCCGGCTTTACAACGGGTCTGACGGTGCCGACGACGCTGCCCTCATTGGGCATCCAGCCTCAGCGCGCGCGGTCATTCGAAACCGGCGCCGATCTTGGATTTCTGAATAACCGCATCAATGTGAATTTCACGTATTACAGTATTTACTCGGATCACCAGATCCTGCCAGTCAACGTGGCTACGACTTCCGGTGCGGACCGCCTGACCATCAATACCGGCGCCTTGCGGAATCAAGGGATCGAAATCATCATAAACGCTGCTGTGATCCGCAAGAAAGACTTTACCTGGGATATCACGGTCAACGGCGGTCATAACAGCAATACGATTGTTTCGCTCGAACCGGGCGTAACGCAGATCCCCATCGGGAGTTGGTTTGGCGGCGACGGTATCAGCACAAACGCGCATGTCGGAGACCAGTACGGCACGATCTATGGGCTGGACTATCAATACATCGGAAAGCAGAAGGTCGTCAATCTGATCTACGCCGACGCCGCGAACTCGGGTAACGGCCCGATCCTCGGCGCTCAGTATGCGACGACCAGCAGTGTCGTCAAGATTGGCAACTCTACCCCAAAATTGATTGGTGGGATCGGCAATACGTTCCACTACAAAGCCTTCAGCCTTTATGTGCTGACCGATTTCCATATCGGCGGTCAGATCTGGTCGGGGGACTATGCGACGCTCATGGGTCAGGGCGAACTCCCCGAGACCACCCGCGAACGCGACGGCCATGGCCTGCCCTTTACCTTCCCCGACGGAACGACGGGTAATGTCGGTGTGATCCTCCCCGGCGTGACACCAGACGGCAAACCGAATACCGCCGTGGTCAACTCCTGGTGGAAATATGCCGGCAACTTCCAGTCCTGGGATAATATTCCGATCGTACGCACCAACAGCATCTTTACAAATTCCTGGGGTAAAATGCGGGAAGTGGCGCTGACGTACAAATTCCCGGAAAAGATCACCAGCGCTACCGGGATCTTCCAGAACCTGTCCATTTCACTCATCGGCAGGGACCTGTTCTATTTATTCACAAATCTCCCGGACCGCCTCAACCCTGAAGGGCTGACAGGTACCACCAATAACCAAACTACACAGTTCGGTTCGCTGCCCGGGACAAGATCATACGGGTTATCCGTAAAGGCGGGATTTTAATGCGATATGAATTATTCAACCCTCTACTCAACGCATTCATATGATAAATAAGAGAATAAAACAAAGAATTTCTCGCACATTTTTCCGATTCACGGCTGCACTGTTCGTTCTGCTGGGCGGAATAAGCTCCTGTACCAAAGATTTCCAAAGAATCAACGCGCCCACGAATGGTTCACCCATAGCTACGGTCAGCCAGCTGTATGTTGGCTTTGTCTCCAATATGGCGCAGGGCGACCAGCAGGTCGGCTATAACAGTTGGGTCTACCCGATCACCGAACTCGCACCTGTCTATACAAAAGCGGACTACTCCTACGGCAACGACGGTGACGAGTACTGGAGCAATTTCTATCACAATCTGTCGAATTACGAGGCCATTATGGAGGTGATCGCTAAACAGCCGGACACGACCGTCTATACCAATATAAAGGCGCAGATGAAAGTCCTCAAAGGATATATGGCGATCAAGCTGACCAACTCCTTCGGCGATATACCTTATTCTGCCGCGGGGAAATCCCTGGATTATAGC
Source organism: Puia sp. (assembly GCA_035948015.1). Taxonomy (GTDB): domain Bacteria; phylum Bacteroidota; class Bacteroidia; order Chitinophagales; family Chitinophagaceae; genus Puia. The sequence continues at coordinate 25,326 of DASZJO010000114.1, forward strand.
CTTACCAACGACACGGTCCTGACCCCTGTGTATGACAATCAGAAAAGTATATACCTGTCCGTGCTCAGCGACTTGCAATGGGCCGTCAATAATTTCAGCGCCAGCTCCACGCAATCCAAGGTCAGCAACGACCTCGTGCTGGAAAACAATATCTCGCAATGGATCGAATTCGCCAACAGCCTTCGGCTCCGCATCGCACTGACCATGTATGCCAAAGACCCGACGGATGCTACGCCGCAGATCACCGACGCGCTGAGCAAGCCGCTACTGGATGCCGACAACACCAACGTCGGGCTATACCCGACTACCAACATTCCCAACATGGACCTTTCAGCCCGGATGTACTCCTTCGGCACGGAATGCCGGCTTCGGATGGGCACCGCGATGTGGAACCTGATGTCCTCCGATACGAACCAGGACGGGAGCGGGATTTTTGACCCCCGCTGCAATATCTTCTTCGAGCCCAACAACAATACCCAGTGGAATCCCTTCCCGCAGAACCCGACCGCATCCACCCCGGCGGAAGAAGGTTCGCCCTACGACGAAGGCATCCGCAACAGCGATTGGGCCAATAAGGACGGCAACCCACCTACACCCAATCTCTACGCCAACCTTAACTATTATTGGGCGGTGGACAACAACATCCCGGAATTGTTCATGACGGCAGCGGAAGTCCACTTCCTAAAGGCGGAGATCTACGCCGCGGGGCTTGGCGGCGCGGCCGTAAATATGGCCACCGCACAGACCGAATACAATGCCGGCATTACGGCGTCCGTAAATTTCTGGTCGCAGCAAGCCAACAACTCGACGGTATGGGTTGTCAATAAACCATCGGCGTCGCCCAGCCCGGCGGCCATGAGTGCCCTGCTGACAAATCCCGTCGTATTATTCAATCCCGCTACCGCCCTGCAGCAGATCTACGCCCAGGAATGGATCGATATGTTCCGCCAACCCTGGGATGCCTGGACCCTTCAGAAGCGAACCGGCGGCATGACCCCCACGGACCCCAATAACGCCAGTTTCCACACCAACAGCTACGGCAGTTTTCAACGGTATCAGTATCCGCCTTCCGAACAGACCTATAACTTTAACAACTGGAATGCGGAAACAAATGGAAAAGACCTGACGGCGACCAAAATTTGGATAGCACAGTAAGTCGACAATGAGAATTACACGTGAGAGACACGAAGGGCGGCCCGGTGAAGCCGCTCTTCACTTTCTTAATGATCCCCTACAGATCATCATATTTATAGATCGGATCTAACATATACCCCGAATCCATATCGAAAACCGGCTTGATCAGCCCGTCCTTTAACCCATAGACCCACCCATGCAGCTGCGGCCGTCCTTCCTCCTTCCAGGCCCGCTGAATAATGGAGGTCTTGGCCAGATGCATCACCTGCTCCCGTACATTAAGCTCCGTCAGCCGGTCCGCCCGCGCCTCGGGATCGGCAATCGCCTCGAGCTCCCTGCTATGCAGCCGGTACACATCCTTGATATTGCGCAGCCACATATTCAGCACATACTTGTAGTCGTGATTCGTCATCGCCGCCTTGATCCCGCCGCATCCGTAATGACCGCAGACGATCACATGCCGCACCTTGAGATGATTGACTGCAAAATCCAGCACACTCAGCAGATTGACATCCGTGTGTACCACCATATTGGCGATATTCCGGTGTACGAAGATCTCCCCCGGCTGCGTTCCCGTGATCCGGTCGGCAGGCACCCGGCTGTCACTGCACCCGATCCAAAGGAACTCCGGCGTCTGCAAATGCGCCAGCCGCTCGAAATATTCCGGATCCTCGGCCTTGATCGCCGCCGCCCAGTCCTTATTGTCCGCTAACAGCTTATCTATAGGTGTCATCACAGCAAATTAGGTCATCCTCCAAACTCATATATTCAGTCCCCCGCAGACGCTGATCACCTGCCCCGTGATATACGCGCTCATGTCGCTGGCGAGGAATAACGTAGTCTCCGCAATCTCCTCCGCCTTCCCGAACCGTCCAAGCGGAATGTCCACCAGGAATTTCTTCGCGCCCTCCCCGTCTTTGAGATAATAGGTCATATCGGTCTCGATGAACCCCGGCGCAATCGCATTGCAACGGATATTCCTGCTCCCCAGTTCCTTGGCGATCGACTTGGTGAACCCGATGATCCCCGCCTTGGACGCCGCATAGCTGCTCTGACCCGCATTCCCCCCGATCCCGATGATCGAACTCATATTGATGATGGAACCCGCCTTGGCTTTCATCATAGGCCGGATGACCTGCTTGGTCACATTGAACACACTCTTCAGGTTGATATTGATCACTTCATCCCACTGCTCCGGCGAAAGCCGCAACAACAGGTTGTCCTTCGAGATCCCTGCATTATTGACACAAATATCCACCGTCCCGAACTCTTTCACTACATCATTGACGAACGCCTCGCTCTCCGCAAAGACCCCCGCATTGCTCCGGTAAGCCTTTGCCCTCACACCCAGCCCCTTCAGCCTGTCCTCCAGCGCCTTCGCCTTTTCTTCACTGCTCAGGTATGTGAACGCAATATGCGCCCCATGCTCCGCAAGCTTTAACGCAATAGCCTCTCCAATGCCCCGGCTGGCGCCCGTGACGATGGCAATTTTATTTTCCAATAGTTTCATGGGCCAAATATATTCATTCATTGGGTTGTTGGTAAAAAAATATATTTATTTGTAGATCATTGCAGCCCATGAACAATTCGGTCAGATCCTCAAAATTCCTTTTGCTCGCCTTCGCGGTGGAAACCCTCAGTTCTACCTGGTGCCTGAAAATCCACGGCTGGACACCGTTATTCTCCATCCTCTACTTCCTGTCCGGCCTGGCCATCGCGATAACACTAGTCCGACTTCCGGAACTCCGCCTCCCGGCACTCGCCAGGAGACCCTGGCGCAGCCTATCTGTCCAGCGCAGCGTTATCCTCATTGGACTGACAGCGCTCGCACTCTATTCCTGGTGCGTCTACTGGTTCGACGAGATGCCCATTGACGTCACCAACGCCGATATGCTTCCGATCATCAAGGTCATGTGCGAACGCTTTATCGCCGGCCAGCACAGCCACGTCTACGATCCTATCCCCTCCATCTGGCACGGTGCACAACCCATCTACCTCCCGGCCATGTGGCTCCCGTATGTTCCCGCTGTCGCCCTGGGTATCGACATTCGATGGGTCGCGATCGCCGGCCTGCTGTTCGCGTTCGGCACGTTCATCTTTCTATACAAGCGGTCAAATACGCGTTCATCGTTCTATCTCGGGGTACTGGCCTTCCTGTTATTTTGGTGGATCGTCGCCGACAATACTCCCGGCATCGTCAGCGTGTCCGAAGAAGGCGTGGTGTTCGGCTACTATGTGCTCCTCGTCCTCGCGCTGATCTCAGGCAAACCCTGGCTGACGGGTATCGCGATCTCGCTTTGCATGCTGAGCCGCTATGCATTGGTAGGCTGGATCCCCGCCTATGTGTTATGGCTGATCCTGGAGAAGCGAAGCAGGCAATTATCGATCCTCTCGCTGACGGGCATCCTGTGTTTTGTTTTGATCTTCCTGGTGCCCGTGGGCTGGGTGACCTTTACCCGGCTGGCGCATCTGCCGGGGGACTATATCGCCTTTGCCGGCCGCGTCTGGAAAGATAGCCCCGATGTTTTCTCGACTGCCCCGGGCCTGGCATGGTTCTTCGGCCGTAACGGCACTGCCGTATTGCACGGCCTGCTGATCCTGTTCAGCTTTACCCTTCCAATCGCCTTCACGGTCATCGCTCTCCGCCGACGATGCGCCAATATCCCCATAGCCGCGCTGAAGCTGAGCCTGGTCGTATTTTATTGTTTTATCGACGTTCCCTACCTGTATTTGTATTATACCTCGTCGCTTGTAAGCCTTGTCATTTTGGCGCTGGCGCTTCGGGACGAGCAAACTGGCCAGGCAGCATAGCCTGGATCTCTTCTATGTATTTCCTGTTGTTGGACAACCTCGGCACCTTGTGCTGACCGCCAAGCTTGCCCTTGCTTTTCAACCATGCCGTAAAGACGCCCTTCTCCAGCGAATGCAGGATCGGCAGGCTAAGCGCAATATCCTTGTGGCGTTTCGCCTCGTAGTCGCTGTTGACAGCCTGTAATGCTTTATCGAGCTCGCTGACAAAAAGCGCCATATCCGCCGGCTCCCGCTCGAACTCGACCAACCATTCATGCGCCCCATTACCCGTGTCGCCAAAATAAACCGGCGCAGCAGTGTAGTCATTCACGATCGCACCCGTCTTTTCCGCCGCAACTGCAATCGCCTTATCTGTATTGTCGACGATCACCTCCTCCCCGAACGCATTGATAAAATGCTTGAGCCGCCCGCTGACCCTTATCCGGAATGGAAAGAGCGACGTGAATTGAATGGTGTCTCCGAGCAAATACCTCCACAGCCCCCCATTGGTATTGATCACCAACGCATATTGCTGCCACAGCTCCACATCCGCCAACCCGATCGTCTCGGGATCGGCTTTGCCGTATTCCTCCACCGGCATGAACTCCATAAAGATGCCGTGGTCCAGGAATAACAACATGCCGTCATCACGCGGACTGCCCTGCGCCGCGAAGAAGCCCTCGCTGGCATTATACATTTCAAGATAGTGGATATCTTTCCCGATCAGCTTCCTGAATTGCTCCTGGTATGGCGTGAAGGACACCCCGCCATGGATATACAGTTCCAACGATGGCCACACCTCCGCGAGACTGCGCTTTCCCGTTATCTCCAGGATTCGCCGGATCAACACCAGCGTCCAGGTAGGGACTCCGGAGATCGAAGTCACATTCTCCTGGATCGTATTCATCGCGAGCCGCTCTATCTTATCCTCCCACTCATCCAGCAACGCGATACTCAACTCCGGTGTCCGGATCCAATGGCCCCAGAAGGGTGAGTTGTGCAGCAGCACGGCGCTCAGATCGCCATAATGAACATCTGAATTGACCTGGCTGATCGTGTGCGACCCGCCGATGACCAATCCCTTTCCCGTCAGCAGATCCGATTCGGGGTTGAAATCATAGTACATCGTCAGCACATCCTTTGCCCCCTTATAATGACAGTCCTGCAAACTCTCCTCACTCACCGGGATGAACTTGCTCTTATCGCTGGTAGTCCCGCTGCTTTTCGCAAACCAGCTGACCGGCGTGTTCCACAGAATATTCTGCTCCCCATTCATGATCCGTTGGATATATGGCTTGAGATCGTCGTATTCCTGGATCGGAACGGCATGCTTGAAGTCACGAATAGAAAAGGTTTTGGAGAAATTATGCTTCCGCCCGAATTCGGTATACTGCGCCGACGTGACCAGATGCTGCAAAATCTCCCGCTGGATCGCAATAGGGTTGTTGATCCACTCCTCAATGCGCCCAAGACGTAACCTCGCAAGTCTCGATATGGCCGGGCTCAATAGCTTCATCATTGGCAAAATAACTAATCGGCGGGATATACTCAAACAAATGAGCCGCTGTCCTTATAATGCGGTAAAGGGTTAAGACTCATCGGCTTCCAACTGCAGCAGCAGATCGTTGAGGTCGGTCCTGGCCGCATCCTCATTGGGGGTAAGCCGCTCCGCTATTTTCATAAGCTCCTGGTTATGATTGTCTTGGGCAAATTTCAACACGGCGGACTTTATTTCAGGGATCAATTTCTCAAACACATCGAGACCGATCTCCTCTCTTTCATTAATATGTTCGGTAGATTGCAAGCCGCCAAACATGTCCTCGACAACAAACGCCGAATCCGACCGCTCTTTCCTTAATCTTTTGATATTCTCCAGCTCCTCTATCGCATTTTTCACCGAAATGACAATATCCTCCCGGCTCGGACCCGCGAATACGTCCCGCCCGGCGCCCGCGGATCGGCTAAACTCATTCATCTCCTTCTGCCTCGCCTCGTCATGCAGATAATCCTTCCTTTTCAGCTCGAAATTCCTCCCCAGATATAGCCGCCGCACCTGCTCATCCTCGGCCAGCTCCTCCGCCGTCCCATGCTTGAATATCTTCCCATCGATCAGCAAATAGGCGCGGTCACAGATCGACAACGTCTCATTTACATTGTGGTCGGTGATCAGAATACCGATATTCCTGAACTTGAGCCTGGCCACGACCGACTGGATGTCTTCCACCGCGATCGGATCGACGCCCGCAAACGGTTCGTCCAGCAGGATGAACTTCGGGTCTACCGCCAGCGCGCGCGCAATCTCCGTCCGCCGCCGTTCCCCGCCGCTCAGCGAATCCCCATTATTCTTTCGCACATGATGGAGATGGAACTCATCCAGCAAGGCCTCAAGCTTTTTCTTCTGCTCGGCTCGCGTCAGCCGGGTCATCTCGAGAACCGCCTTGATGTTGTCCTCCACGCTTAGCTTCCGGAACACCGACGCCTCCTGCGGCAAATAGCCGATCCCCATCTGGGCGCGCTTATACATCGGCTGCCGCGTGATATTGACATCATTCAGAAAGACTTCGCCGCTGTCAGGTTTGATCAACCCTACAACCATATAAAAGGTGGTCGTTTTTCCCGCTCCGTTCGGCCCCAGCAATCCGACGATCTCTCCCTGCTCCAATTTGACGGATACTTGGTTGACCACCGTTCGGCTATGGTAAGTTTTAACCAGGTCCTTTGAATGAATAATAATGCTCAAATCTCTTCGTTATTTGGACGCAAATTTAGGCCCTGCGGCCAAAGGGACAACATCCCGAGCTAAAATTATAGGCGTTTTAAGACTTATCGCCTAATTTTGCCGACCAAATGCGAACTGCGGCTTCGCCGCACATCTATATTTATGAAGGTTATCGAGCATCTGCAACACGTAAAAGAGACCCTGGTCTCATTCGAAATACTCCCACCCCTGAAGGGCAAGACCATTAGTTCCATTTACGAGCATCTGGACCCCCTGATGGAATTCAAACCGGCTTTTATCAATGTGACCTATCACCGGAGCGAAACGATGTTCAAGAAGAAGACCGACGGCACTTTTGAAAAAGTAGAGGTCCGCAAACGACCTGGCACCGTTGGCATCTGCGCGGCTATTATGAACCATTATAAGGTCGACGCCGTACCCCACCTGATCTGCGGCGGATTCGCGAAACGGGAAACGGAAGATGCCCTGATCGACCTCCATTTCCTCGGCATCGACAACGTACTCGTCCTTCGCGGGGATGCGCCAAAGAACGAAAGCTCCTTTGAGCCCGAGCCTGACGGACACCGCTATGCTATCGATCTCCTCAAACAGGTCGTTTGCCTCAACCAGGGCGAATATCTCGAAGAGGATATCAAGAATGGAGGTAAGACGAACTTCTGCATCGGCGTCGCCGGCTATCCCGAAAAACATTTCGAAGCTCCAAACCTCGAGACCGATCTCATGTACCTGAAGGCAAAAGTCGACGCCGGCGCCGAATATATCACCACCCAGATGTTCTTCGACAACCAGAAATATTTCGACTTTGTCCGCAATTGCCGCGAGCAGGGGATCAACGTTCCGATCATCCCCGGCCTGAAGCCTATCACCAATAAGAAACAGCTTTCCATGCTGCCGAAGGTCTTCCACGTAGACCTGCCCACGGACCTGTCCAATGCCATCCTTAAATGCAAAAATGACGCAGAAGTGGAGCGGGTTGGCACAGACTGGATGATCGGGCAGAGCCGCGAACTGAAGAAGGCAGGGGTACCCGTATTACACTATTATACGCTCGGAAAAGCCAAGGTCATCGAAGAGGCGGTGAAGGCAGTGTTTTAAACACCTTTTCATCCACCTTAACCGGATACTCCTTCCGAAGCCCCTCCACCCACTGCTCCTCCAGGAACCCCTGATAGTCATTGATGACGAAACCGCGTGCATCATGATAATTGCGCGGCTCCCGGTTATTGTAGACCGTCAGTACATATGCAAAGCTGACCGTGTTGTCCGCCTTATTACCGGTGAACTCCGTAAAAGTCTGCGCTACCGGCGTTCCGAACGCAGTGCCCGGGATCTGCGGCAGTTCATACCGGCCCGAGTCCGCCTGAATGGCCGCCCCCATACTATCGGAAGACAACCGCCACCCGGCGACCGGACCGGCCGCCAGCCGCGCTTTCAGCGCCTCCGCCGTCCCTGCATTATTGCACGTGAATAACAGCGCGTCTGCGCTGGCATTCCACCAGTATTTGCCTTTATGCGCCTCATAATATTTCACCAGCCCCGCACTGTCCGCCGAAGCCTTGTCCCAGATCTTTCGCTGCATGATCTCGAATAACAGATTGCCTTCCTTGAACTCATTTAGCTGAAAAGCAAAATCCTTATTGTATTGCTCCAGGTAATTCCGGTAATAGTCCATGGCCGTGCGCTCGATATACCGCTGAAAAAGCTCCTTATCCGACAACCCGCTGCCCGCCCTCGTCGGCCGCGTGGCATGCGCAAAATCCAGCCACTCCCTTATCGTATAGGCCCGCTGCGGATAGGAAAATACGATCGTGGAATTTCTGAGGTTCCCATAAGAGGAATAACGCGGGTTCCGAAAGACGCTGTCCGTAAAGGCCCAGAGATCCGATTCCGGAATATCCGCCCGCTGGAATCCCGTCTCATGATAGATCCGGTTGAACATCGCCTGCCGGCTGATCTCCACCCGGGGATCGTTGAGCACCTGCTGCCTCAAGGCAGCCTTCGCCAGGTCGTCGAACTGCGCAGGAGCCGCCTTCCGCGCAAGCCGCTTTATAATATGATAACCGAAACCCGTGGCCACCGGCCGGCTGACCGCCCCATCCCGGTCGAGCCCGAAAGCCGCCGCTTCAAACGCGGAGTCGTAACGGCCGACACCAAATTCAGGTAGCTCGCCTCCATTCTGATACGAAAGATTATCACCGCTGTATGCCCGCGCCAACGCCGCAAAATCACCCCCACGCAAAATCGCCCCGTAAAGGGAGTCCGCCTTCAGCCGCACCTGCTCCCGGACCTCCGCTGAAGCTCCCGGCGGGACGGACAGGAGTATCTGCGCCACTTTGACCCGGCCCAGCGCCTTCCTTTCTCCTTCATTCCTGAAAATATGGTAGCCGCCTTTACTCCGGTAGGGCTTCGACCACTGACCCGGCGCCAGCGAATAGGCCAGGTTCTCCAATTCATAAGGGAGCGAAAACACCGTGATATACCCGATCTCCCCTTTATTCATTTTCACCGCCGGATCATCCGAGAACGCTATTGCCGTCTCCCCGAACTTCTTGCCCTTCTTCAGTTCGTTATACGCCGTCATTGCCTTCTCATAAACCCGTAATGTATCCGCAGGCGAAACGTTCTTAGGCAGTGCAAAATAGATATGCGCCAGCCGGATATCCTTCTGGCCTCGCACAAATACCTCTTTCACCAGCCGGTCCAAACTTTCCTGGTCCTTCATATAGGCATCGGCCACCTGGGATCTGAAATTTTGCAGCTCCGTCCGCTGCGCAGGCAACGTATCGAGCTGCGCCGCATAAGCCGCCTTCACCTTCAGTTTATACCGGATGTATAACTCCAGGTAATCCCGGTATGCTTTATCGGTCGGTGCGACCCCATTATTATTTTTCGTAAATGCCTTTAGGAATTCCTCCTTACTGACAGGTGTGCCATCGACTGTGAAAAGGGTCTGCGCCGTGAGACCGTAAGAAACGAGCAAAAAAAAGAAAAAAAGAATGACCCCTTTCATCGAAAAGCGGATATCATTTGGATTTTGCATGCTGCAGTTTCAGATTTATAACTTCATCCAGTTGGTCGTAAGACAGCTTTTTTGCGATAATGCGTTTGTCCTGATCCAGCAGGTAGAGGGTTGGGGTCTGGTACACGTCGTATAGCTGACGGAATCCGGGCTGACCCGCTTTCTCCGTTGCGTCCTGGTGCTCCTTTGTCTCATAAACGTGCGTCCATTCGCTTAAATTGTGATCCTTAATGAATTGTATCCATGCATCCTTGCCGCCATCCACCATCACCCCATAGATCTTCACTCCCTCGCCCTTCCATTTAGCCTTGTACATCGAATCCAGCTTCGGAACAACCTCCTTGCAATGGCTGCACGTCGGATCCCAGAAACAAACGACGGTAAACTTTGCAGTCACCCCATACAAAGGCCGGAGCGCACCTTCGCTGTCCACCATCTCCAGGTTGGCCGCCGGCTGGCCAATGAGGTTGGCCATAATACTGTAGGCCCTGTCATTCAGATACTTCCGGTACTTCTCCGTGAAGAATTCCGTTTCCCCGGCATTGATATATTTATCAAATAGGTGGACGAAAACGGCATCCTGCCCCATATACGGCGGGTTGACATATTTCTGCACGAAATAGACCATCAGATATTGGAACATGGGCTTGCTGACCCGGGCATACAGCAGCATATGGTCCACCTCTTTTTCAATGGAATCGGGATCCGGCGACACCAGTTCCCTGAAATATTTGTCCAGCCGGGGCTCGAATACCGGTGTCCGCGTCAACCGCTCATCGCTGAATGACAGCCCGTCCCAGTAATGATCCTTGAAGTAGCGAAAGGCGAAGACACTGTCATACTTGCCACCCGGCTGGCGGGACGCCGACGGTACCTCGGGCTCCTTTAGCGCCTGAAAGAGCGTCGCCAGCAGGGTCGTCGGATATTGGCTGCAGATCTTCTCCCGGTACTTCGTGATTTGCTCATTGAATAATCTGATCTTTTCCCGGTTGGACCGGACGGTCGCGGAGTCACCCGCCTTTTGCGCAGCATTCATAGCCTTTTGATCCTCTGTGATCTCCATACCCATCCCGGCCGTGAACTTCGTGTAGGTCTGAAATATCGTATTGTCGGTCGATCCTGTAAACACTACGCTGCCCGGCATATTGGTCGTATCCGCCGATATCGAAAAATTCTGTTGCGAATCGACCAGCAACTCGAAAAGGATCGAACGATTGGGCGATACCACGAAATAAACTCCGCCGGGCAGCCGGCTCTCGCCTCTGAACAACCCTTCACCACCGGCGGTCAGCTGCGCCGAATCCGCCAGGGCCTTGATCTTCCCATAATAATAGCCGAGATATACTTTTCCGCTCGTATAGGGTTTGAGATGGAGTCGGATCGAATAGCCAGTTTGCGAATTGGCCGTCTGTAATGATAGACAAGCCGCCAGAAAGAGAACGATTTTGCTCATACGCAGGTAAAATTAGACCTTTACGCCGTGCGAAAAAAAAATAAGAACATCACGCTAACAGCGGTCCTGGTAGAGGATTACGCCGCGGAAGGCAAGTCCCTTGCCCGGGTGGACGGAAAGGTAATTTTCATCGAGAACGCAGTACCCGGGGATATCGTCGATATCCGCCTCTCTAAAAACAAGAAAGACTGGGCCGAAGGCCATATCATCGCTTTTCGGCAATATTCCCCGGAGCGCGTCGAGCCATTTTGCGCGCATTTTGGCGTCTGCGGGGGCTGTCGCTGGCAAATGCTTCCCTACCACCGGCAACTGGAGTATAAACAACAACAGGTAGAAGATAACCTCCGGCGGATAGGGAAGGTAACCCTTCCGGCTATCAGCCCCATCCTCGGCGCCGAAAACACTGTCCACTACCGCAACAAGATGGAATATACCTTTTCGAACCGCCGCTTCCTTCTTCCCCATGAATTGAATGACCCAACGGTGTCCGCCGACCAGCGGGTAGCCGGTTTCCACGCCAAAGGCCTTTTTGATAAGGTCGTGGATATCGACACCTGCCACCTCCAGGCCGAACCCACCAACAGAATTCGCAAAGCCGTCCGCGACTTCGGCCTCCGGGAGAGTCTGAGCTTTTACGATATCCGGCAGCATGAAGGCTGGCTCCGTAACCTCCAGCTCCGCATCTGCACGACGGGCGAGATCATGGCCAACCTCGTCCTCGGCTACCGGGACGACGACCTCACCCAAAAACTTGCCAAAGACCTGCTGCAACAATTCCCCGAACTGACCACTCTCTTATATACCATCAACCCCAAATGGAACGACAGCATCTCCGATCTGGAGCCCCGTGTTCTGTTCGGAAAAGGATATGTCATCGAGCGCATGGAGGATTTTCAGTTCAAGATCGGCCCGAAATCTTTCTTCCAGACCAATACCCGGCAAGGCGAAAGTCTCTACCGGGTCACCCGGGAGTTCGCAGCGCTGACCGGGAAGGAGACCGTCTATGACCTGTATTGCGGAACCGGCAGCATCGGCATCTTCGTAAGCCCCCGTGCCGCCAGGATCATCGGTGTGGAGGTCATCGATGAAGCCGTGGAAGACGCGCGGGAGAACGCCGCCCTGAATGGTGTCAGCCACGCCCGCTTCTTTTCCGGCGATGTGACCGCCCTCTGTCAGGATGCCTTCTTTGAACAAGAGGGGCGCCCGGACGTTATAATCACCGATCCGCCCCGTGCCGGGATGAGCGAACGACTGGTGGCCAAAATCCTGGAGATCGCCGCGCCTACTGTGGTCTACGTTAGCTGTAACCCCGCCACGCAGGCCCGCGACCTTCGGTGGCTGGACTCCAAATATGCGGTGACAAGGGTACAACCCGTCGATATGTTTCCGCATACCCATCATATAGAGAATATAGTACAATTGAAGCTCAGGGAGCCTGTGCAACAATAATTATAGTAATTTGCAGCCCTTAATACATCAATCAAGGAAAAATAGCGTATGACAGAGTTTCGTCCGGGTGGCTTTCAGCTGATACCGACAGTAATTAAGAATCTGATTATAATCAATGTATTGATCTATCTCGCGCAGGCGACGCTTGGCGACGCATTCAATACGAAACTGATCAACCTCTTCGCCCTTCACGACATTCGTTCCCCCTTATTCCGACCACACCAGCTGGTCACTTATCTTTTCCTTCACGGAGGCTGGGACCATGTGCTCTATAATATGCTTGCGCTTTGGGTATTTGGCTCCATCCTGGAAAACTATTGGGGACCGAAGCGTTTCCTGGTCTTCTATGTTATCTGCGGCCTCGGCGCAGCAGTCGCTCACCTGGCGGTCCTATACCCGGAAATGACCCCTTACTTCAACGAGTTGCATCAAGTTCCGAACTACGATCAAATTGCGGAGTATTACGATCCGAACAAACCATGGAATGGCGCCACCCTCGGCGCATCCGGCGCGGTATTCGGCTGTCTCGCCGCGACGGCCTGGCTTTTCCCCAATAGTCTCATATATCTCTACTTTTTCGTCCCCATCAAGGTAAAATGGGTCGTCCTCTTCTACGCTGCCGGGGAACTGATTTCCGGCATCAACCCTACTGCCGGTGATAACGTGGCGCATTGGGCCCACCTCGGTGGTGGCCTGGTTGGCTTATTGCTTGTCATGTATTGGAATCGCAGGAACCGGCGTAATTTTTATTAAACTCTTTACCTGATATAACTGTTTAGAAAATATGAGGGTAATGGAAGACAACTATCGGAAGCGAATGGTCCTGGGGCAGGATGGAAATGCACTGGTGCAGCTGGTGGTTGTCAACGCTTCCTTGTTTGTGATCCTGAAGTTCATCTGGCTTATCTACGATCTGAACTCCCTCAACCCGGCCGCCTATGAGACGAATGTGCTCAATTGGTTTGCCCTGCCCGCCTCCACCGACAAGCTCTCTTCCCGGCCCTGGACTGTGCTGACCTATATGTTCTCCGACAGCCATATCCCGCGTTTTATCGGCAATATGTTTTGGCTTTGGTGCTTTGGATATATCCTTCAGGACCTGACCGGCAACCGGAAGCTGATACCCATTTACCTCTACGGCGGATTGGCGGGCGCGTTGTTTTTTGTCCTGTCCTACGCCATTTTCCCACAGCTGCAGGCCACACTGCCGGTCGCGCGCCTCCTCGGGTCCAACGCGGCCATCGTTGCGCTCGCCATAGCTACTACCGCCGTCGCTCCGGACTACCGGATCTTTCCCATGATCAATGGCGGTATCCCCCTTTGGATATTGACCCTGCTCTTCCTCCTGATCGACTTTTCCAGTATTTCCCATGGCGACTCGGGCGCCTATATCGCCAACCTGGCCGGCGGCGGCGCCGGATTCTTCTTTATTTACCAACTTCGCAGAGGCCATGACGGTAGTGTCTGGATCAACCAGATCTTTGACTGGTGCAACGACCTCTTCAACCCCAATAAGAAAAAGAAGAATCGCTTGCCAAAAGATGAGTTCTATTACAAGGTGTCCGGCACCCAGCCTTTCAAAAAGATCCCCAACGTAACACAGCAGCGCATCGACGAGATCCTCGACAAGATCAACCAGCAAGGTTACCGGTTCCTCACCGACGAGGAAAAAGAGATCCTCAAACGGGCAGCGGACGAAGAAGATTTGTAGGAGCCGGCCGGAGGCCGGCTCGACCGATAGGTCAGACTTTAGACGATTGCGAGAAATTCGCTATTTTTATTTAATGAGAATTTCTCGTACATATTAGGAGTTGCGATGCCTAAACTCCGCAATTTCACCCGCCATCTCTTTCTGATCCTGAACGGCCTGGCAGTTCTCCTGTTCCTGTTGGCCTGCGCCAATTCCTTCCTTCATCCCGGGAAATGGTGGCTTATTTCACTGCTCGGATTGGCCTTCCCCTACCTGTTCCTCCTTGTCATCCTCTTTTTCCTGACTACTCTCTTCATTCGCCCCTTTCGCCGCTGGTCCCTGCTCTCACTCGCAGCCCTGGCGATCGGCTGGTCCAATAGCCGCCATTTCCTTGCCATGCACCCTGGCGCTCCATTCCACGAAGCCCGGCAGCCGGGCACGACCGTTCGCATCCTGACCTGGAACGTTCGGAGCTTTGACGACTTTGTAACAAAAAAGCGGCCGCCTGTCCGGTCCCGGATCCAGATGCTCGACTTCATCGGCACACAGCAGGCAGATGTCCTCTGTCTTCAGGAGTTCTACGAACCGCTGACCCGCCATGGCCTCGAATCCAATATCACCTTTATCCAGACCCAGCTGCATTATCCATATTATTTTTTCTCCCGCGACTATGTTCGCCCCGGACTGTATGCCGCCGGCGTTATCATCTTCTCCCGGTTTCCCATCGTAGATACCTTCCTGCACGAATACAAGCGCCCCAATGGATTTCGCACCACGGAAAGCCTTATCGCTGCGGATATCCTGGCCGGTGAGGACACCATTCGCGTCTTCACGACGCATCTCCAATCCGTACTGTTCGGCAGCAAGGAATTCAGGGATCTGGAAATTATTAAGAACGTCGATGACAGCATCGTCGATGCCTCCCGCTCCATCGTCCGCAAGCTCCGGGATGCCTTCCGGCGTCGCGCGGACCAGGCCGAAGAAGTGCGCTCCCGCCTGGATAGCTGCCCGCATCCGGCCTTTATCTGCGGCGACTTTAACGATGTTCCCAATTCTTATACCTATGCCACAATTCGCGGCGATTGGCAGGACGCATGGCTGCGCAAAGGATTCGGCATCGGCCGGACGTATAAGAACATATCTCCGACGCTTCGGATCGACTATATCCTCGCGTCCCCGGATCTAACGGTGCTCCAATGCCGGAAAATAATGACCCCCTGGTCTGACCACAACCCCGTTGAAGCCGACCTGCAATTGAACCCCTAATATTCGGTATCTTCGCGAGTTATATGAGCGTTCTAAAAGTCCATAATAACTATACGCGACAGAAAGAAATTTTCACCCCCATCACACCCGGCCATGTGGGAATGTATGTGTGCGGACCTACTGTAAGCGGCGAAAGTCACCTGGGCCACGCCCGCCCCTTCATCACGTTCGATTTTATCTATCGCTATCTCCTCCACCTCGGCTATAAGGTCCGCTACGTCCGGAATATTACGGATGCCGGTCACTTTGAGGAAGAAGGCCGGGAGGCAGAGGACAAGATCTCCAATAAGGCAGTACTGGAAAAGCTTGAACCCATGGAGCTCGTACAGAAATATACCAACCTGTTCCATTGGGCGATGCGCCAATTCAATAACCTGGACCCCAGCATCGAACCGACAGCCACCGGCCATATCGTCGAACAGATCGGCATGATCCAACAGATCATTGACGCAGGCTACGGCTATGTCATCAACGGCTCCGTTTATTTCGATGTAAAAAAATACGCCGCACATTATCCCTACGGCAAACTTAGCGGCCGCATCCTCGACGACCTTCTCGAGACCACCCGCGACCTCGATGGTCAGGATGAGAAACACAACCGGCAGGACTTTGCCCTCTGGAAAGCCGCGCCCCCCGAACATATCATGCGCTGGCAAAGCCCCTGGGGCGAAGGCTTCCCGGGCTGGCATATCGAATGCTCCGCCATGAGCACTAAATATCTCGGGGTTGAATTTGACATCCACGGGGGAGGGATGGACCTCCAGTTCCCCCACCATGAAAGCGAAATTGCCCAAAGCACCATCTGCAATAAACACGTGCCCGCCCGTTACTGGCTGCATAATAATATGATCACCATCAACGGGAAGAAGATGGGGAAGAGTTATGGCAACGTGATCCGGCTGACTGAAATGTTCTCCGGCAACAACCCCATGCTCCAACAGGCATACTCGCCGATGACCATCCGCTTCTTTATCCTTCAAACCCATTACCGTAGCACCCTCGATTTCAGTAATGAGGCCCTCCAGGCCGCGGAGAAAGGCCTGAAGCGACTCTGGGAAGCCTACGAGCTGCTAAAGAAATTTGCTTCAGCCCCCGCCGATCCCGCCGGAGCCCCCGCCGACCCCGCCTCCACCGCTGCCGACCCTACACTCGACGACAAGGTCCGCCGCCAACTCACCAGTTTGGACGACTTCATGAACGACGATTTCAACACCGCCAAAGTCCTCGCCACCCTTTTTGACCTCGTACCCGTCATCAACTCGCTAAAGAGCGGCCACATCGCCCCGGACGCCCTGAGCCCCGCCACCATCGGGATGATGAAGAAATATTTTACCGACTACCTGGAAAATATCCTCGGGCTGAAGGGCGAATTTGCCGACGAAGATCACAAGCTCACCGGCGTAGTGGAATTGCTGATCGACATCCGTCGCGACGCCCGCACCCGTAAGGACTATGCGACTTCCGACAAGATCCGCAACCAGCTGAGCCAGCTCGGTATTGTTCTCAAGGATGAGAAGGATGGAGGGATCAGCTATTCGTTTTCGTAGAAATTAACGACAAAAACTTCCCCATGGATCATCTGACCCACCTCGCCAAAGATCGGCGGCTTAAGAAGCTCATCGACCAGCAACCCGAACCCCCGACCATCAAAAAGCAAAAAGACATCGTCTTCTACCTCACCGCGTCGATCATGAGCCAGCAGCTTTCCACAAAAGTTGTCCAGACCATCCGGAAGCGATACCTCGACCTTTTCGGCGGCCGGTCCCCAACCCCGGAGCAGATCCTTGCTACGCCGCCCGCCACCATCCGGGCTATCGGCCTTTCAAATTCCAAAGTGGCCTACGTGCTGAATGTAGCGCGTTTCGCCATCCAAGAAGGTCTCGACTACCGCAAGCTGAATAAGATGGGCAACGAAGCCGTTATCGCCTACCTTACCCGCATCAAAGGTGTCGGACACTGGACCGCCGAAATGTTGCTCATGTTCGCCCTGGGCAGGGAAGACATATTTGCCATCGACGACTGGGGCATACAGAACGCCATGATCCGCCTTTATAAACTGGACCGGGAAGACAAAAAGGCCTTTCGGGAAAAGATGTTGCGCATCTCGGAGAAATGGAGCCCCTATCGCACCTATGCTTGCATGTATCTTTGGAGATATAAGGATAATACACCTGTCGCGGCAAAGAAATCTGCTCCCGGTAAATCAACCAGGAAAAAGTAATAAGTTTGTTCACCGGCAAAAAATCCGGTTTGGCCGATTATTTGTAGACCTTTTATACAGGATTTGCGTATCCCACTGTTAGAAACAACACAGCAATCAATAGACACTCAATACATTCACTCTTTAAAACTAAAAGTTGTGCGAAATCTAAAAATCTTCTTCCTAGCCTCCACCATCGTTGGCTTCTTTTCCCTGATCGGTTGTTCGAAAAGCAATAACAATAACAACAATAATTCATCAGGTAAGGATAGCATTTATCACTCGCAGTGGATGACTATTTCGATGCAACCGACGGACGCTGGCGATACGATCTACACGGAGACCATTTCCGCTGCTAAGGTGACCAGTGCCGTTGCGGATGGAGGCGCTGTCCTAAGCTATCTGGGCGAACCCGGCTTTCCCAGCACGGGCGACACAACCGTCACGAACGCGGTAGAATTTGGCATGTATACCACCTTTGTGCCGGGGTCTATTCAGCTGACCACTTTGGGGTACCTGAACGATTACAGCACCACTAATACGGGCCTTTTGTACCGTTATGTAGTCATTCCCGGAACCGTCCTGACGACAAATGGATTAACGCCAAAGCAAGCGAGATCCCTGACCTATGCCGAAGTGACGAAACTCATCGGCTCGCCGGCACGACAAACTGAATCTCCAACCATACAATAGCACAAAGAATACAATAGCACATTGAACCCCGGGCGAAGCCCGGGGTTCTTTTATTATTTTATCTCCTGCACATTCACATCCTCAACCAAATGGGTGTTTGTTTCCACCTGAAATCGTTGGGAAGAATGGTCTCCCAGATTCCGGATCAAAAAGACCAGCCTGGTATAGTTTTCCGGCTCGGCCAACTGAAAATTCCTGTTGAACAGCTTATCCGTAAAAATATTCTGATACAGCTGATTGCCATCCTGGTCCTCGATCTGCAGCAAAAACCGGCTGCCGGCCTCATTGTTATATACGACATTGAACACGCCCTGGGTCTCGCTGACCGGGATATACTTCACTTCGGCGGTACCGGCACTGTGGCCGCTGCCTAACAGGACACTGAAAAGAAAGGGAAGAATTGGTTTTATGATCGGTAATGCGTTCATAGATGTTTTTTTAAAGTTTTTTAATAGCTACTTCCTGCACCAGACGGCTGTTGACGTTTACCGCAAACGTCTTCACTACAGGGGCATCCTGCCCGCTGCTGAATACGAATACGATCCTGTCTTTATCGGTCTTGGGAAGTTTGAATTGCTTGTAAAAGGATTTATCCTTAAACACGTCCTGGTAAATCTTGGTGCCATCCTGGTCTTTGATCGCGACGACAAACCTGTTTCCCTGCGGGTTGTAATAGGAAACATTGAAGACCAGCATGTCGTCCTGCGCTCCCAGGAACCTGACTACGACATGGTCCTCGCCGCCAACCGCCCCGGAAACCTCCGATTGGGCGTTCACAGTAGCGACAGTTAATAAAAGGATGATCCCGCACGTAAGCCTGCCAATAGAAGCATGGAATAATGACTTCATATAAATGGGTTTTTAGTGACGAAAAATCATGGATATGGAAGCAACCGGGTTCAGGTTCGCAACCGGATGACAAGTCAACGCAGGCGTAACAATCTATAATATTTGGACAACAATCGGAGAGAACGCCGGCAATCGGCGGCAGCAATCAGTAGTTGGCTGCGGGGTGATGGATAGATACATGCCAAAAATATACCAAAAATTGAATAATTCCTATAAATCTATATAAAATAAAAGTTAACTGGCTGGCTCTTCATTCAGAACGTTCCACAACAAATCCTTGAGCTCGACAAGCCCTTGTTGGGTGATGGAAGAAATAAACAGATGCGGAACGGAGGCGGGCAATTCCTGCTCTATCGCCTCCTTCAACTCGCGGTCCAACATATCGCTTTTGCTGATCGCGATCACCAACCGCTTGTGAAGCAATTCAGGATTATACTTCTCCAGCTCGGCCAGCAGGATCCGAAATTCTCCCGCATGATCCTTACTATCTGCCGGTATCAGGAAAAGCAGGACGGGGTTGCGTTCGATGTGCCGGAGGAACCGGTGGCCCAACCCCTTTCCCTCCGCCGCGCCCTCGATGATCCCGGGGAGATCGGCCATGCAAAAAGAAAGTCCATCGCGGTACTCTACCATTCCCAGCTGCGGGGTCAACGTGGTGAACGCATAGTCGGCGATCTTCGGCCGGGCCGCCGTGATGACCGAGAGTAATGTCGATTTACCCGCATTCGGGAAACCCACCAGCCCCACATCCGCAAGCACCTTCAACTCCAGGATCTTCCAGCCCTCGACCCCCGGTAGTCCCGGCTGTGCATGCTCGGGAGCCTGATTGGTGGGTGTCGCGAAATTGGCATTGCCCAGACCACCCCGGCCGCCTTTTAACCAAATGATCTCTTGTCCATCCTCCAATATTTCCACCTCCTGCTTGCCTGTCTCTTCATCTCTCGCGATGGTCCCCAACGGGACTTCGATGATGATATCCTTGCCGAATCGTCCGGTACAGTTATTGCCGCTGCCTGACTCGCCATTCTCCGCCAATACATTTTTATAATACCGCAAATGCAGCAGCGTCCAGAGATGTTTGCTCCCCCTAAGGATAATATGCGCGCCCCTGCCGCCATCCCCGCCATCCGGACCCGCCATCGCATTGAACTTCGTCCGCATAAAATGCTTGCTGCCCGCCCCGCCATGCCCGCTGCGGCAAAAGACCCTGATCTGATCGACAAAATTTGATTTCTCCACTACTTCCTTTTGAACCGCAAATATACGACAGTTGGCCGGAGGTTATTAATCACTTAGCTTCGGAAACCGGACATTCTCATAGATCTCTTCCAGCAACAGATCCACTTTGACCGTCTCCACCATCAACCTATCCGTGAGTTTATCATAGTTCCTCAAAACCCAATTCCCCTCCCCATCCTTACAAAACTGCTCGACCAACACCGATCTTGAATCCACCAGAATATATTCCCTTAAGCTGGGCAACGCCTTGTATAGCTCGAATTTCTCATTCCGATCATAATCCATGGTCGACTTTGAAAGCACCTCGACGATAACCGATGGGTTCATTAGATTCCAATCATCATTATTTCTGGTCACGAGCTCTCCGCAAACGATAGACAGATCAGGATAGGTCAGCAATTCCTCAGATTCTACGTAGACCCGAAGATCGGTGGGAAAGACCTCACAGCTGCTGCCCCGGAGCTTCCCCCTTAACAATGCTGTCAGATTCCTCGTAATCCGGATGTGATCGAGCTTCGGCCCGGACATCGAAAAGATCCGACCCTTATAATATTCGTGCTTCACATCTGACTTCTCTTCCATTTCGAGAAATTCGTCAATAGTGAGTTCCCTTCTTTTGTATACCGCAGCCGGCTCCTCCACCCCAAGAGGCTCCTCCACCATATTCTCCTTGGGCCTCTCCGCCTCACACTCCCTCCAGCTTTCCCTCATCTCCCCCGGCAGCGCCTGATACAGCGCCGTTCCCTCCGTCTTCCATCGCAGCATCTCCTCACTGACCTCCCTGATCAACTTCGCCGGATTGCCCGCAATCAAACTCCGCCGCGGGATCTTCTCCCCCGCCTTGACAAAACTCATCGCCCCGACGATACATTCATCTTCGATCTCCACATTATCCATGATCACGCTGTTCATCCCGATCAGACAATTCCGGCCGATGATCGCGCCATGCACGATCGCTCCATGTCCGATATGCGCCCCTTCCTTCAACAGGACTGTCACGCCCGGAAACATATGAATGGTGCAGCTCTCCTGAACGTTACACCCGTCCTCGATGACGATCCGCCCCCAATCCCCGCGGATGGCTGCACCGGGACCGATATAAACATTCTTGCCGATCCATACATTACCGGTTACCGCCGCCAGCGGATGAATAAAGGCAGAAGGGTCCACCACCGGCCGGTGTCCTTTAAATTCGTAAAGCATAGTCTTAATTTTTTGAATGAGCGACTTATTCGCCCTCGCCCGCCGAAGCTATGCGTAGGCCGCCCTTACTCCCCCATGAACAGCGGCAGCCGCTTTCCCAGGAATGCATTCACCCCCTCCGCGTAGTCTTTGGACTGCGCCGCTTTCTGTTGCAACTCATCTTCCAATATTAGCTGGGCCTCAAGCGTATTGGCGGCCGAATAGTTGAAAGCATGTTTTGTGAAGGCCAGCGCCCGCGTAGGTAGCTGCGCCAATACCGACGTCAATGCCCGCGAAGCGCCCTCAAACTCTTCGTTGTCGTATACCTTATAGACCATTCCCATTCTTTCCGCCTCAACAGCGCTGATTTTATCTCCCAGCATCGCGATCGCCGTCGCCTTCTGCCAGCCTACCAATCTCGGCAGGAAATACGTTCCACCACTATCCGGGATCAATCCGATCTTCGAGAACGCCTGGATAAAGCCAGCCGATTGCGCCGCCACCACAATATCACAGCACAGCGCAATATTAGCCCCCGCACCCGCCGCCACTCCATTGACCGCCGCAACTACCGGCTTTGGCAAATTTCGGATCCGCGTAACGATCGGATTGAATTGCTCGCGCAGAATATTCGTCAAGCCCGGCCCTTCCGGGTCGACGACCTCCGCCAGATCCTGGCCCGCCGAAAAGGCCTTCCCCGCTCCGGTCAGGTACACCGCTCTCACCTCACGCAGGCTCGCACTTTCATCCAGCCTGTTCTGTAGCAACAACGCCATCTCCCGCGTGAAACTATTCAGCTTATCCGGCCGGTTCAAAGTTATAAAAGCGATCTGATCCCGAATTTCGAAAAGAATGCTCGACATCCCTCAAAGTTAATGACATTTGAAATAATCGAAAGGCTCCCTGCAATCCTCACAACGGTAAAGCGCCTTACACGCCGTACTCCCGAATTCGCTGATCAGGGTCGTATGGTAGGAATGACAATGCGGACAAGGGATCGCTTCTTCGCGGTGGAACATGGCCGGATGACATACTTGCTGCAAGGGCAGGGGAGGAGCGATACCATACGCTGCCAGTTTCTCCTTTCCCCTTTCAGTCATCCATTCCGTTGTCCATGCCGGCGACAGTACCGTGGTCAGCCGGACATCCCGGTACCCGTGCTCCATCAACTTCATCCGGATATTCGTCCGGATCACATCCATGGCCGGACAGCCGCTATACGTCGGGGTGATGACGATCTCTATTCCATCTTCTCCGGTCCGCACTTCCCGGATGATCCCCAGGTCCGCCACGGACAGAACCGGCACCTCAGGGTCATAGACCTCTTCCAACATGGACCATATCTGCGCGTTCTCTACCATTCACAATTTGGATAAGCCCGTTGTAAAAATTGCATCTCCGCCAGCAAATAACCCAGCTGCTCAGTGTGCTTCCCGTCCTTCCCGCCGCCCTGCATCCAGGTCATAGGTATCTCCAAGCCCGCTTCATTAAAAACTTCTCCCACCTTCTCTCCCCACAAAGGCCGGATCTCCCCGGCGTCGACTGCGATCCCAAGGCGTATAAGCTCCTTTTCATACGCCGCAGGCGCAAACATTTCCCCCGTATATTTCCAAAGCTCATCTACCGCCCGCCTCATCCGCTCATGGCTCTCCTCCGTCCCATCTCCCAGCCGGATCACCCACTCGCCGCTCCACCGAAGATGGTAAGTAACCTCCTTGACTGATTTTTCCGCTATGGCCGCCAACTCCTGGTCCCGGCTGTTTCGTAGCTGCCCATAGAAATAGTATTGCCAGGCGCTGAAGAGGAATTGCCGCAGGATCGTCTTTCCCCAATCCCCATTCGACTGCTCGACCAGCAGGCAATTTCGGAAATCCCAGGCATCCCGCCCGTAAGCCAGCCCATCCTCGGTAACCTCCCGCCCCCCGGACCCATCCTCGGTAACTTTGCCGCCTATCAACCGCGCCGCATGCTGATACAAATATCTCGCCTGCCCGATCAGGTCCAGGGCGATATTCGACAGCGCAATGTCCTGCTCCAGGATCGGCCCATGCCCCGTCCATTCACTATTGCGATGGCCGAGGATCAACGCATTGTCCGCCAATTGAAGCGAATAATCGATATGTGCCGGATAACCCATCTTACATATGTTTTAATTCGTCAGGCAGGTCGTAAAAGGTCGGATGGCGATAGACCTTATCATTCGCAGGATCATAAAGCGACGAAGCCTCGTCGGGATCCGAAGCATGGATATATTTGCTTTCGACGACCCAGATGCTGACCCCTTCCATCCGCCGCGTATATACGTCACGGGCATTTTCGATAGCCATCGCGGCATCGGCGGCATGCAGACTGCCGGCATGCTTATGATCGAGCCCCTGCTTGCTTCGGATAAAAACTTCCCATAACGGCCACTGTTTATCATGCATAAAGCCTCCTCCTTTTTTCGGTATGCGCCAACGCCGCTTCCCTTACCCAGGCCCCATCCTCATGCGCCTGAACCCGCGCCGTCAGCCTTTCCTTATTGCATGGGCCATTGCCCTTGATGACGTTGTTGAACTCCGTCCAATCGATCGGCCCGAAGTCATAATGCTGCCGCTCGTCGTTCCATTTCAGATCGGCATCCGGCAACCGCATCCCCAGGATTTTCACCTGCTCCGCACACACGTCCACAAAACGTTGCCTCAGCTCATCATTCGAGAACCGCTTGATCTTCCACTGCATACTCTGCGCCGAATTCGGCGACGCATCATCATTCGGCCCGAACATCATCACGGAGGGCCACCACCAACGATCTATCGCATCCTGGCACATCCGCCGCTGCTCCTCACTCCCCTTGCTCAACACCAGCAGGATCTCGAAACCCTGCCGCTGGTGGAAGCTCTCTTCTTTACAGATCCTCACCATCGCCCGCGCATAAGGGCCATAGGATGCGCGGCATAACGGAACCTGGTTCATGATCGCCGCACCGTCGACCAGCCAGCCGATAGCGCCCATATCTGCCCAGGTCAGCGTCGGGTAATTGAAGATCGACGAATATTTCGCCTTCCCGCTGTGCAGCTGTCCGATCATCTCCTCCCGGCTGATCCCCAGTGTCTCCGCAGCCGAATACAAATAGAGCCCATGACCCGCCTCGTCCTGCACCTTGGCGATCAACGTCGCCTTCCGCTTGAGCGTAGGCGCGCGCGTGATCCAGTTCGCTTCCGGGAGCATCCCCACGATCTCACTGTGCGCATGCTGCGAGATCTGCCGGATCAGCGTCTTCCGATAGGCCTCCGGCATCCAGTCCCGCGGCTCGATCCGGACCTCCTGATCGACCTTGTCTTGAAATTGTTTTTCACTGTCGGACAACCCCATAGTGTTATCGAATTATCCCATAAAGATACTTTTTTTTATATAAGCTAACAATTGTTAGTATCGGCCGCGTGTCTGCATCGCCCCGGGGCCACTACGAAATAAATGTGTTGCCCGATTAACAAAAGTTTTATAGTCGATTCACAAAAGCATTATAATTTTGCGGCCGGAAATGCGGTTACCCGGATACCCCTGCCGGGAATTGCAAAAGCTGACTCAACAATTCACCCACCCACCACCATTCCGGCTGCCAGCGCGGCACCGGCGCAGGATATCGCTGTTAACCCAATATTCGGATCGTCATCCGGGAATTGCGGCTGACCAGATAAACTATAAATAAAAACAACGTAGCAAGTGATTTTTATGCAAAACAAGAATGATACCGGCTAGGCCAAACGGCATCACGGTGAGATCGGAACAATAAAAAACGGGAAATGTTAGCGCATTCCCCGTTCAGATTGCAACGGAAACCTTTTGACCAACTGGGAGGGCGGTCGGGTTTCGCATTTTATAATCCTTAATATAAATGTATGAAATTTTTAGTACCCGTGCTGTTTGTGTTGCTGGGAATCCCGCAAGCCAGAGCGAACGTTGATACACGGGAATCCGTCACCCGCTTACCCATCCGCATCACCGGGACGGTAACTGGCGACAACAACGAACCGCTTTCCGGAGTCACGGTGCAGGTTAAAGGCTCCGCGGCAGGCACGACCACCAATAACCTGGGACAATTCACCATTACTGCCGCCGATAGCGCTACATTGCTGTTTTCCTATATAGGCTATACCTCGAAGGAGGTGCCGGTCAGCGGACAGAATGAGCTCAATGTCCAGCTGAAGACTTCCACCAGTGCGCTGGACCAGGTCGTAGTGATCGGTTACGGTAGCCAGCGTAGAGGCGACATTACTTCAGCGATATCCACGATCAAATTGAACGACGTCAGTGAACGACCCATCGTCTCGACATCGGAAGTGCTCGCCGGTAAGGCGCCGGGTGTACAGGTCTTTCAACCTTCCGGCGCGCCGGGTGCAGATTTCAGCGTACGGGTTAGAGGGATCGCCTCCACGGGCGGAGCCGAACCGATCTATGTGATCGACGGCGTCGTCGCTTCGGATACCCATACCCTCGATCCCAATGATATTGAGTCGATCAGCGTGCTGAAAGATGCGGCCGCGGCAGGTATTTATGGCTCGGCCGGAAGCACGAACGGCGTAGTGCAGATCACAACCAAACATGGCTCCCGGGGGAAGACCCGGACAGAAGTCTCCGCCTATACGGGCATCCAGCAAATTGTAAAAAAACTACCGGTGTTGAACGGTTCTCAATACCTGTCGCTGTTGACGGATGAATATGCCAATGCCGGGAGCACCCTGCCTTCGATCCCGTCCAGTCTGAATGCCAACAATAACTGGCAGAACCTCGTATATCACACCGCAAACCAGACCGGCGCCAATGCCAATTTTTCAGGCGGCTCCCAGAAGGGGACCTGGTTTCTGGGCCTTGGCTATCTCGACCAAAACGGGATCGTCCATACCTCGGACTTTAAGCGTTACTCCCTCAATCTCAAGCTGGACCAGGACATGAATAACTGGCTGAGCGTAGGCGCCAATGTCAGCTATAACCGGTCCTACACCACGACCATCGCGGATGGCGCATCAGCGCAACATGGCGGCACCGTGCTGGCGGCACTTACCGTTCCGCCAATCGTTCCGGTCAGTGTCAAAGGGATCTATGCCGCTAATTTCGACGGTACGAACAACCCCGTTGGAAACATTTATGACAATACGAACTCGAATGCAGCCAATAATCTGGTGGGGAATGTCCATGCCGAGATCAAACTGCCGTTTGACCTCAAATACAGATCCCAGGCCGGCGTCACCCTGGAACAATTTAACTACAACTATTTCCTCAATCCATTCAATAACGCGTATGGCATCTCGATCGGCGGTGCGGGCAGCAATACCAGCCAGGAAGTGCTGAGATATGTGCTGGACAACACCCTTACCTGGGACAGATCCTTCGGGGCAAACGCCTTTAATGTGGTGATCGGTACGGAGACGGTCAATGAGAAGTATTATAACAACACTCAGTCGGGCCGCGGCTTCGCTACAGCGGCAGTTCCTACCCTCAACGCAGCGACCTCCAATCAGTCCATTTACAGCTACCAGACGGACTGGGCCGACCTCTCTTATTTCGGCCGGGCCACTTATTCATATGACGACAAATACCTGGCGACTGCCACCATTCGGGCGGACGGTTCGTCCCGCGTGGGCATCGATAACAAATGGGGTTATTTCCCGGCCTTCTCGGCCGGCTGGCGGGCTTCGAAGGAGGCCTTTCTTCAAAACTCCAATTTTATCGAAAACCTGTTGATCCGCGCGGGCTGGGGCGAAACGGGCAATCTGCCTGCAACTTCCCTGACGGACTACCCTTCCTATACTTCGCTTAACCCCGGCTCACCTTATATCTATGGCACGACAACTTCGCCGGGCGTTCAACTTTCCAGCCCGGTCGGCAATCCCAAACTGAAGTGGGAATCCGGCCAGCAGGTGAATATCGGCTTCGACCTGTCTGTCCTGAAAGGCCGGATCAGCCTCTCGGCCGACTATTATAACAAAAAGACCACCGACCTGATCTTCCCCGAGACCCTGCCTGCGACCAGCGGCAATAATGACGGCCAGATCATCGTCAACCTCCCCGGCAACGATAACAACCGCGGGGAAGAATTTGCGTTGACAGGGTTCATCTTTAAAACAAAAGATTTCGGCTGGTCCAGCACCGTCAATATGTCCTTTAACAAGAACGAGGTTACCGGACTGGATAGCGGTCAGATCTTTTACTACGGGGGGATCGAGTTTGGCGGTACCGGCACCAACCAATATGTTTCTGTCGTGAAGAACGGGTTGCCTCTTGGGGCTTTCTATGGCTATAAGGCACTAGGCGTCAATCCTCAGACTGGGAATGAAACATTTGCCGACCTGAATCACGACGGCGTAATAGACCCTACCCATGACCGGACCTATCTGGGTAGCGGCTTACCGACCTTTGTATATAGCTGGTTGAATAACCTGACCTATAAGAGCTTCGGCCTTGACCTTCTCCTGGACGGGGTAGGCGGAAACAAAATATTCGACGCCACGCGGATCGAGACCGAAGGCATGTCCACAGCCAACAACGCTTCCACCGCCGTGCTGCGCCGCTGGACGACGCCCGGGCAGATCACGGACGTGCCAAAAGCCGTGTTCGGTGACCCGGGAGCCGCGAACTCGGTTCCCAACTCCAGCATTTCTTCCCGCTTTGTGGAAAGCGGAGCCTTCTTCCGGCTGAAAGCCGCTACGCTGAGCTACACCGTGAAATCGGATGGCTTGCAGCATATCGGGGTTTCCGGCATCCGCATCTATTTGACAGGCCAAAACCTGTTTACCGTCACAAAATACAAAGGCTATAATCCGGAAGTGAACCAGCAGGGGGTGAGCTCGACTGCCTTGGGCATAGATTATGGCACCTATCCCCAATCAAGGATTTATACGGTCGGGGCTAACGTAGATCTCTAACTCAAAAAATGAATTATCATGCGTATCAATCATAAATTATTTGTTTTCCTGCTGCTTGCCGGCGTCCTGACCATGGCCGCCGCTTGTAGCAAAACGATCGAAAAAACTCCGATCTCCAGCCTTACCACGTCGAATTACTGGAAGACCGCTACCGACGCGGAAGCGGGACTGACGGGAGCATATAACAGCCTCTACCAGCAATTTTATATCTGGGACTATATGACCAACGGGGACGTACAGGCCGACAACTGCTATGCGGGCGGTAACAATCCGGACAATTTCAGCATCGACCAGTTTGCGCTTAGCCCGCTTAACGGTAACGTCACGCGCGACTGGCAGGGACTTTATTACGGTGTCGCCAACGCCAATGCCGTGACGGACAACGTCCCCGCGATCAACGATCCCATCTGGACAGGCACTACCCGGAAATCGCAGATCATCGCGGAAGCCAAATTCCTCCGCGCACTGCATTATTTTTTCCTGGTGACTACCTATGGCGACGTGCCCCTGGTGGTGACCAATAATAACACCGGGAATGCGCTTTTTCCGGCCCGTACTGCCGCCCCCGCCGTCTATTTGCAGATCGAGCAGGACCTCATGTCCGCCGACTCCAACCTGCTGGCGGCTTCCGGAGGCAACCCGAACAACGGGAGAGCTACCCGGGGCGCGGCGGAAGGTCTGCTGGCCAAAGTATATGCACAGCAAGGCAAATATGACTCCTGCATCATCTATTGCAATAAGGTGCTGGCTAATTCGTATTATTCGCTATTGCCCAATTATGCCGATCTCTTTGACGGTAACCATAAGCTAACCGTTGAATCCTTGTTCGAGATCCAGCATGGCACCGTATCGGGAACAACGAACTATGGCCCCGAATTGCTGCTGCCCTACTCGTTAACGGGAGATACCTACGCTAAATTCAATGAATGTACCAACGACCTGATCAAGGCCTACCGCGCTGCGGGCGATACGGTCCGGCTCAACGCATCGGTCTATTTTTCGCTGCCCGAAGACACGATTGCGATCCCTCCCCCTTATACGGTTGCCACCAGCCCCGTACCCTACGCCTATAAATGGAAACAGGCGGCCGGCTACAACAGCCCGGATAACGAGATCCTTATCCGGCTGGCGGATATCATTCTGCTGGACGCTGAAGCGCTCAACCAGACCGGCCAGACGGCCGCGGCCATCCCGCTGCTCAACCAGATCAGGGCCCGCGTAGGTCTGCCTCATACTGCCGCCTCCGCCCAATCCGATGTTGCCACGGCCATCCTGAATGAAAGACGGTTGGAATTGGCCCTGGAAGGTTGGCGCTGGACAGACCTTTTACGTTTCGGCGCGCAGTATACGATCAATCTGATGAATAGCCAGGTGGACCCGATCGGTGCCTCGCTGAACTATAATGTCACCCAGAATAAATTGCTGTTTCCCGTCCCTCAGTCTGAAAGGGACCTCGATCAGAACCTCACCCAAAATCCGGGGTATTGAGCTATCTTTATGCTCCACCATAAACAACTTTGTGCAAATGAAAAAGGTATTCTTCTTACTCATGCTCCTCCCTTTCCTGACACAGGCACAGGTGGACACAGGCGTACATTTCGAGCATGGGCTTAGCTGGTCCGCTATTCAGGCAAAAGCCAAAGCGGAAAACAAATATATCTTCATGGACTGCTTCACGACCTGGTGCGGTCCATGCCGGTATATGTCCACGACGATCTTTCCGCAGGAAGAGACCGGCAATTATTTTAACGATAAATTCATCAGCGTCAAAGTACAGCTGGATACGACTGCGGGCGACGCCGCCAACATCAAGGCCTGGTATGCCGACGGCCACGATATCGCAGTCAAATACGGAGTGCGCGCGTATCCGACCTACCTGATCTTCGCCCCGGACGGCCAGATCATCCACCGCACCGTCGGCTCCAGCCCGACCGCGAAAGAATTCATCAGCCACATATCTGAATCCTTCGACAGGACGAAGCAATACTATACGCTGCTGAACCAATACAAGAGCGGTCGCAGTGATACCGCCTTCCTCCATAAGGTAGCTATGTCCTGCTTCCACGCCTATGACCTTGCAGGCGGTAACGCGGTGGCCAACGAATGGCTGGCCACCCAGTCGGACCTGTTTTCCCGCGACGCCCTTTACCTACAGGAAGCCTTTACACAAAAGAGCACCGACAAATACTTTTCGACCTTCACCGACCATCCGGCCGAAGTAGATAAGGTTTTAGGACCCGGCTTCGCGAGCATGAAAGTGCGCAACATCTTCGTGAACGAAGTCCCTACCCGCAAGCCCGGCGATAACCGGCCGCCGGATTGGACAGCGCTCCACAAAAAGATCGCCGCCAAGCTCCCCGCGGAAGCCGACGAACTCACCGCACGGGTCAAAATCACTTATTACATGGGCAAGAAAGACTTTCCCAACTTCGAAAAAGTCATGGTTGCCTACATGAAGACCTACAACAACAAGATCTCCGACGGCGAGCTCAATAATATCGCCTGGTCCGTTTTCCAGAACTGCCCCGACATGACCTGCGTATCCGATGTGCTGGATTGGGGCAAGCGCTTGAAGGACAACACGGACCCCACCTTAGTGGACACCTACGCCAACATACTGTATAAGCTTGGGAAAAAGGACGAAGCCATCGCCCTCGAAACAAAAGCCAAGAGTCTTGCCGGCGACACCGATAAGGCCTCCTTCCAGCAGACCATCGACAAAATGAGGAGAGGCGAAAAGACGTGGTAGTCCCTTAGCGCCGCCCGCACCCGGGGGGCCACCCTATTTCGAATCAAAATCCACCACTACCTTATCCGACCGCGGATGCGACTGACAGGTAAGGACAAATCCCGCCTCCAGTTCATCCGCTTCCAACGCATAGTTGGCATCCATCTCTACCTTTCCCTCAAGCAGCCTTGCCCTGCACGTGGCGCATACGCCGCCTTTGCAGGCGAACGGAAGATCGACTCCCTCCATCAACGCCGCTTGCAGCACCGAAGACCCCTCAAAAGGCAAGGCAAACGTATGGCTTAACCCATCCAATCGCACCGTCACCCGGCTCACTCGATTAAGCCTGCCCCCGAACCCCGAAGCACTCTCTGTCAAAGGTCCTCCCGACGGCCCGCCTTCCTCCACCAGCCGCTGCCGGACAGCACCCCCGCCCTCCAGCGTGTGGAACAACTCAAAATGGATCCGCCGCCTCTCCACCCCCTGACCCTCCAGCCAATCTTTGACTGAAAAGATCATTTGCTCCGGCCCGCACAGGAACACCTCATCCAGGGAATGAAGATCGATCAGCCGATCGCAAAGCTCGACGCACTTCTGAACGTCGATCCGTCCCTGAAATAACGGGATATCCATCTCCTCCCGGGAAAGAATATGGTAAAGGGAAAACCGGTCGATGTACCGGTTCTTCAACGCCTCCAGCTCCTCCCGGAAAATGATCGACAACCGGTGCCGGTTGCCGTATACCAGCGTGAACCGGCTTTCAGGCTCCACCGCAAGCGTGGTTTTGATCAGCGAAATGACCGGCGTGATACCACTGCCCGCCGCAAAAGCCAGGTAGTCCTTCCTATTCTCCGGGCTTACCTCGGTGTAGAACCTTCCACTCGGCGGCAGCACCTCGAGCTGAGACCCGACCGCCAGCCGCGCATTCGCCCACGTCGAGAAGACCCCTCCGGGTACCTTCTTTATTGCGATCCGCAGCTCACTTTCCAGCGGACTGCTGCAAATAGAATAAGATCGCCGGACTTCCTCACCACCGACCTTCATCCGTACCGTTATATTCTGCCCTTGCCGATACCCGAATTCCTCCTTCAGCCCGGCCGGGATCGCAAAGGCAACCGACACACAATCCGCCGTCTCCCGCCGCACATCTTCGATCGTCAATGTTCTAAAGTGAGTAGCCATAATATCAATTTGCGCCCTGGCCCCCGTTTACTTTTTCAACCCCTCGATCAGGAATTTAACCATATTCGTCTCCAGCGCCTCCGCACTGGTAGTCTTCCTGGACCGCTGCCAGGAATCGATGCCGCTGACCGCGGACAGGATAACCAGCACCGCGGTATAAGGCTCAATAGCCTTCAACTCCCCCTTGCTGATACCGTCCTCTATAAGATCACCCAGCCTTTTACGGTAGTTCCGCCGCTGGTTCAGGAAGTTGGAAAGATAAGGCTCCGGCAAATGCCGCCATTCATGATCGGCAATATAGACATATTCATACTGGTCCAGCATCATTCGGATATGCAGCCGGATAATCGTCTCCATTTTCTTCAGGGTCGGATGATGGCTTGCCTCGACGACCTCCAGGTTGCTCATAAACTCATTAGCTATCTTGAAACAGATCGCCTGCAGGATCTCTGCCTTGGACTGGATATGATTGTATAAACTCGCAGCTTCCACTCCGACATGCTCGGCAAGATCACGCATACTGGCGGCACCGAAACCCTTCTCCCGGAAAAGCTTCGACGCCTTCTCGATGATCACATCTTTTTTGGTGCTGTTCTTCTTATTTACAATTTTAGCCATAGAACAAACGACCGTCAGGGGCAAACCGCCACTAACGAGTGTTAGTGCGCAAGTTACGTTAAAAATATGTAGGTTGCAGCCCAAAAACCAACAGCATGTCATTAACCGTCGTCGGAACCATGGCCTATGACGCCATCGAGACGCCTTTCGGAAAAACGGACTGGATCGTGGGTGGCGCGGCAACATATGTAGCTTACGCCGCCAGCAATTTTGTCAATCCCATCAACCAGGTCTCCATTGTCGGCTACGATTTTGAAAAAGCTGAGATGGATGAGCTGGAACGACGTGGTGTCAGCCTCGAAGGTGTGGAACGGAAAAAAGATAAGAAGTCCTTCTTCTGGAAAGGAAGATATCACCTCGATATGAATACCCGCGATACGCTGGTCACCGACCTGAACGTGCTGACAGACTTCAACCCCGTTATTCCCGAAAGCTACCAGGGCAGCGAATTCCTGATGCTCGGCAACGTCCTGCCCAGCCTGCAGATGAGCGTCGTCCAACAGATGCGCAAGCGCCCCAAACTGATCGCAATGGACACCATGAATTTCTGGATGGATAACGCCCTCGACGACCTGAAGAAACTACTGACGATGGTCGACGTCCTGATGGTCAACGACAGCGAAGCCCGCCAGCTCAGCGGCCAGTTCTCCCTCGTAAAAGCTGCCCGGGCGATATTCGGGATGGGCCCCCGTTATGTGATTATCAAGAAAGGCGAGCATGGCGCCCTGTTGTTCCATGAGGACAAAGTCTTTGTGGCGCCCGCCCTGCCGCTGGAAGATGTTTTTGATCCGACAGGCGCGGGCGATACCTTTGCCGGCGGCTTTATGGGCTATCTCGCAAAAACAAAAGATATCTCCTTCGAAAATATGAAGACCGCGATCATCGTCGGATCGGCCATGGCCTCCTTCTGCGTGGAGAAGTTCGGCCCCACCCGGCTTAAGGAGATCACCCGTTCCGACATCGATACCCGGATCCGGCAATTCGTCGACCTGGTAAATTTTGATATTAAGTTGATCTAAAATTGTTTTATTAGATCTTCCTGTTTATATTTGCCGCGAAATGAAAATGGTAAAGTCTACAAAGCAGATTAAGAAGTGCTTCCCCGAGCGGGAAAGGGTCTGATCGTTTTGTAACAAAATATGTCAGGAGCCTTCCCGCAGGGAAGGCTCTTTTTTTTTAATAAATCCGAAAAAATGAAAGTTGCAGTCGTCGGCGCCACCGGCCTGGTAGGCACCAAAATGTTACAAGTTCTGGCAGAAAGGAATTTCCCCGTTACCGAATTGATCCCGGTGGCCTCTGAAAAGTCCATTGGGAAAGAAGTCGAGTTCAAAGGCAAAAAATACAAGGTAGTCAGCGCAACCGACGCCATCGCAGCGAAGCCGGCCGTTGCCCTCTTCTCCGCGGGCGGCAGCACCTCCCTGGAATGGGCCCCCAAATTCGCCGCGGCGGGCATCACCGTCATCGACAACTCCTCTGCCTGGCGGATGGACCCGGCTAAGAAACTGGTCGTCCCCGAACTCAATGCCGACGTTCTCACAAAAGAAGATAAGATCATCGCCAACCCCAATTGCTCCACCATCCAGATGGTCGTCGCGCTGAACCCCCTGCACAAGAAGTATAAGGTCAGGCGGATCGTGGTTTCCACCTACCAGAGCGTCACCGGCACCGGGGTCAAGGCCGTGGCCCAACTGCAAAACGAGCGGAAGGGCGTAAAGGGCGACATGGCCTACAAATACCCTATCGACCTCAACGCCATCCCCCAGATTGACGTGTTCCTTGATAACGGTTATACGAAAGAAGAGATGAAGATGGTAAATGAGACAAGAAAGATCATGCGCGACAACGACATCCGGGTAACGGCAACCACCGTCCGCATTCCGGTGATGGGCGGTCATAGCGAAGCCGTTAACGTCGAATTCGAGAAGGATTTCGACCTTGAAGAGGTGCGCACCCTCCTGGGCAAAGCGCCCGGGATCATCGTCGTCGACGACCCGGCTACCCAGCAATACCCGATGCCGCGGGACTCGCACGAAAAGGATGAGGTATTCGTAGGCAGGTTACGCCGCGACGAATCCCAACCAAATACCCTGAACATGTGGGTAGTAAGCGATAACCTGCGTAAGGGCGCCGCAACAAACGCCGTCCAGATCGCGGAGTACCTGCTTGAAAAGGGTTTGTTGAAGCCATAGTCTATTCGATCGCCCGATTGAGGAAATAGACAAACCCCTTCATCGATTCAAAGGTATTTAACACCTCCTTCAGGAGGGACCGGGATGCCATCAACTCATCGGTAAGAGAACGCGTGACTACGAAACTCTTTAATTTCAGGAACTCGATGGCTGGATTTTCCGCATCATAGCCCTTGGGCGGCCTGGAAAGGATCTCACCCCGATCCAGGCCCTCAGGGAAGTGCTTTTTAAAGCGCCGGTCCCCAAGTATCTTCGACCATTCGGGAAAGTTATAGTCAATCTCCTGCCGCACCTTGTTCAACTCCGCAGGCTTCGGCATCCACAACCCGCCACCCGCCATGCTTTGACCGGGCTGCATATGAATATAATAACCCGCCGTCGGGGCTTTCTTGCCGCCTTTGTTGAGAAAGGCGCCCATATGGGTCTTATAAGGGGTTTTGTCGCTGGAGAAGCGAACATCGCGATAAATCCGGTAAGTACAATCCTTTGCCTCCAAAGATTTGATGTCGGGGTCAATCTTTCCCAAACCTTCGATCAACTGTGCTACGAAAAGTTCGGCATCTTCTTTAGCATCCAGGTAAACAGATTTGATCTTCTCGAACCAGGGCTTGTTGTTATTCTTTTTGAGGTCTTTTAGGAATTTGAGAGTAGAAGTTTTGAGCATAATCGGTAATTCGGTCTATCTGATCCGTCCCCAGTTCTCTCCGCTCTTGATGCGGTACATGGTCATTTCGCTGACATGATACTTTTCAGCAAGCTTCTTGATGGTCAGCTGCCGGTTCTTACTCGATAAGGTTTTCTTAATGGTCTTTACCTGGTTGGCGGTAAGCTTTAGTCCAACGGTACGGTTTGCCTGAACTTTTTTGTACGCGATCTTCGCAGGGCTCTTTTGCTGGTGGTCAATCATCTCCTCCAACGTAGCCCATTTCAGATTCCTTGCCGCGTTCTCCAGCTTGTTATGATTCACATGAATGACATACTTGTGCTTGAGCGACGCCTTGCTTAGAAAAAGACGGGCGATCTCCCGATGGATATAGAGAGTCCCATTGTTGCCTGGCCGGTGCAGATTTAGGGTCTTGTAACCGGTAGTCAGGCTGCCGTTCAGCAGTTTGCCGTCGGCTAGCACATCTTCCGAGTAGCTGGCAACGCGACCCAGAGAAGATAGTGCGTATTTTTTTCGGAGTTGTTTCCAGCCGGGAAACTGCAATGGTTTCCACACTTCGCCGGTGAGTTTTCTAATCATGCCGAACAATTTTCTTAAAGTTACGAAAAAGAATTTCGAATTACCAGTAACGTAAGAAAATAATATTATATGTTATTGCCCCGCCCCTTACCTATCATTGCCTCCCTACTGCGCATTTATCAACGTTATGAACTCGTCCTCCGTGAGTATGTGTATCGAAGTGATCTTTTTGGCCTTTTCCAGTTTGCTGCCCGCGTCTTCACCGACTACAAGGTAGTTGAGCTTGCTGCTAACTCCGCTCAGCAGCTTGCCGCCGTTCCTTTCAACCGCCTCCTCCGCTTCCGACCGCTTCAGCCGGTTAAGGGTGCCGGTGAACAAGAACGTTTGGCCATCCAGGTTGCCTCCCGCCGCCTTGGACTTATTGCTCTGTAAACTCAGCCCCAGGGCCTCCAGCTCCTTTATTAAATGCAGGTTATCCGGATTGTGGAAGAACTGGTAGACGCTGGTAGCCACTTTGGGGCCTATGTCTTCCAAATTCTGAAGGTCTTCTACCGTATAATCCGCAAGATCCTTAAGGTGTGCGACGGCTGCAGCGAGTACCTTGGCGGTAGTCTCCCCGACATAACGGATACCCAGTCCGAAGATCAGCCGGTGCAGCGGTTGCTGCCGCGACGCCTCGATCGCTGCCTGAAGATTGCCGACGCTCTTCTCCCCAAAACCCTCCAACTCCCGGATCTTGTCAAACGGCAGCCGGTAGATCCCCGGAATATCCTTGACAAACCCAAGCTCGTAGAATTTACGGACATTCGCTTCCCCCAAACTGCGAATATCCATGGCATCCTTACTGGAAAAATGAATGATCCGCTCTACCACCTGCGCCGGACAAGTGATATTTATACAACGCCAGACCGCTTCCCCCTCCGGCTTAACCAACTTGTCCCCGCAAACGGGACAATGCGTCGGGAATACGATAGGTTGCTCTTCCCCGGTCCTCAACTCCGTAAGCGGTTTCACAATGTAAGGAATGACATCCCCCGCCCGCTCAACCAGCACCTTATCCCCTATTCGAAGGTCCTTTTCCCGGACTACATCCTCATTGAATAAAGAAATGGAACCGATCGTAACGCCGCTCAGCGGAACAGGATCGATCTTGGCAACCGGCGTAATACTCCCGGTACGGCCCACCTGGAACTCGACCTTCCGCAAAATACTGGTTGCCTGACGCGCCTTGAACTTAAATGCAATGGCCCAACGCGGATGGTGCGTCGTCATCCCCATCCTCTCCTGTAAGGCGATCGAATCCACCTTGATCACCATCCCGTCGATCTCATATGGCAAACCGTCCCGCTGCTGCTCGAATGCGTGACAATAGTCGATCACCTCCCGAATACCCTTCACCGTCTTGAGCTCTTTTTGCGGACTGCGGAAGCCAAGGTCCCACAACATCTTCAGACTGCCGCTGTGGGTAGCCAACGCCGGATGGTCGGTCGCAGGCGTGAAATAACTGACATGATATAGGAAAGCTTCGAGGTTGCGGCGGCTCACCTCCCTGGGATCTTTGATCCGCAACGACCCTGCCGCGGCATTCCTGGGATTGGCGAGCGGCGGGAGCTGCTGTTCGGCCAACTGCTCGTTGTATTTGGCGAAATTGCGCTTATTCATCAACACCTCCCCCCGGATCTCGATCAATTGAATTCCATACCGGGAAAATGCGGCAGCCAGCGGAACCGAACGGATCTGCCGGATATTTGTCGTGATCTCATCGCCCGCCACCCCATCTCCCCGGGTAACCCCTCTCAATAACCTGTCGTTTTCATATACCAGCGAAATACTGGCGCCATCGAATTTCGGCTCGATGCAGTAATCCAATACCTCGAGGCCGGTTAGTTCACGCGCCTTGCGGTCCCAATCCAACAGATCATCCTCGTTATAGGAGTTCTCGAGCGATAACATCGGCACCAGGTGCTCCACGGTCGGAAATTCCTTGGTTAACTGACTGGCTACCCGCTGGGTCGGTGAATCGGCGCTCACCAGCTCCGGGTACTCCTGCTCCAATTTTTCCAACTCCTTATATAATATGTCATACTCGAAGTCGGCGATCAACGGATCATTTAGAATAGCATACCGGTATTCGTGAAAACGCAGCACATCCCTGAGCTCCTCCAGGCGATCCTTGTCCACGCCCTTCGATTTAACCTCGGAAAGTAAATCCTTGGAAAGATTTTGCAGCCGCTGCGTTTGGTCGGAAGAATACATAGCTCAGTTTTATTGAGTAAAATTAATTAAGTGGAATCGCATTCGAAATAACTAAATTCGTATAGTAGCCGCACATATTTCCATGAACTCCGAAACTATCTCTAATAAAAATGCGTTGCCCAACGATACCACAGTCGGGCAAAAAGATATAAAGACCATCCTCAAAGAGCTGGAGAGCGAAGGCATTATCGGGATCTCGGTGGACTGTGTCATTTTTGGTTTCGACGACAACGAATTGAAAGTCCTTCTCATCAAGTCGGATTTCCAGCAATATGACAACAAATGGAGCCTGCTCGGCGACCTCGTCAACAACCACGAAGACCTCGACGAGGCAGCTTACCGTGTCCTCCACGAACGAACGGGCATGGAAGACGTCTACCTCGAACAGGTAAAAGCATTCGGCGAAACCGGCCGCCACCCAGCCGCCCGCGTCGTCACGATCGCCTACTGTTCGTTGATCAATATCGAACACCATCAGCTGAAGATCCTGGCCAACGAACTGCACTGGCACCGCGTAACCACCCTCTCCGAAATGGCCTTCGACCATCGGAAGATCCTCGATGCCTGCTACGTATGGCTCCAGAAGAGGATCCAGGAGCACCCCCTCGGCTTCAGCCTCCTCCCCAGGAAGTTTTCCCTCCGCGAGCTCCAGAACCTCTACGAAGCCATCCTCGACGTCAAGCTCGACCGCCGCAACTTCCGAAAGAAATTCTTTTCCATGGACCTGCTCGAGGACACGGGCGAGCTGGAAACCGACGTCCCCCACCGCCCGGGAAAACTTTACCGCTTCAACTATGAGAAATACCAGAAGAAGGAACGGAAGAAATGGTTCGGCATCGATTTTTGACCTCAGGCAATCGATTTTTGACCCCGCTTGGACAACCGATTGCATTCCTTAACCGTATATTTGTATTGCCCCCGCCCGGTCCGCAGCCCGCATTTTTGTTAACAAAAAATTTTTCATGGAATTCCGCCGTGAATATTGTGAGAAACGAAAAATGTTCCTAACATTGTGTATTCTTTACACAGACTAATGTGTAAAACTTACACAATAACACACTAAAACTGATTGCCAATATGAGAAAAAAGCGATTGCTTGCAAAAGCAGGTGTTTTCTGCTTACTGATTATGCTCGCGCTACCGGCATATAGTCAGAACACTGTGGTTACCGGCAAGATCACCGATTCGACCGGCACCCCCTTAGTCGGAGCATCGGTAACCATAGCAGGCTCCCCGAGAGGCACCACTACGGATGCAAACGGTGTCTACCACCTGAATGTAACTTCCAGTGATAAGACCCTGCTCGTTTCCGCTGTTGGATATTCTCCCCGGCGGATCTCCATCGGCAGTTCCGGTCTCATCATCCTTTCGGCCGTCAATTCCAGCCTGAATGAGGTAGTCGTCATCGGTTACGGCACCCAGCTGAAAAAGGACCTGACAGGTTCCGTCGCATCCGTCAACGCCAAAGATTTCCAGCATGGGGCCATCACGAGCTTCGATCAGCTGATCGCAGGCAAGATAGCGGGGGTCTCCGTAACCTCAAATGGCGGCCAGCCTGGCAGCGCCAGCACGATCCGCATCCGCGGGGTTTCTTCGATTAACGGTAATACCGATCCATTATACGTTCTCGACGGTTTGGAATTGCCGAACTCAACAAATAACGGGATTTCGACAACAGCCGCAATAAATAGCCCGCTGGATTTCCTAAACCCGGATGATGTCGCAAATATCACCGTGCTGAAGGACGCTGCCTCATCTGCTATTTATGGTTCGCGGGCGTCAGCGGGTGTGGTTATGATCAACACTAAAAGAGGCGCAAGCGGAAATCCGGTCATGAATTTCAACACCTCCATCACGGCGGGCACGATCGCGAAATATCTGCCCGTGCTGTCCGCAGGCCAGTTCCGGAACTACGTGAACAGCCAGGTGGCTATCAACCCGGCTGATTCGACATTTGCGGATATGATGGGCGGCGCGAATACGAACTGGCAAAAGCTGATCTATCAGACGGCCGTAACGGACAACGAAAACCTCAGCGTTATGGGTACCACAGGCAGTATGCCTTATAGGGTCTCATTGGGGCATCATGGTGAACAGGGGATCCTGAAAACGGATAACCTCCAACGGCAAACCGTCGGCATCCACCTTTTCCCGCATTTCCTGGACGACAAGCTGAAGATTGACGTGAATCTGAACGGCATCTATACCGGCTCACGTTTTGCCAACACTAGCG
Organism: Puia sp.; assembly: GCA_035948015.1. Lineage (GTDB taxonomy): Bacteria > Bacteroidota > Bacteroidia > Chitinophagales > Chitinophagaceae > Puia. The sequence goes on from DASZJO010000114.1 coordinate 66,324, forward strand.
CAGTGGGCTCGGCAACTACCTTCGATCCCACCCAGTCACCGTACCAAAAAGGTAGCGCCTGGGGCGGCTTTTTTGAATGGACCAACCGCTCTACCGGAGCCTTGAACGCGCTGGCCACCAAGAACCCGCTTGCACTGCTCCAACAGGATAACAATTACGGCAATGCGGCCGCAAGCATCGGTAATGTGCATGCCGACTACCAAATCCCCCACGTAAGCGGGCTGCATGCCATTGCCGACCTGGGTTATGAGGTTACCTCCGGCTACGGTCAGAACGCAGTGCCCGGGGATGCAGCACAGCAGGCTGCCAACTCACCGGGACCCGGGCTCATCAGCAAATACAAGACCAACAATACTTATATTCGGGCTCTTTATCAGCTGAGTTATATAAAGGATCTCCCGTCTATCAAGAGTAATATAAACTTGATTGGAGCGTACACCTATGCAAACACGGCGACTACACAGTATAATTATCAATCGTATGATGCATCCAATGCTATCCTCAGCGGTTCGGTGCCTGTTTATCCTACAAATCCTGCGGACTATACGCTGATCTCTTATCTCAGCCGCCTGATCTATACCTTCGACCAGAAATATATCCTGACTGCCTCGATCCGGGACGACAGATCATCCAAGTTCAACCCATCCAATCGCCAGGCGATCTTCCCGGCCGTAGCCGCAGCCTGGCGGATCAAACAGGAAAAATTTCTTAGCGGCGTTAATTGGCTGACGGACCTCAAACTACGGGGCAGCTATGGCAAGACCGGAAATCAGGACGGTATCAACGATTACAGTTACATCCCGGTCTATTCGCTGAGTACCAACTCCTCGCAGTATAAATTCGGCAACACTTTTTATAATACCTATACGCCTGCTGCCTTCAACGCCAACATCAAGTGGGAACAGACCACTTCCGCCAATGTAGGCCTGGATTTCAGCCTGTTCGAGGGCCGGATCATCGGCGCCGTCGACTATTACAACAAGTCGATTTCCAACCTGTTCTTTCCCACTTCGGTTCCGGCAGGAACCAATTTTACCAATAACCTGACCGCGAATATCGGGACGATGACCGATCACGGGGTCGAGTTGGCCCTGAGTATTAATTTGATAAAGGCTCGCAATTTTAACTGGGACGTGGATTACAACATCGCTTATAACAAGAATACGATTACCAAAATAACGGTTGGGCAACCCGGCAGCAATTTCTACGGCATCCAGGCGGGCCCCATTGGCGGCGGGACAGGCAACATGATCCAGATCCAAACCGTCGGTTATGACCCCTATTCCTTTTTTGTGCTTCAACAGGCTTATGGGAAAAACGGCCAGCCGCTGGAAGGTATCTTTGTGGACCGCAATCGGGATGGCGTGATCACTCCGCCGCCCTCAGGAGATGCGTATCACGATCATTCCCCTTATGCGCCCGTGATCATGGGCATGACGAACACCTTCAGCTATAACAAATGGAGCCTTACAATCGTAGCCAGGGCTAACATCGGCAATTATATGTATAACAACGTCGCCTCTGACCTTGGGGTGACGGAGTATATGCTGAACCCGCTCAACTATCTGACGAATGCGTCGACGGATATCTATAAGAGCCATTTTTACGCCCCGCAATACTACTCGGACTATTATGTCGAGAATGCCTCCTTTGTGCGAGTGGATAATATCGGGATCAACTATAAAGTTGGCCGGGTAGCTCGTACTTCCACGCTGAACCTGAGCGCCAATTGCCAGAATGTGTTTGTGATCACCAGGTATTCCGGTCAGGATCCGGAGGTAAGCGGCGGTATCGACAATAATATTTACCCCCGGCCCAGAAATTATACGATCGGAGCAAGTCTTAATTTCTAAATTATACGTATTACTATCATAAATGCTTGAATATATGAAACGCAATATTTTCACGATAGGGATAGCGACAATGCTTGCGGCGGGAACACTGGTTTCCTGCTCGAAGAAGCTGGATCGCCAGCCGCCCAATTCAGTAACCGCGGCGCAGGTCTTTAGTACCGATACGGGCGCCAAACAGGCGTTGGCACAGGTATATGCCGCTTATGCCCTCACCGGCAGCAACGGCTCGGGCAGCACTACCCTGATTGGCATAGACCCCGGGACCTCCGATTTTGTGCGGTTGCTATGGGACGCCTCGGAACTGAGTACCGACGAAGCCGTATGCGCATGGAATGACCCGGGTGTTCCGGATTTCCACAACATGGCCTGGAACTCGAGTAATCCGATCCTTCTCGGGCTGTATTTCCGGATCATGTACCAGGTTACCGTTGCCAATGCCTTTATCCAGGAAGCCGATGCGGTTAAAGGGAAATTCACCGGCGGGGCCCTGACGGACCTCAACCATTATATCGCCGAATCCCGGTTCCTGCGGGCCTTCGATTATTGGGAGATGTTGGACCTTTTTGGCAAAGCGCCCTTCGTGACCGAGAAAAGCCCGATCGGCGTCGGGACTTATCTTCCGCCGCAAGCATCAGCAGATTCGCTGTTCTCCTATGTCGAATCCGAGTTGAAAGACCTGGATAACACGAACGCGATGGTCACCGCGCGACAGAACGAATTCGCCCGCGCCGACCAGGCCTGCGTTTGGGCCCTGCTGGCCAGGTTATACCTGAATGCCCAGACCTATACGGGGACAGCGCGCTTTACCGATGCCATCACTTATTCCAGCAAAGTCATCACTACTGGCGGTTACGCCCTGCTGCCAAATTTCCACAATAACTTTCTCGCAGATAACGATTCGTCGAACAATACCGAGCAAATTCTCTCGATCGCTTACGACGGGGTCAACACGCAAAACTACGGCGGTACTACTTTCATCATCAATGCCGAAATAGGCGGTTCGATGAATCCGGCTGCCTACGGTGTTCCCACGGGCGGATGGGGAGGTAACAGGACCACGGCCAATATCCCTAATCTTTTTCCCGACGTGACCGGGACCGTCGACAAGCGATCGCTGTTCTATACTCCGGGGCAATCAGAAGCGATCGCCAGCATCAGCACCTTTACCGATGGGTATCCTTCGGTTAAATTCCAGAATGTTACCTCCAAAGACAAACTGCCGGCGGGCGCAGCCACCTACTGCACCACGAGTTTCCCGCTCTTCCGGCTTGCCGAACAATACCTGATCCGCGCGGAATCCGTGCTGAGGGGTGGCTCCGGCAGCACCCAGGCTCAGGCACTTGCTGACTACAATATTCTTAGAGACCGGGCATCGGACACCAGCGCCAGCTACGAAGCCACCAGTATCGTCCTGCAGGACATCCTGAATGAGCGGGGCCGGGAACTGAGCTGGGAATGTTTCCGGCGCACCGACCTGATCCGTTATGGACTTTTCACTTCCTCGACCTATCTCTGGCCATGGAAGGGTGGGGTCTCCTCGGGTACGGGTGTCGATTCGCATTACAATCTATTCCCGCTACCGGCCTCCGATCTGAATGTCAACCCCAACCTTATTCAGAACAAGGGCTATTAATAACGCTTTAAAGTGCACGCTTATATGAAAAGATACTTTGATAAACTTATTCTCCTTGCGGCATCCGGTTTCACGATCCTGACGTCCTGCAATAAGAATGACACTCCCGTTTACTTCAACGGTGGGACCGCCCCGGTACTCACGTCGACTGCCGCCGATTCCATCGCACTTCCGCTTTCGGATACAACCGAAACTGCGGTTACTTTTTCGTGGACAAACCCAAATTATCAATTCAGTGACGGGACCAGCTCGCTCGATGTCAAGTATTACCTGGAGATCGATACGGCGGGTGGCAATTTTTCCAGCCCCGCGCTGGCCCAGCTCGGGATCACTTCCCAGTTGAATATCACCTATACAGTTGCCCAAATGAATGCGATCCTATCCAATCAGATGTTACTGGCGGCCAATATGCAGCACAATATCCAGGTCAGGATCGAATCCTTCCTTGCTCCATTGAGCTCCGGGACCGCTAATCAGGGCGTGCTATACTCCAACATGCTTGCCTTTACGGCGACACCCTACCAGCTGCCGCCTGCCGTGAACCCGCCGGCATCGGGCGTACTTTATATAACCGGGAGCGCAACAAATGACGGCTGGATGGCAGGCGGAAAGCCTGCGAGCGTGGCTGGCCAGCAAATGACACAGGTGACCCCGCTGATCTATAAAATTACGCTGCCGCTGATCGGCGGTCAGCAATTCCTTCTCGTGCCGGTGGCGGGGGACTGGTCCAATAAGTATGCTACATCAAACAGCAATTCCGCAACGACAGGCGGAACATTTAGTTATAACGCCGCCAACAACTTCAACGGCCCCGCGAGTAGCGGCACCTATACCGTAACATTCAATTTCCAGTCGGGCACTTATACTATCACCCAATAATACCAGCCATGAGCAAAAATATTTTACGACTTTACTTTATCATCGGCATGGCGGCCCTGGGAATGGTAGCCTGCGAGAAGAAATTGACCAACCAATATTTCGGGAACGGGTCAACGCCCACGATGAAAGTGTCGACGACAACGCTTGCGCCTCCAACGGCCGATTCCCTGAATAAGGTCCTGACGATCAGTTGGACGAATCCGCACTATGCGACCGACTCGGCGACGGAGCTTTATTCCATCCAGATCGACTCAGCGGGCCGTAACTTTTCCAAAGCCATCACTGTTCAGGTCACGGGTGCGCTGTCAGATTCGATGACCGCAAAACAGATCAATACGATCGCCTTAAACCTTGGCTTTAGCTACAATGTGGCTTATAACATGGATATCCGCGTGGTTAGTTCGTATGCCAATTACAATCAGGAGCTTTTCTCGAACACTGTCACGATCAACTATACACCCTACGTCACTCCGCCCAAGGTGGCCCCGCCGAACAGCAAAGCACTGTTCCTCGTCGGCAGCGCTTCCTCCGGCGGCTGGAACAACCCCGTCCCCGTGCCGGCGCAGGCTTTCACGGTAGTTGACTCGGTTCTTTACCAGGGGACCTTCTTCCTCAATGGAGGCCAGCAGTACCTGCTCCTGCCGGTAGACGGCGATTGGAGCAACAAATACGCGGTCGCCAGTGCCAACATTCCCGCAACCGGCGGAGCTTTCGGCTATAACGGCGGAAACTCCACCTACAACACAAATTTCCCCGGCCCCGCCGCGTCAGGGTTATACACCATTACGGTGGATTTTCAGCAGGGTACATTCACCTGTACGCTTGCGCAGCAATATGGACTGCTCTATGTACCCGGTGATTATCAGGGATGGACGCCGGCCACCGCACCCGCCCTCGGCTCGCCGAAGAAAGACGGCAATTATGACGGGTATATCAATTTCCCCTCGGGCGGTACTTATCAATTCAAGTTTACCGGTGAACCGGACTGGAATGGCGCCACTTATGGCGATACCGCGGGTAACGGCCAATCAGGCGTCCTCAGCCTCGGCGGCGGCAACAACCTTCAGGTGCCCGGCGCCGGTTGGTATGAGATTTCCGCCAACACAACCGCCAAAACCTGGTCGGCGACGGCGATCACTTCCTGGAGCCTCATCGGCAGCTTTGCCGCCAGCACCTGGTCAAACGATATCAATATGACCTATAATTCGGGCTCCAATTCCTGGACGGGGACGATCACCACGGCTGCGGGCGACCAGTTCAAGTTCAGGGCGAACCATGCATGGACGGTCAACCTCGGCGATGCCGGCGGCACTGGCGTTGGGAGCCTTGCCTATAACGGAAACAACATCGGCGATCCTTCGAAGAATTTCTCCGTTCCAGCCGGAACACATACGATCACCCTGTATCTGGGTAATCCTGATTATTATTCGTACATGATCCAATAGCGCCGTTTTGACAATGATCCGTATTTAAGATCACGATATGAAGAAACTGTTTATCCTTACCGGGCTCCTGGCTTTCCTGCACTCCACAAAAGGCCAGGAGCTCACTTCCGTTCCCTCCTTTCCCCAGGATACCAGTACCGTTACGATTGTCGTGAACTGCAACCTCGGCAACCAGGGATTATTAAGCGCCGGCGGCACCGGCGTATACGCCTATATAGGGCTGGTAACCAGTTCCAGCACGCCCTCTTCGCTCTGGCAACATATACCCGCTGCCTGTATATGGGGAACGCCTAATGCCGCGGTTGCGGCTACTTACCTGGGTAATAATCAATACTCGTTCACCATCCACAATATCCGTTCTTATTTCGGCGTGCCGACAGCGGAGGTCATCTACAAAGTGGCCATTCTATTCTGGGGCAACAATGGCAACATCGCGCAACGCAACGCCGACGGCGGCGATATGTTCGTCCCCGTTTATACCCAGGCCCTTGGCGGATTTTTCGCCGCTCCCCCTTTTCAACCGACCTATACCCCGATTCCGCAGCCATTATCCGAATCCGTTGGCAACACCCTGCCTATAAAATTCATCACCAACAAGACCGCCGCCCTGGCCCTTTCTGTCAACGGCTCAACCGTTGCCACCGCCGCATCCGCCGACTCTATTCTCTATTCCCTCTCCGTTGCAGCGGGGAGTCAGCAGATCATCGCGACTGCCAACGACGGCGTGACCAACGTGGCGGATACCTTCAGCTTCTTTGCCGGCGGCGCGGTGAATATCGCGCCGATCCCTTCCGGCGCAAACGAAGGGATCAACTACCTGCCCGGGGATACGTCCGTCTTGCTGGTCCTGAACGCCCCGCTTAAGCACAAGATCGTAGTGGTCGGAGACTTTTCCAATTGGACCCAGCAATCCGCTTACCAGATGAACGAAACACCCGACAGCAATTTCTGGTGGCTGCAGATCAACGGCCTGACGTCCGGCACCGAATATGCCTACCAGTATGTGATCGATGATAGCCTTCAGCTGGCGGATTACAACACGGAGAAGGTACTCGACAAGAACGTAGACCCCTCGATACCTTCATCTACCTATCCGAACCTGAAGTCCTTCCCCGCGGGCGCCGCCGGGACCCTGGCCAGCATCATCCAGACCGGTCAGACACCCTATAACTGGCAGGTGACCAATTTCCAGCGACCCGCGAAGTCCAACCTGATGATCTATGAGCTCTGGCTCGCCGATTTCACTACTGCCGGCAACTGGCAAGGCCTGATCGACACGCTGAGCTACCTCAGGCATCTCGGCATCAACGCCGTTGAAGTTGAACCGATCTGTAATTTCGAAGGTGCCAACAGCTGGGGCTATAACCCGAATTTCTATTTTGCACCCGATAAAGTATATGGTACGGCGGCCGCCGTGAAGCAATTCGTGGATCTTTGCCATAGCATGGGCATGGCAGTGATCATGGACCTCGTGATGAACCATTCATTCGGAAGCTCGCCGATGGTACAGATGTATTGGAATAACCCCCTCGGCGTCCCCGCGGCCAATAACCCCTGGTTCAACCCATACCCCACCCATGCTTTTAATGTCGGGTTCCAGTTCAATCACGAAAGCCCCGCCACCATCGATTTCACCCATCGCGTCGTCAACTACTGGCTGACCAATTATCACGTCGACGGCTACCGCTGGGACCTCGCCAAGGGCTTTACCCAAACCAACACCTGCGACCCAACGGGTAATAATTGTAATGTCGGCGTCTGGGGTGCATACGATGCGGGCCGCGTCGCCACCTGGGACAATATCTATAACCAGATGCAGACCGCGTCGCCCGGCAGTTACTGCATTCTCGAAATGTTTGCCGACAACAGCGAACAACAGGTCGAAGCCAACTATGGGATGATGTTGTGGGGAGAAGATCTGGGAACCACCTACAACCAGGCAACCATGGGCTATAGCACTCCTTCGCCCGGCGGCGCTACCTGGGACCTTTCGGGCAGCATCTATACTTCGCTCGGCGGTTGGAATAATCCAGGTCTCGTCGTCTACCAGGAAAGCCATGACGACGAACGTCTCATGTACAACAACGAACAGTATGGCAACGGCAGCGGCAGCTATAGCATCAAAGACACCACGACCGCGCTGGCCCGCGACGCCATGTCAACTTCGTTCTGGGCCCTGGCTCCGGGACCCAAGATGCTGACGGAATTCGGCGAATTGGGATTCGACTATTCGATCAACTGGTGCTCCAACGGGACCGTAGACCCCACAGGCGGCTGCCGTCTCACCCCGAAGCCTATCCGCTGGGACTACCTTCAGGTGCCCGCCCGCAAGAAACTTCATGACACCTATGCCGCTCTGTTAAAGCTCCGTACCAATTATCCCGGCCTGGCCACCGGAAGCACCAATTATTCCCTCACCGGAAACGTCAAATATCTTGGCGTACAGAGTGACTCACTGGATGTGATGGTTGTCGGGAATTTCGATGTTGTATCGGCTACGGGTTCCATCCCCTTCGCCACTGCAGGCACCTGGTACGACTATCTGTCGACCGACAGCATCCAGGCCGGTGCAGGACTTCAGTCTTTGAACCTCGCGCCCGGGGAATACCATGTCTTCACGAACAGGAACCTCAACGCCAGCGATACAACCAGCGATACGACCACCACGCCGCCGCCGCCGCCGTCTTCCTCCCTCAGCCTGCAGATCCGCCCCAATCCGGTCGTCAGCAGTGCCACCAACATCGTCTTTAACCTGCCAACCGACGCTTCCGTCAGCCTCGTCGTCTATTCCATTAGCGGCCAACGCATGGGTGCCGTTGATCTCGGAAGCCGCAGCGCGGGCCAATATACCATTCCAGCCAGCCAGTTGCCCGTGGACCCGATCGGATTGCCAAACGGCTACTACGTGCTGCAGATGATCACTTCATCCGGGACCACGCATCTGCCGTTCATTGTCATTCATTAATAGCAACCGCCATTCATTGATGGGGTATCCGCCTCCTCGTCCGATTCCGCATTCCCCAATGCAACGCTTCGCCCGAACCAATTGTCATCCATCCAATCTGCATAGATCAAGACAAATTAACCTTTACCTCCCAAGCAATGCGCGCAACCTTTGTTCTAGCGACCTCCCTCCTCATTTCTGCCCTTGGGGCTTTACCCGCCTGCAAACACCCGGAAATCTGCTGTGGTCCAGCGATCCAACCCGGCCTGATCGGCAACTGGTCGTTGGTCTACGTAGACAATGGGCTTGCCGGCGGGTATAACGTGCCTGCCGATTCGACTGTCATCCTCACTCTCACCCGCGACAGCACCTACCATCTGCAGGATAATATGGTCGTCGCAGAATCCGGGACTTTCCACCTTGCCGATACGCCAATAGCGACCTTAGCCAATATACCCCAACCTGTCATAGTATTCAGCGCGGGCCTAACGCCCTTTGGCAATGGGCCGACAGTCTATGCCTTAAGCCACGACAGCCTTACACTGGGCACAAGCGTTTATGATGGACCTTCGACCATTTACGTGAAGATTGATTAATTTATTGCACCTCTCTCTGGTGGTCAATAATGAACTGGATGATCTCCTCCAACGGAAGATCGACCCGGCTGAGCGCATCGTTGATGTCATCCCGGTTCACCTGCGCCGCGAATGATGGCGTCTTTAATTTTTTGAGTATGCTTTTCACATCCATTCCCTCATACCGGGTCGGCCGGATCAGCGCCGCGGCATGGATAAATCCCGAAAGCTCATCGAATACATAGATCATTTTGTCCATCGTATTCTCCGGCTCTACACCAAAATGTTTTGGCCCGTGTGAAGCGATACAGTGAATGACTTCCGGATCAGTATTCATCGACTCCAAATGCTCGATGATGACCCGGCAATGTGATTCAGGATATTTCTCCCAATCGGCATCATGCAGCAAACCGGCCAGCTCCCACTTTAGCGCAGTCTTCTCGTCGGCTCCTTCCCGCTCCAGCGCCCAGGCCTTCATCACCGCCCCCACCTGTTTCATATGCAGCCGCAGCCGCTCATTCGGCACCCACTCGGCCAAAATCGCATGCGCCTCCTCGAGCGTCGGTAAATTGCCGTTATTGGCCGGATCGCCAAATGTACTGCGCCCAAGCGCCAGGATAGGAGTGGAAGAAGACATAGATTGTGATTTGCGGCAATTTAATAAATGGAGCGATTGGCAGAGATTATTTTTTACTAAGTTTTCGGCTAGCCCGGCTGGCGCAGGGAATATTCTTTTGTCAGCGCCTCGACCGGGATGCGAAGAAGTTTGCTGAACTTACGGATCATTGTAAGTGAAAGGGCCTGCTTATAATTCAATACCTTGCTTACCGTCCCCTTATCGCCGTACTCCTTTGCGAGGTCCGACGCGTTATAGCCAAAATCTTCCATTCGGATCTTAATCATCTCAATCGGACCCACCTCCGGGAGGCTCCATTTCTTTTCTTCGTATACAGATACGAGATGAACGAGCAACAGCATTTCCCTATACTCCGGAGTACCCTTCGGTGCTTCTCTTATTTCTTCAAAACGCGCGGTTGCTTCCCTATATTCTTTTTCATTTTCAATAAGCAGCCACTGCTTTGGTTTCTTAATTTGCTGTATTGTGGTCATTTGTTTATCCCTTTTTCTAAACGGTTGTCGGGTCGACCCGGTCGTACTCCGCATGCGTCCCGATAAATCTGATTTCTGCGAACTTTTCTTCATAATGGATATGCGCGATCAATCGATAAGTATTGTGAACAATCTCGAATCTCGCCCGGTTATTTTTGATCATCTTCGCCCTCGGGAAATCTCTAAGGACATCTTGCTTGTTTTTCCATTGGGCTTTTTGCACAACATCTTTCCATGTGGCCAGACTTATCAGTTTAAAGCACCCATCAAAAATAAAAGAAAGTTGGCAAATTACCAACTTAAAATTATTTACTTCAAAGCTTAAGTGACCTGATCGGCTGGCTGGTCCCTTTAGCAAATCAAAAGTTCGCAAACTGCGAACTTTTCTGTGTTTATGTGATCTTTCAACCGCCAATCAGTATTGATTTCCAATTCAATCTGAAAGACAGTCTTTTCAGAAGTACGCAATTTGCGAACTCCTTCCCTCCAAACTAACATATACTCGACCCGACCTTTGGAATCGACCTAGCCCCACAACCAAACCACACCAATAGTGATCATTTTAAATCCCAGTCAAAATTTTTATTGTAAATCAATAACTTACAAACCTCCCCTCAAAATAACCCCATTTTTTCTTGGTACTTCCCTATGAAAAACTCTAATTTTGCGGTCCTTTAGGTTTAAGCCATCGGCTGAGTCCAAAGCTAAAAACCGTATAGGATCATCAAATTCACTGCCATTGGGATAGCAATGGAATCACGTAAAAAGTAAAGAAAATGAGCAAATTGCATTTCACCACCAAACACGCGAACGAGGCTACCGTTAAACGCGACTGGTATGTCGTGGACGGTACTAATCAAACCGTTGGTCGCATGTGTTCCAAAATTGCCGCCGTCCTCCGGGGCAAGAACAAAGCCTACTACACCCCCCACGTCGATTGCGGCGACTTTATCGTTGTCATTAACGCCGAGAAGATCGTCTTCACGGGTAACAAACTGGAAGACAAAGTCTACATCAACTTCTCCGGTTATCCCGGTGGAAAGAAGGAAGAGATCGCCAAGAACCTCCTCCGCCGCCGCCCCGACGCCATTATCGAAAGGGCCGTCAAAGGCATGCTGCCTAAGAATCGCCTGGGCCGTAAAATGTACAAGAAACTGTTTGTTTACGCCGGCGACCAGCACCCGCACGCCGCACAGCAACCAAAATCTCTAACCTTCTAATCTTAACAGATAAATGGAAAAGCAAAAGAACGCAGTTGGTCGCCGTAAGGAAGCCGTAACCCGGGTCTTCCTCAGTAAAGGTGACGGTAAGATCATCATTAACGATAAGGACTACAAACAATATTTCACCCTGGTATACCTGCAGAACCAGGTCGAACTGCCGCTCAAGACAGTCGAGCTCGCCGACAAATACGACGTGAAGATCAACGCCACCGGCGGCGGAATAAAAGGACAGGCTGAAGCCGCCAAGCTCGGCATCGCCCGCGCCCTCCTGGAAGTCAACGTGGAATTCCGGCCCGCTCTCAAAGCCGCCGGCCTCCTGCGCCGCGACCCGAGAGCCGTCGAACGGAAAAAACCAGGCCGCAAAAAAGCCCGAAGAAGCTTCCAGTTCAGCAAACGTTAACAATCAAACTTATCAAATATAGAAAATGGAAAATAACACTTCATTACAACAACAACTCCTCGAAGCAGGCGTCCATTTCGGCCACCTGCGTAAGAAGTGGAACCCCAAAATGCTGCCTTATATCTTCGCCGAGAAGAAAGGTATTCATATTATCGATCTCAACAAGACGACTGAGGCCCTTCAGGAAGCAGCTTCCGCACTGAAACAGATTGCAAAAAGCGGCAAAAAGGTCATGTTCGTCGGCACCAAAAAACAGGCAAAAGAGATCGTCACCGAATCTGCGACGAAGGTCAATATGCCGTTCGTGACGGAGCGCTGGCTGGGCGGAATGCTCACCAACTTCAATACCGTCCGCAAAAGCGTCAAGCAGATGCAGAGCATCGAGAAAATGCTCAACGACGGCACCTTCGACAGCATCACCAAAAAAGAACGCCTCACTCTCTCCCGGGAAAAGGATAAGAAAGAAAAGGTCCTCGGAGGTATCGCTCAGCTGGGACGCGTCCCCGCCGCCCTGTTCATCGTCGACATCGGCCACGAGCATATCGCACTGGCAGAAGCCAAACGCCTCGGTATCACGACCTTTGGCATGGTCGACACCAACTGCGACCCCAATAAGGTAGACTTCGCCATCCCTTCCAACGACGACGCCACTAAGTCCATAGCGATCATCGTAAACTATGTCACCGCCGCCATCGCCGAAGGCCTTGCCGAAAGACAAGCGGCAAAAGAAGAGGACGTGGAAGATACGGCAGCCGACGAGAACGAGAAGAAGGCCGCCCGCCTCCAGGCGGAAGCCGAAAGCGAAGCCGCCCGCAGCCGAGGCGAAAAGGTAAGAGGTGTCAGCCAGCCCAAACGCCGCATCCCGAACTCGGGTCCGCGACGCACAGGGGCGCGCTAGCGGACGGGCCGGGACGGGCCGGAGGCCCGTCGGACGCCGAAGGCGTCCCGACATTAGCGCTAAATAGATGGGCCGCAGGCCCATCGGCAAACACTTAGCGTTTGATGGAACAAAAACTATTTAAGGAACCTAAAGCATTTACAAAACCTAATATATGTCAACTGCAACAATCACCGCAGCAGATATCAATAAACTGCGCCAGACGACCGGCGCGGGTATGATGGATTGCCGCAAGGCATTGGTAGAGAGCGATGGCGACTTCGAAAAAGCTATCGACTACCTGCGAAAGAAAGGTCAGAAAGTAGCGGCCCTCCGTAGCGACAGGGAAGCTAAAGAAGGGGTGATCATCGCGACGACAACTCCCGACCACAAAACCGGCTTCATCGTTACCGTGGCTTGTGAGACAGACTTCGTGGCAAAGAACGCCGATTTCGTTGCCTTCGCCCAAAGCATAGCCAACATCGCGCTGAAAAATAATGTAAAGACCCTCGAAGAACTGCTTGCCGCCAAGCTCGACGGCGCCACCGTCGCCGATAAGATCAACGATCAGGTTGCACGTATCGGTGAGAAGATCCAATTGGCCCGCTTCGAAAGGATCGATGCGGAAGCCGTCGCGGCTTATATCCACGGCGCTTACCGCATGGGCGTATTGGTAGGGTTGTCTACGAACACTCCCGCAGTGCTGGAAGCCGGCAAGGACATCGCCATGCAGATCGCAGCCATGAACCCCGTAGCCGTTGACCCCGACTCCGTCCCCGCCGATGTCGTCAGCCGGGAAAAGGCGATCGTTACCGAACAGATCAGGAATGACCCTAAGATGGCCGGCAAACCCGACGAAATGATCGAGAAGATCGCCGTTGGAAAACTCAACGCCTTCTTTAAAGAGAACACCCTCACCGCCCAGGCCTTCGTAAAGGACGCCTCCAAAACCGTCGGGGACTATCTGAAAAGCGTCGACGCCTCAGCAAAAGTCACCCAGTTCAAAAGAGTTCAATTAGGATAGCATAAGCCGGGTTCGCCCGGCTTTTTTATTTACCTTTTGTTTACCTTCGCCCCAACATTATAAGAACCATCCTTCTATATGGTGCCAAAGTATAAGCGCGTCCTGCTCAAATTATCCGGTGAAGCCCTCATGGGCGACAAGAGTTTCGGCTTTGATAATGAGGTGATCGCTCAATACGCAAAAGACATCAGGAGCATCGTCGAGCTCGGCGTCCAGGTCGCCATTGTCATCGGCGGCGGCAATATCTATCGGGGAACGAACGAAGCGGAAACAGGCATCGAGAGAGCACACGGCGACTACATGGGAATGCTGGCCACCGTCATTAACGGGATGGCCATGCAGGCCGGCCTTGAAAAGATCGGCGTCTATACCCGCCTCCAAAGCGCCATCAAAATGGAACAGATCGCCGAACCCTACATCCGCCGCCGCGCCATCCGCCACGTAGAGAAAGGCCGCGTGGTCATCTTCGGCGCCGGGACCGGAAACCCCTACTTTACCACCGATACCGCCGGATCCCTCCGCGCCATCGAGATCAATGCCGAAGTTATCCTCAAAGGTACCCGGGTCGATGGCATCTATACAGCCGACCCCGAGAAGTTTCCGGACGCGAAAAAATTCGAAACTATTACCTTCCAGGAGTGTATTTCGAAAAACCTGCGCGTCATGGACATGACCGCCTTCACCCTTTGCATGGAAAACCAACTCCCCATCATCGTCTTTGATATGAATAAACCAGGCAATCTTCTCCGGGTTGTTCGCGGTGAAAAAGTAGGCACTTTAGTAAAAGACTGATTATAAATCGGTTATCAAATAGGATCGGATTAGCACGTTTATGGATTTGCATTTATGCGATCCGTATAGTAATTTGTGCAATCGTAACACGCCAGCCTATTTTGGAAAAGGTCTCCTAGCCTTCCCCCCGTCAATATTCCCTTGAAAAACGGTAGTTGTTTATCGATGCATTCCCTGAGAACAAGATTGCACAAAGTATGTATTTTAGATTGGTAAATTTTTTCGTTCCGAACCATTATGAACAGCTTACATAATGAGGTATTGATGATACTGGGATTTCAGCTGACTGTGGGTCTGCCTGAGATAATCATCTGCGAGCTAGGCGCCTTAATTCTTGGATTTACGATCCATTTTTTCTGGAATTCCAAAAAAGACCTCGACCTCAACAACCAAACCAACCAGAACACCGGCATCAGCGACAATGATAATTGGAAGCTGAAGTATTACAACGACATGGATATGCAGGAGCGTGCCCAGCAACAGCTGCGCGAGCGCCTCACCCAGATCCAGGAGACGGAACGCAATCTGTCGATGGAGCTCGAAGAAAACCGCTCCGAGACGGAAGAACTGCGCGAAGAACTGGAGATCGTCCATACCCGCCTCAGCGATGCGGAAGCCAAGCTTAAACCTCCGACTCCGGCATCCGACCAGCCCGATCTGGCCAATAACTATATTTTTCAATTACGGCTCGCCCAGGAAAAACTGGCCGAACATAATATTAATATCACCCGCCTGCTCGAACAGACTAGTCTGGTCGAAGAGTCGGAAAAGAAGACCCAGGAGCTCCTTCAACAGAACGAAAACCTCCACGAACAACTCCGCAATTCCGGCCAGCAACTCCTAGAAAAAGACACCGAGATCAGCCACCTCCGCCACCAGCAAAAACTGGCGGAAGAAATGGGTACCCGCCTCGACAAGGTTTACGAAGAATATAGTACGCTGCAGGATAAATTGCTGAAGCTCCAAAACTATCTCACCCAACCCCATAACCGCGGCACCGACTATGAAGAGCTGAAAGACGCCTACTTCAAGCTGGGGAAGGAACACGATGAAATGAAGCTCAAATATCTCTCCCTGCGCGAAGAGAACCAACGCCTCAACCGGATCATTGCCGACACCGAAGAGAAACTTAAAGAAGCCAATTTCCAACGGCAGCAATACCAAAAAAGATCCGCCTTCCTCGAAGAACTCAACCATGACCTCCAGGAGATCTCCGAACATAACAAAAAGATCGAGAGCCAGCTCCGGCGTGTCAGCGATATGGAATCCCTGCTGACCAAGATCACCCAATCCGGCCTGCGCGACGCCTTGTAAGACGGCCTGCACATCTCAAACCAAACAGATTATCCCGTGTCTGACAACATTTCCGATATCCGCAAAGAATACAAACTCCGGACCTTGTCGGAGAAAGACGTGTCCCCCGACCCATTAAGGCAATTCGATAAATGGTGGCAGGAAGCCATCCACTCCAACATCGAAGAGGTCAATGCCATGACCCTCGCTACCGCCTCCGCCGATGGAATGCCCGACGGAAGAATTGTTCTGCTGAAAGGATTCGATGAGAAAGGGTTTACCTTTTTTACCAACTACAATAGCGCCAAAGGTCACCAACTCCTGGAAAACCCAAGGGCTTGCCTCGTTTTTTTCTGGGCTGCCCTGGAACGGCAGGTACGCCTCAGCGGCCTCGTAACTCTCGCCTCCCCAAAAGTAAGCGACGACTATTTCAATAGCCGCCCCGAAGGCAGCCGCATCGGCGCCTGGGCCTCGCCCCAAAGCGAAGTGATCGAAAACCGCGAATGGTTGGAAGAAAACGAGAAAAGACTAGGCAACGAGATGAAGGAGGACCTCCACCGCCCACCGCACTGGGGGGGCTATGTCGTACAACCTACCCGGATCGAATTCTGGCAGGGAAGGCCCAGTCGCTTGCATGACCGCATCCTATATACCCTCGCGGGCAAGGGTAAATGGAAGATCGAACGACTGGCGCCCTAACCTTTTTTGGCAGCCGGGGTCGCAGCACCCGCCGCCGCAGGTGCAGTAGTGGGCGCAGCCGCCGGTTTGGCCGCCGCAGGTGCAGCCGGAGCCGCCGCAGCCGGTTTTGCCACCGCAGGTGCAGCCGGGGCCGCCGCAGCCGGTTTTGCCACCGCAGGTGCAGCCGGGGCCGCCGCCGCCGGTTTCTTTACTCGCTTTGCCGGACGACTCTTGCCAAATGACCCCTTGAATATCTTTCCTTTTTTGGTTTTCTTATCTCCTCTTCCCATAATAATGTTTTTTCAAAGCTACAAAAAGCTCCGATACCTGCATTCACATGCCCGGCAACGGAGCTTCGCTATTCGGCGCAGCCCAGACTGACTATACCAAAGCCGCCGGGGGGAAGCGCAAGCTTCCGAACGAGTTCTTGCCAGCGGCAAGGACGAAGTTCACGTCCGTAGGACGGACCTATAATTTCGCAGACAGTTCCTTGCCTGCTTTGAACTTAGCTACTTTCTTGGCCTTTATCTTGATAACAGCCCCGGTCTGAGGATTGCGGCCGTTACGGGCAGCCCTCTTCGATACAGAAAATGTACCGAAACCTACCAGTGTTACTTTACCGCCGCCTTTCAGCGTTTTGGTGACTGCTTCAACAAAAGAATCCAAAGAGGCATTTGCCTGGGTCTTTGTAATGCCAGCGTCATCGGCAACCTTTGCGATTAATTCAGCTTTGTTCATAGTGTAATTTTTTGTTTAATTAGCTCGACAAATATACCCGCTTTTTGAATCCAACAAAATTTTTTTGATTTTTGCGACGAGTCTGTATGCCGCTCTAAGCCGCTCCGGGCAAGGATTAGCGGAAAAATGCCTCCGTAATTTTCCCATCAGCCGTCGACATCGTTTCGCTGAAATGCAGTACAGTAAAGAGTTTCAATGGACATTAGCTGAAATCCTTGCCAGTTAAGGCTTTCGTTATCCACAAATAGTGCACAGGCCGGAAAGCCCGGCTACACTGACTCCATCAAGGTTCGGAAGGCAATGAACCCGTCGCCCCATTTCTCCCACCCCGCCTGCCTGAGCCCTGGTTCGAATTCCCTGCTGAACTGATGATACCGCTCCCGGGAAGTAGTTATGAACTGGACTACGAATGTCGGACCCTCTTCCTCATCCTGCTCCAGAAGTCGGTATAACCGGTAATCATCGAAGAGCCCCGTAGCTGACGTAGCCGGGATCTGTTCCTCCAGTTGCCAGGTTAGCCAGCCTTCCAGGATCTCCCATCGGACCTTGCAGGTAATATTATAGACGATCATTTTTACCCCTTTTTTATATCCCTTTTTTATCGACTGCCCGGGCCAGTTTAACGCTGACGTACAATAACAACAGCAAAATTACCGCCACCGCACCCCACAACAAAAGCTCGGACTTCCTGCTGCTGCGCCGGTTCCGGATTGCCTGATTAAGCTTGATCCCCTCCAGTACGCTCAACCGATGCAGCGGGCCAAGCCCGACAGTGACCGGCGTCATCCGCATGTTATCTGTAAAATACCGGAGGTCATAGTCGGGCAGCCCGACCTTGTAATCCACCGCCAGCTCATATTCATGATCCGGTTCCAAATAGGCTAACAAATAAATACCCGACTGCGCCGTCGCCACCCGCTCGATCGTCAGCGGCGCATTGTCGTGGTTAGCAATGTCGATCATAAGCAGGTTCGCGTTGAGCGAAGGCACCTCAAAGACAGAATCCCCCGGATCGATGCTGATCGTTACCGCCGGTATCGCTGTCCCTTGATCGAAAACCGTCGAAACAACCGCCGTTCTCTTGTATAGCGCCGGCCGGGTGATAACGAGCGACAACCGATCGATCCGGTATCTGTCGTCGTATTTAAGCCAATAATAGGAGTGCCGGTCACTACTGTCCTGTTGCCGGATTATCGGGTCGGGGATCGGCAAAAACCCCGCATTCAGCGGGTCATGAATATCCGTCTTCAGCACATACGGAGCCTCCTTGCCGTATTCATCGAGAATACGCAGATCGGAAAGATCATTCCCGCAGGAGGCGACAAGGGGCGGCGGAAGCACGATTCGATAGATACCAGCTTTCGCAACACGATCCACCTTTTCGGTGGCGGTAGGCGTATATTGCGCGGAGCAGGTGACGCTCAGCAGAAACCCCGCAGCTGAAAGCCATCCCCTAATCCGGTATTTTCGCCTCATGGTCAATAATGATTTTTTTCAGCCGTTGATACATGAACGACACAACCAGCAACAATACCCCCAAACAGAAGAATGCCGCAATCTTGCCGGCAATGGGAATATCCCGGATATCGAACAGGAAGAGCTTCAGGAGCGTGATCGTAAACAACACAAGAGAGAATATCCGCAAGGGCCTGAACTTATGCCGCATCCCCAACCACATACAAACAAATGAACATAACCCCCAAAGGATCGGCAATCCCGCTTTTTCATAAACCCGCTGAAGCTCATCCAGCCGATGCTGCGGGGAATAAAATAGCACATTCACCACCATCTGCCCTTCCGCACTCAGCAAAATGACGGCTATTATCGCCACCACCCACGCAAAAAGCGCCTCCTCTACCAGCCTGCTGCCCGCCCGGAACAACGCTGTCAGCCGGTACAGCATGTACAGGACGACCGCCGTGCCTATCCAGTGGGCAATAAAATGACCCGGGTAGAGCTTTTTCTCCAACATAGCCTGCTGCAAATCGATCACGCCCGGCAACGACGCCAGATAAACCAGCAGCCCAAGCCCCAATAGCGCCATGTTGAAGATGCGAAAGTCTGCCACCTTTAGCCGTCCGTTAAATGCAGCAAATAGGCTGATAAAGATCCATGTATACAATAGTAAATAGAAGGCTTCGATGCCCAGCCGTGGATACCGGCTGTTGAATTGATACCCGATCTCCAGCGCACCCGAAATATACAGCAGTACCGCAGCCGCAAACAACAAGACCAGCGCCGTCGCCATGTCCCGCTGCATCCGGAACAGCACAAAACAAGCGGCAGCACAATACAACCCCGTCATACACCCTTTATTGAAAACGATAGCCATACCCGGGGGACAGCCCAGATAAATATTGACCCAATCCCAGACCAGACTGACCAGCATCCCCGCCAGGACCACCCATGAAGCCACCCCGATGAGCCGCAACTTCGATTGAAGGAATAGCCAATACAACAACACCGACTCCGATGCCCAGAACAGCGTGATATAATGGCCATGTAACTGCAATGGGGCCGTCAGCGACACAAAGGACAATGTTATCCCGATCAGCAGATATAAAATGTTCTTATCCACCGACTGCCTGCGGAAAAGCAGCCATGACAGGGCAATATGTATGACCCCCATTATAGCACAATACAAACCCTTGTAGTTCTCAAGGCCGAGCCTCGAAAGGAAATAAAGTGACACGCCGAAATACAGACAAGTGTTGAGCAGCAGGATCAGGAAATCCGAAGCGATAAACTTCTTCTTCTCCCGGATGGTATGGGCGATATTTACAACAAAAAATAACGCATAAAAGGCGGTAGCAAACGCCGCTCCGCCATAATAAACTGCCTGCCCGGGATTCTCGGGGAGCGCGATCAGCCACGAACCATAGAGTACAACGGTAAACCCAAAAGCCAGCCCGTTCAGTAGCCGCCAGGCCTTGTAATAAGCGATCACCAGCAGACCGGTGTTGATGATCAGGAGATAAGTGAACAATACTTTATAGTCGCCGCTGCCATTGCTGACCAGGAAAGGAGTGACGAACCCCCCAACCAGCGCGATAATGGCCAGTTCCTGCCGATCGTACAGCAGCGAAAGCACAACAGAAAAAGCCGTGATAACCAGCATCAAGACAAAGGCGGAAGTTTGCCCGAAAAGATGATACTGATGATAGGCGAGCGCAATAGTAAAATAGAGAACCGCAAGCCCGCCGCCGATCAGAACAGAACTGAATGCTTTGTACTGGTTGCGCAGCCGGTGCGCCAACCCGATCAGAACGGCGCCGCATAAGAGCCCGACGCCAACCCGGCCTACCGGCCCGATCCAGTCATTGTCGATTGCATATTTGACAAAGAAACCAATGGCCAGAACCAGGATGGCGATCCCGATCTTGCTGATCAGGTTCTCACCGATAAATTTTTCCCAATCCGTAGGCTGTCCCATCGGCTGCTCCACCCGCTGCTCCGCCACTTTCTCCACTTTCGGCGCCTCCCGCCGGACCGGCCCTCCAGGGGCCGGACTCGCCACTGGCCGGAACGGCTCCATCTCCCTCGGCGGCGCCTTCACTGCAGGCGGTGGCACAACTGGCGGCGGCGCCTTCACTGCAGGCGGTGGCACAACCGGCGGCGGCACAACTGGCGGCGTCACAACTGGCGGCGGCACAACCGGCGCCGCAGGCGCCCTCCCCCCCGTTCCCTCCTGCGCCGCAGGCGCCTCCACCCTCTTCCCCAACTCTTCGCGAAGCCGCATCACCTCCTCCTCCAACCGGTCCATCTTATCCGAAAGACTATACCGTGAGACCAGGATCAGCGCGATCACAATAATGAAAAATAGAACAAAGACAACTTCCATAGGCAGCCTTTTATAGTTCACCCCGGCTATCTCCCGCAACCCCGCTCACTTCCCCCCTCATCCCCCCAAACTCAACTCGAGATATACAGGGCAATGGTCGCTCTGTCTGACATCCGGATAGATCTCCGCCTTAACCAGATTGCCTTTCAACGGATCGGTAACACTGATATAATCGATCCGCCACCCCTTATTCTCCAACCGCACTGAAGGAAACCGCTGGCTCCACCACGTATAATGGTGAGGATCGGAATTCAACTGCCGGAAACCATCCACCCACCCGCTGCTCAGGAACTTATCCATCCAGGCCCGCTCCTCCGGAAGAAATCCGGAATTGTTCTTATTGCCCTTCGGATCATGGATATCGATCACATTATGCGCGATATTATAGTCCCCGCACACGATCAGCCGCGGGATCTTCGTCTTCAGTCCTTCAAGATACTCAAAAAATTCGTCCAGCCATTGATATTTGTAGCTTTGGCGCTGCTCCCCTGACGTACCTGACGGGAAATAAGCATTGATGAGCCGGATATCCCCGAAGTCCAGCTGAATGACCCGCCCTTCATCGTCACTCACCGCATGCCCTGTTCCATATTCAACATGATCCGGCTTGAGCCGCGTGAAGACCGCCACCCCGCTATACCCCTTCTTCTTCGCCGAAAACCAATAGTCGTGATATCCTAATTCTTCTATACGATGATGCGCCACATTCTCCCTGTGCGCCTTCGTCTCCTGTATACAAACAATATCCGCCGGATCGGTCTTCAACCATTCGATCAAACCCTTGCTCATCGCGGCGCGGATACCGTTAACGTTATAGCTGACAATGCGAATTGATGACATAATCGTCTATATTGCAAACAAAATATAATTGCAATATACTATGGATAGACTAGACAGGATCATCCCCGCCCATGACACCCAATTCCTGGAAGGACCCAAGAGCCGTACCTACGAGCTGTATTCCGCGTGGCGGATATTTTGGGAATTCATCAAAGGATTTCGCACCCTCCACTTCGTGGGCCCCTGTATCACCGTTTTCGGTTCGGCCCGCTTCAAGGAAGATCATCCTGACTACCAATCCGCTCGTGAAATGGGAAGACAGATCGCCGCCATGGGCTTCACTACCATGACCGGCGGCGGCCCGGGAACAATGGAAGCAGCCAACCGCGGCGCGTTCGAACAAGGCGGCATGTCCGTTGGCTGCAATATCAAATTGCCGTTCGAACAAAAACCCAACCCCTATGTGCAAACCTCCCTCACCTTCGAACACTTCTTCGTCCGAAAAGTAATGCTGGTGAAATATTCCTACGCATTTGTGATCATGCCCGGTGGCTTCGGCACGATGGACGAATTCTTCGAAACGCTTACCCTCGTGCAGACCAAGATCATCGTCCGCTTCCCTCTCGTGCTCTTTGGAAAAGATTACTATCAGCCCTTAATGGCATACATGAAGCAAATGGCCGATCAGGGAACGATCTCGCCCGAAGACCTTTCCCTTGTCCTGCTGACTGACAGCGTCGCCGAATCCATTCAGCATATCGACACGTTTATCCAAAAGAATTACCGCCGGCGGCCGCCCCGCCGGAAATGGTGGCTCTTCGAACCAAAGCCCGCGACTGCGACAGCCGCGTCCACCATCAATGATGTGTAGTCGGTAAAACAAGCCCGAGACTCAATATCATCTCCTCCGTCCCAAACGCCTGGTGCGCAGCACCCCTATAGATATTTATGTTGTGATACCGCGCATAGTCGAGTTTATCGGAGAACTCAAGATAAACATACCGGAAGAACGTCGCCCGCAGCGACCCCTCCAACCCTGTATTCCAGCCGCCAAACTGAAAACCTTGATCATTGGCATGGCCGAACAACTCGTTTTGCGTGTGCGGGATCACCGGTCCAACCCCAAACTTGCCGAGGAAGTCCAACTTGACCTTTTCATCCCCCGATCGCAACAAATGCCATTTTTTTGTTAGATTGAAAAGCAAAAAATTCGCGCCGTTGTTAAGATAATAATAAAATCCATTTTCCGCATTGAACGCAATCGCCGTGTCGACACTCCGATTATTCAATTTGCCCCTGAGCGCAACGCTCTGATCGGCAAATATGTATTTGGTATGGTCAAAATTAATCTCGAAGCCCCAACCCTTCTTCTCATCCAGCAGGAACCCCAGCCGATAGTTGTATTGCGGGATAGACAACGCTTTGCTTAACAGCCCCTCATTCCAGCCCGGATGATCATGCGCCTTGACATGCAAAAAATCATAGTCGTTGCCTAAAGCCGACTGCGAAATATGGATCGTGCTATTCGTATACCACTCCCCGTTGTACCCCCAGGAGGCGTAAACTTCCTTTATAAAATGCTTTTTCTTTTTCGGGGGTTGCTGTTGTGCAGAAGCCGTTAGAGGCACCGCAAAAATCAGTAAAGCTTTTGCCACGCTTAAAAATCTCATACCAATCGATAGGTTTAAATACTTCTATATGGGGAGCAAAATTATAGAATTATTGTCATCCCAAACCATCTTAACTGCTAAATTGCACCAGAATCCATTTTTCTCATGCCCACGGAAGCCAATCCCACTACCACGGAACCTACCCCCACGACCGAAGAGGCCGACCTGCTCCGCAAACAAGTCGGTACCGCCAGAACCCTCCTGCTGATCGTCGCCGTGGCCACCCTCATCTCGGCCCTGCTCCTGCTGCCCCAGCTCCCGGGACGAAATACCCTGACCAATATCCTGTTGACCTCAACCGTATCGGTTATCTATTTCATTCTCGCCCTATGGACCGGGAAAAAGCCGTACACGGCAATCCTCGCAGGACTGCTCCTGCTTGCGTTCACTATCCTCCTCGATATCTTCTGGAACCCTTTCGGACCGTTCGCCCGATGGCAGTCTAAACTCCTGACAATCTTCCTGCTGCTCCTCGGCACCGGCGACAGCAAAGACGCCCAACAAAAAATGAAAGCGCCCGCTGCGCCAGGCGCGCGCCCCGCGCCCCCTGCGCCCCCCGCCTAAGCATCATAATCCAACACCGGCCTGAGCCACCGCTCCACTTCCTCCACCGGCATCTCCTTGCGCGCCGCATAATCCACCACCTGATCCTTTTCGATCTTCCCCACCCCGAAATATTTGCTTTGAGGATGCGCAAAATACCAGCCGCTTACCGTCGAAGCCGGATACATCGCCAGCGACTCTGTCAACACAACCCTTATTTGCCGATCAGCATCCAGCAACCCGAATAGCTTCCGCTTCTCCGTATGGTCCGGACAAGCCGGATAACCGGGGGCAGGCCGGATACCCAGATATTCTTCATGGATCAGCTGTTCGCTGCTCAGGCGCTCGTCGCCGACATAGCCCCACCACTCCTTCCGTACCCGCTCGTGCAGCAATTCTGTGAACGCTTCTGCCAGCCGATCTGCCAATGCCTGCAACATGATCTTGTTATAATCGTCATGCGCGGCTTCGAATCGTTTGAGATGCGGCTCGATACCCGCGATCGTCGTCACGAATGCCCCCAGGTGATCAGCGAGACCCGTTTCAGCCGGCGCGATATAGTCACTCAGCGAAATATTCGGCTGACCCGCCGCCTTCTTGATCTGCTGGCGCAGGAACTCAAGATGCACATAACCGTCCGGCCCCTTGACGACAACCGTATCCTTCCCGTTGGATTGAGCCTGCCAGAATCCGATGACCGCCCGCGCCTCCAGCCATTTTTCCTTCACGATCTGCTCGAGCAGCCCTTGCGCGTCGTCATACAGCTTCTTCGCTTCAACACCCACGACCGCATCCTGCAGGATCTGCGGGAACTTTCCATGCAATTCCCAGGCGATGAAGAAAGGACCCCAGTCGATATACGGCACGATCTCCGCGAGATCATACCCGTGGAATACTTTTCGGCCCGTAAACTGCGGCGCCACCGGCCGGAACGATGCCCAGTCGACCTTGACTTTATTCTCCTGCGCTGCCCCGAATGACAGATATTGCTTGATCGTCCGCTTATTGTTAAAGTCAACTCTTAATTTGCCGTATTCCGCCCCGATCCCTTTCAGGAATTCAGGCTTCTGTTCGGCATTCAGCAACGACCCCACCACCGTAACACTCCGCGAAGCATCCAGCACATGCACAACCCCATTCGAAAATTCCGGCGCGATCTTTACCGCCGTATGCATCCGGGAAGTCGTAGCCCCGCCGATCAGCAATGGCACCTCGAAACCCTGCCGCTTCATCTCCCGCGCTACATGTACCATCTCGTCCAGCGATGGAGTGATCAACCCGCTCAGCCCGATCACATCCACCTTCTCCCGCTTCGCCGTTTCCAATATCTTATCGGCCGGCACCATGACCCCAAGGTCGATAATGTCATAACCGTTGCAGCCCAGCACAACACCCACAATGTTCTTGCCGATATCATGCACATCCCCCTTCACCGTAGCCAACAGGATCTTCGCCGCCCCCGCCTCGGCCGCCGAAGCCTCCGCAAAGGCAGCCCCTTCGACCAGCGCGCGCTTCCTCCGCTCCTCCTTCTCCTGCTCGATATATGGCGTGAGTATCGCAACCGACTTTTTCATGACCCGCGCACTCTTCACGACCTGCGGCAGGAACATTTTACCGCTTCCAAACAAATCCCCCACGACATCCATCCCCGCCATCAATGGCCCCTCTATCACATCCAACGGTTTAGGATATTTCAGCCGCGCCTCCTCCGTGTCACCATCGATAAAGTCGGTAATGCCATTCACCAACGCATGTTTCAACCGCTCCTCCACCGTACCCTGCCTCCACGCCTCATCCTTTACCTCCGCTTTATCTTTTGCCTTCACTGTCTCCGCAAATGCCAGCAGCTTGTCCGTAGCCTCCGGATTCCGGTTCAGGATCACATCCTCGCAAAGCTGCCGCAGCCGCGGCTCGATCTCGTCGTAAATGACCAGCTGCCCCGCATTGACGATACCCATGTCCATCCCCGCCTTGATCGCATAGTAGAGGAATACGCTATGCATGGCCTCCCTCACCGCCTCATTCCCCCGGAATGAGAAGGAGATATTGCTGACACCCCCGCTGATCCGCGTAAGCGGCATGATCGTTTTTATTTCTTTTATCCCTTCAATAAAGTCGACCGCATAATTATTATGCTCCTCGATACCGGTAGCAATAGCGAATATGTTCGGATCAAAAATGATATCCTCCGGATCAAACCCCACCCGCTCTGTCAGTATCTTATAAGCCCGCGCGCTGATATCCACCTTCTTCCGCAGCGTATCGGCCTGCCCGCCCTCATCAAAAGCCATGACGATGACCGCCGCGCCATAACTCTTGCAAATGACCGCCTGCTCGATGAATTTGGCCTCCCCTTCCTTCAGGGATATGGAGTTGACAATACACTTGCCCTGTACGCACTTGAGCCCGGCTTCAATGATGGAGAACTTCGACGAGTCGATCATGATCGGGATCTTCGCGATATCCGGCTCCGCCTGCAACAGGTTCAGGAAGGTCTGCATCGCTTTCTCCCCATCCAGTAATGCATCGTCCATGTTGACGTCCAGGATCTGCGCCCCATTCTCCACCTGTTGCCGCGCCACACTCAGCGCTTCCTCGTATTTATTGTCCCGGATAAGCCGGGCAAATTTCTTCGATCCGGTCACATTGGTACGCTCCCCGACGTTCACGAAATTGGTCATCGGCCTGATGACCAGCGGCTCTAATCCTGATAACCGTAAGAAAGGTTTTATTACAACTTCATCCATTAGACTAACTCTTTTTCAATGATCGGTAACGGCCTTGGTTTGATCCTGGCCACCTCCTGTGCAATATGCCGGATATGCTCGGGGGTCGTTCCGCAACAACCGCCGACAATATTGACAAATCCATTCTCCGCCCACTCCTCGATAAAATGCGCGGTGTCCTCCGGCATTTCATCATATTCACCCATCGCATTGGGAAGCCCGGCATTCGGATACGCCGATGTATAGCAGGCCGCGATCTGACTTAGCTCCTCGATATGCGGCCGCATTTCAGCCGCACCCAGCGCACAGTTGAGCCCGATGCTCAACGGCCGGGCATGCATCACCGAGACATAGAACGCTTCCAGAGTCTGCCCGCTAAGGGTCCGGCCGCTGGCATCCGTAATGGTCCCGCTTATCATGATCGGCAACTCGGGAAGGCCCGAATCACCTCCGATCCCCCGCCCCGAATCCCGGAAGTATTTTTTGATCGCAAAAATGGCCGCCTTCGCATTGAGCGTATCGAATATCGTCTCTACCAGCAGCAAGTCCACGCCGCCTTCTACAAGCGCCTTTACTTGCTCATAATAAGCGGCCGAAACCTCATCAAAAGTCACCGCCCGGAAACCCGGATTGTTGACATCAGGCGACAATGACAGCGTCTTATTCATCGGCCCGATCGCTCCCGCCACAAACCGGGGCTTGTCAGGAGTCTGCGCCGTATAGTCCGCCGCCGCCTTCTTAGCCAGCTTCGCCGCCGCCACATTGATCTCGAACGCAATGTCCTCCATGTGATAGTCGGCCATGCTGATCCGCTGGGCATTGAAGGTATCGGTCTCGATAATATCCGCACCGGCTTCAAGGTACTCCCGGTGTATCCCCTCGATGATCCCGGGCTGCGTGAGCACCAACAGGTCGTTATTCCCCTTAAGGTCGGAAGCCCAATCCTTAAAACGCTCCCCGCGATAGTCCTGTTCCTCCAGCTTGTGCCGTTGGATCATCGTCCCCATCGCCCCGTCAATGATCAGGATGCGCTCCTTCAGCGCCTTTTCAATATAATCTTTTGAATTAACCATTTGATCCTCCTTTTGTAAGGTGAATAAATCCGGAGGTCAAACGCTTTGTGGAAGAAAAAATTTTCTGGACGTTTATTAGTTCAGTGATTTCCACTTCGAAGCGCTGGCTCCGGCCATCCAGGTTGAACAATAAACAAATCCGCCTGAATGGATCGCAAATATACGAACAATTTGTCAATATCCCACGATTTGACGCCCCTCGCCCCTTTAACCACCCGTCCGGTAACTCTCCACCGGCAACCTATTCATGATCGACCTCGCCAGCGTCATCTCATCCGCATACTCCAACTCGCCGCCAAACGCGATCCCCCGAGCAATCGTCGTGATCCTCAACGGAATATCCTGCAACTTCTTCTGGATATAATAGATGGTGGTGTCCCCCTGTATCGTGGGATTCAACGCGAAGATCAATTCGACCGGCCGCTCCTTCCTGACCCGCCCAACCAGCGACTCGATATTCAACTGCTCCGGCCCAACCCCATCCAACGGCGAGATGATCCCGCCCAGGACATGATAAACGCCACTGAATTGCTGCGTACTTTCAATGGCGATCACCTCCCGCAGGGTCTCCACCACACAGATCAGATCCTGCTTCCGAAATGAATTGGAACAGATGGAACAGATATCCCCATCAGCTACATTATGACAACGCTGACAAAACTTGATCTCCTGCCTCATCCTCACCAACGCCTCGCTCAAGCCCTGCACGCTCGCTGCATCAGCCCGCAGCAAATGCAGCACCAGCCTCAACGCCGTCTTTTTCCCAATACCCGGCAGCCGGGCAAATTCACTGACGGCACTCTCCATTAAAGCCGAAGAAAATTGCATTCTGTAAAGTTACGACCCAAACCCCGGCCAGCCAAACCTCAGCCCCGGGTTATCGCCCCATATTGATATCCCGATCATTGTCCCAATTCGCCTTCACCGTAAACTTCTTCATGACCGTCACCACCTTCTCCGGCTGCTGGTGCTTTCCAAAAAAATGCCCCGGATCCCACTTCCCATTCCCATTCGTATCATAAAGGATCCGTAACTCATAATCCCCGGGCTTGAACAACAACTGCCGCACCACCTTCTTGTTCCCGAAAGGAATGGAGTATTTCAGGACATCGGAGGAATAGAACAGCAGCACCGGCTTCTTCGAAAGATCCAGGTTAAACACCCTGATCTGCACCTCCCCATAATCTATATCCTTTTTCGTCCGAAAGGTAATAGTATCATCTTTTAGCAACCGCCTGCCCGCGCTATCCGCGGCAAAACCCCTGTCCAGGATCAGGTTGAACTTGGTGTCCAGCGGCCACGGATAGGCCAGGTAGATATTTTTATACGTCGTATCCCGCACCCAACGGTATTTGGTCAGCGGAATATCCTTGAAATTTTCATCGGTAAACCGGATCAGCGTGGAATCGAAACTTTTCAGCCCGGTCGCTGTAGTGATCCTGAACGTGTCGAGGATATCGAACACCCCGTTCGTCGTATTCGTCGTGAGCTCGAGCCGCTTGTTTTTATCCCTTGTCCTCCTGCCCGAGCCACCCTGATTGTTATTCCCCCCGGTACCCGTACCGCCAGCCCCGCCACTGCTCCCGGTTTTCGACGCTGACTTGATTTCCGGCTCCTCCTGGTAAGCATACAGGTCCACATAGGTTCCGTAGTTCGTCACATCGACATCCCCGTCATGAAAGGCGAAAAGCTGCGATTTGGAGAGATATTTATGCGACCCGCCCTCATCCTTTAAGGCATAGATCGCATACTTCCCCGTCTCGATATGCTGGAACTGGAACTGGCCGAGAGTGTCAACCTTCGTCAGGTACCACGGCCGTTCTTTAATAACGGCCGAATCCTCCAGGTTCTTATGCAAAATTACCACCAGGGTAGAATCCACCTTGCCGGTGAACGCCAGAATTACGCTCCCGCCGATCTGCCCCGAATCGATCTTATCCCCCGTGGAGAAAACATAACTGAAATTGCGCAGGACATTGCCCTCGTTCACATCCTTGATCCCTTTGTAAAAATTGAGGGTATAGGTGGTGTTGGGGCGCAAGGTGTCTTTCAATTTGACCGTCAGCGTTTGAAGATGAACGTCCGTCATCGGTTCGACCTTCGGGACCGGGTTTACCACCAGCTCCGTTCGGATATCATCCCCTTTGATATATTCATCGAATTTGAAAACGATCTTATTGCTGCTGATATGTTTGGCGAACTCCACAGGAGTGGCCGTCAGCAATACAGGAGGAAGCGTGTCCCTCGGACCCCCGGTAGGTGGAATAATATTGGCGCACCCGACATGGGTACCCGCAACGGCGATTAGCGCGAAAGAAGAGCCTATCAGCAATAGCGCATCTCGGAGCTTCATGCTGCAAACATACTAAATCTCCTCTTCCGCCTCCTCCTGTTCATGGAGCGCAACCGCCAGATTGTTAGTTTTAACAAAATTACACCAATGGCAATCCGGCTTTCCGCAACCGGTATAAAATTCGCGGTTCTGGATCTTTGCCCACACCGAAACGATCTGCTGCGTAACCGTCGTTATATCCTCGGCGCCGATCATGATCTTCAGCTTCCGATATTCCTTTTTCTTGTCAGGCTCTACAAAATCGAACTCGGTGGCAACCACCTTCCAGTCCTTCTGCTCGTAACCATCCACCAGGATCTTGTAAAAGACCGCCTGCCGCCAATAGTCGCCCCCATCCGGATGCCGGTCATTCGGCGGCGCCAGCTTCTCCCGCGCCTTATCGACATCCCCCGTCTTATAATCTACGACCGTGACCTCCTTGCCCTGAAATTCCAGCTTGTCCAGCTTGCCCTTGAGCGGCACACCCTTCACGACCACATTGCGGATATTGCGCTCGACCGCGACGATCCGGTTCCATTGATGCAGATATTTGTCATAATAATTGGCCAGCACCTCCAATCCATATTCCATCCGCCGCGCAAAAGCCTCACGGGTGAAGATCTCCCGGTGCCGCCCCATATACCATCTGAAATCGGTCAACATCTCCTCCTTCGTCGGGAACGCCTCCGCGGCATGCGCTTTCATCTTCTCGAAAAGCCGCTGCAACGCGAAATGCACGGCACTCCCAAACTCCGTAGCCTCGTTCTTAGGCGAAGGGATCCGGATAAGATTTCGGTAATAGAATTCCAGCGGGCATTTGAGATAGTTGTTGAGCGCCGTCACATTCATCACGAACGTCGACAGTATCCTGCCGATAAAGTCATCCTCCGCCGCCTCGATCTCAGGCGCAATGATCTCGCTGAATGGCAATGCGTCGAAATCGGCCACTGCTTCCTGCGGTATCGTTACTTTCTCGATCGGAAGCGCATGCTGGTCCAGGATCTCGGCCACAAAGACCGATGGTTCGAGCTCTTTCCCGTCATCCCGGAACCTTGACCAGGATATAAAAAGGTGCCGTTCGACCCTCGTGAGCGCCACATAGAAAAGCCGCCGCAACTCCTCTTCCTCCGCAACACTCCCCGCCGCCGCGCCAGAACTTCGTCGGGGCTGCTTCGCCACGCCCCCTCCTCGTTCGTACCCTTCGCTTCGCTCGGGTATCCGCGTAAACAACGTATCCGGATACTTATACCCACCCCCCGGCCGCCGCTTCTTCTCCCAGATTGCCGCATTACAGCCCGCGAAATAGACATACTCGAACTCCAACCCTTTCGACCCATGCGCTGTCAGCAAGTTGACCGCCTTGTCACTGCCGGCAACCTGCACCAGCGGGAGCGCCAGCCCATTGTCCTTCATCAGGCCCACCGTCTGAATAAGCTGTTCAAGATCGAGGTCGGGATTCCGCCGGGTCTCCTCCCGGATGAATTCAAAAAGCCCGGTCAGCACCTGCAACTGCCAGATCTTGTCCGGGCTCCGTAACGCCACCCCGATGATGCCCGTTTCCCGGATGCAATTTTCGAACAAGGTCTGCAAGGTCACATTCGGAACATCACCGATGAGCTTTTCCAAAACCCGGCTGGCCCTCTTCATGCTGTCAGGCAACCCGACATCGAAAAGATCGCGTGCCACCCGGTTGGCCTTCTCAGCCAAAAGACTCCGCAACGACGTGCGCTTGTCGCCGAACTGCCTGTCCGCCACCTCGACGGATAACCGCGCAATCTCGATCGGCGCGATCTCCCAGCAATCAAAATGGAGGATCTCAAACAACATCTCATCGCCCCCATACGGCGCATCATGCTCCGCTCCGAGGTAGCGCAACAGCAACAAAACCTTCTGCGCCAGCGGAACCCCCAGCAGATCAACGTTTCGCTTACTGAAGAAAGGTATCTTCTTCAGCGTCAGGAACCGGGCCAGCTCCTCCCCATACTTGTTCTCCTTATATATTATGGCGATCCGGCCCGGTGCGACCCGCTCAGTCAGGAGCTTTTCTACCTGCAACGTAATATTTATCATTTCCTGCCTCGGGCTGAGATATTCCTGCAAACGCGGTTGATCGGCAAACCGGCTGACCACCGGGTGACTCGATACCAGGTCTTTCGAAAGCCCCGGGAACTGATTGACCAG
>DASZJO010000115.1:0-29672 GCA_035948015.1 Puia sp.
CAGGGGGATTGAGGGGGGCGGCGCCGGGTGGTTGAGGGCGTGGCGCAGCGATGGTTGGGGGGGTGGTGCTGGATGGTTTTGAGGGGTGCCTTCGGGGGGTTCGAGGGGGTGGCGCCGGATGGTTTGAGGGGTGCCTTCGGGGGGGTTGAGGGTGCCTCCGGGGGGTTGGGGGAGGGTTTGGGGTGTCTCCCCGGAGGTTGGGTGGTGGTTGGAAGGGCAGCATGAGGGTCGCGCAGGGCGATTTGGCGGATCGCTTCTTCGGGTAGGGATGGGGGGTGTTCCGAAAAAAATTTTCGATATTCCGGGCGTGTTACCGAGGGCTAATTTTCAACCCTTTAAATATCGAGGGAAGAAAAATGAGAAAATTGGAGCCCGGCTATAATTATTTGAATTACAATATTTTATAAAGGTGTTAAGCCCCATTTTTGGAGAAGCGGCAGAGGTTTCAAAGTTATTCACAACGCCAAAAATTTATTTTGTTATGTGGCGCTAATTTGTAATTTAGTGCAAGAATTTAATGGGTTAGTAAGTAAGGGGTCGGCGATTTAGCTGGCCCTTTTACTTTTAAGAGCCGGCGACTTAGCAGGCTCCTAATTTTGAATTCTTGTCTGGCCTTCCGCATCGGGAATTTCCAAAATAGGGAACATGTAAAGCAGGTAACTTTACCGGATGAGCAAAGTTAAAACGGCATTCTTTTGCAGCAATTGCGGATATGAGAGTGCAAAATGGTCGGGGAGGTGTCCATCTTGTGATCAATGGAATACGTTTGTAGAAGAAGTTATCACTAAGGATAACAAGCTGGCGGAGTCAGAGTGGAGGAATCTCACAACGGATAAGAAGGAGACGCGGACGATTTCGCTTGCAGAAGTAGTAAGTGCGGAAGAGAAGCGGATAATCACTGCCGATGCGGAGTTGAACAGGGTATTGGGAGGCGGGATAGTTGCGGGCAGCATTGTGTTGGTGGCTGGTGAGCCCGGGATCGGAAAGAGTACGTTATTTTTGCAGAATGGGCTTCGGCTTCACGGGTTGCGGACTTTATATATCTCCGGCGAGGAGAGCGAGCAGCAGATCAAGATGCGGGCGGATCGGTTGAATGTGCGCAACGAGGACTTCTATCTCTTAACGGAAACATCCACGCAGGTAATCTTTCAGGAAATCAAAAAGCTTCGTCCGGGTCTTGTTATTGTCGATTCCATTCAGACGCTTCAATCTCCATATATCGAGTCTTCTGCCGGGAGTGTCTCGCAGATCCGGGAGTGTACGGCCGAATTCCAGCGATTTGCAAAAGATTCCGGTGTCCCGGTCTTTCTGATCGGGCATATCACGAAAGACGGCAGTATTGCGGGCCCGAAGATGCTGGAACATATGGTAGATACGGTCCTGCAGTTCGAGGGGGACCGGCATTATGCCTATCGGATCCTCCGTACGCTAAAGAATCGTTTTGGTAGCACTGCGGAGCTCGGCATTTATGAAATGACCGGTCAGGGCATGCGGGGGGTAGTCAATCCCAGCGAGCTGTTGATCACGCAGAAAGAAGAACAACTGAGTGGTATTGCCATTGCGGCGTCGATCGAAGGGTTAAGGCCGTTACTGATAGAAGTCCAGGCGCTCGTGACACAATCGGTCTATGGGACTCCGCAGCGCACGGTCAGCGGATTCGATGGGCGGCGCTTGCAGTTATTGTTAGCCGTGCTGGAAAAAAGAGGCGGGTTCCATTTTGGTGTCAAGGATGTCTTTCTGAATATTGCGGGTGGGTTGAAGGTGGAGGATCCTTCGATCGATCTGGCGGTGTTATGTGCTCTATTAAGCTCATATGAAGATGTGCCGTTGTCTTCAAGGGTTTGTTTTGCAGGCGAGGTGGGGTTGAGCGGTGAGATCCGGGCGGTGCATCGAACTGAGCAACGGATCGCGGAAGCCGAGAAGCTGGGGTTTGAAAAGATCTTTGTCTCCAAATACAATCAGAAGGGATTAACCGTTAATAAGTCAGGGATCGAAGTGGTGCCGGTCGGCCGGGTGGAGGAGGTGTACAAATACTTATTTTAATGAAAGCCTTGCTGCTTATTTTGCTGGCTGGTCTGGTTGTCTGGTCTTGGTCGTGCAAAAAGACATCTTTTATTACGGGAAAGGATGCGCCGGTGTTATTCTCCGCCGATACGCTGTTCTTCGATACGGTGTTTGTAGCGACTGGATCGGTGACAGAGCCGGTCAAGATCATCAACCCCAACAATCAGAAACTGCATTTAACGGATGTCCGGCTGATGGGTGGGTTGCAGTCGCATTTTGCGATCAATATTGACGGGACGGCGGGGCCGGAGGTTGACAATATCGATGTGGATGCCGGGGACAGTCTTTATATTTTTGTGGCGGTGCAAATCAATCCCAGTACAGCGAACCTTCCTTTTATCGTGCAGGACAGTATCCAGGTGGCTTTCAACGGCAATCAGCAGTATATCCAATTGCAGGCCTGGGGGCAGAATGCGCATTTTCTCCGGAACCAGCTGCTGACCGGAAATACGGTATGGGCTCCCACCCTACCCTATGTTATTCAGGGCGGGCTCCAGATCGACACGGGGGCCACGCTGACGATCCCTGCGGGCTGCAGGGTCTATTTCCACGCTGATGCGCCCCTGTTAGTCGACGGGTCATTACAGGTGACCGGCACCGACAGTGCGCGGGTACTTTTTACGGGCGACAGGCTGGACGCGCCGTACAATGGGTATCCGGGGAGTTGGCCCGGTATTTATTTCCGCGGGGCCAGCAATAACGATCAGCTGCAATATGCGGTGATTGACAACGCGGATGAGTCGGTGGTTGTCTCGGCGGCGCCTGCGGGCGCGGCGGCCAAGGTGGTCCTTCAGCAATGTATTATCGAAAACGGTTTCAGCGCGGGAATATTGGGGATCGATGGCAGCGTACAGGCCGTGAATTGTCTGATCAGCAATTGCGGGCAAAACCTGGTGCTCGGCGGAGGCGGGTATTATGATTTCAGTCAGTGTACGGCTGCCGCGTATTCCAATACATATATCGCGCATACGCAGCCGGCGTTGGCGGTCTCCGACGAGATCGAGTATGGGACGGCGATCACTACGGGTGCATTGCAGGCCAATTTTGTCAATTGTATTTTTTGGGGTAATTACGGAAACGTCCAGGATGAGGTGGTCGTTTCGCAGCAGACCAACAATTCATTCGTGGTTGGGTTCAGCAATTGTTTGTGGAAGGTGCAGGATGCACCGTCAGGGGTGACTACGGCGAATATGATCCTAAATAAGGATCCGTTGTTCGACAGCGTCAATACGGCGGTCAATTATTATGATTTTCATTTGCAGGCTAATTCCCCCGCGGTAGGGGTCGGGGCGGCGGCGGGGGTGATGGTGGATCTGGACGGGAAGGTGAGGCCGGCGGTGGGTCCGGACCTGGGGTGTTATCAGCGGTGATGGCTGGTGCGGGGGGCCGGGGTGTGGCCGATGGCCGGGACGGCGGAGGCCGGGGTGTGGCGGACGGGACCATTTAACATCTTTTTTGACCATCTATCATTCAAAAGTGTCACTCCCTTAAACATTAGCGTTGTCACTGTGTAGTAAATCTTGACAATTCAAGTAACTTTCAACCAAAATCAAATTTTATGGTACGCGCGCTTCTTGTCTCTTTGATCCTATTGGCCGCGACGGGCCCAACCAGTGTTTATGATTTCAAAGTGTCGGGGCTGGATGGAAAGGCAATCGATCTTTCCAGTTACAAGGGTAAGAAGATCCTTATCGTCAATACTGCCAGCAAATGCGGGTATACACCTCAATATGCGGATCTGGAAGCATTGTATACAAAATACAAGGACAAGCTGGCGGTAATCGGCTTTCCTGCCAACAATTTCGGCCAACAGGAACCGGGTACAAGCCAGGAGATCACCGAATTTTGTACCAAGAATTATGGAGTGACCTTCCCTATGGCTGAAAAATCGGATGTTATCGGAGACAATATCAATCCCTTATTCAAATACCTGACTGATGAGGCGCACAAGCTGGGCGTTGCCGATCCGGTTATCAAGTGGAATTTCACCAAATTCCTGGTGGATGAAAATGGCAAACTGATCGCGGTGTTCCCCAGTAAGGTGAAGCCGACGGATGAGCAGATCACGAAATACCTGAATTAATTGTTTCTCCAACTTTTTAGCGGGCCGGCCATTTTTGAGCCGGCCTTTTTTTTTGCAGCCGGGCGGCGGGGTTTTTTGCGGCCAGGCGCCGGGGTTTTTTTGCAGCCAGGCGGCGGCGCGGGTGAGCGGCCGATAGCTCCGACATTAGCGCTATATTTGCGGCCATGCAATTTGCAAAGGTTATTGGTCAGGATCAGGTAAAGGGTAATCTGACCGAGATGGTCCGGCAGAACCGGTTGAGTCATGCGCTGCTTTTCCTGGGACATGAGGGTAGCGGCGCTTTGCCGATGGCGCTGGCCTTTGCGCAGTATGTTGTTTGCGAACGCAAGGATGAAAATTCCGCCGATGCCTGCGGAGTGTGTGCGGCTTGTGTAAAGGCAGCGGCGTTGGTGCATCCGGACATCCATTATTCTTACCCGGTGATCCCGAAGAAAGCGGGCGATAAGCCCGTGAGCTCAGATTATGGTTCGGAATGGAGGGAGTTTGTAGGGCAGTATCCGTACGGGAATGCCTATGACTGGTTGCAATTCATTGGCGCGGAGAACAAGCAGGGGAACATAACCGCGCAGGAATGCAGCGAGATCATCCACAAGCTCAGTTTGAAAAGTTTTGAAAGCGGATATAAGATCCTCATTCTCTGGATGCCTGAATATCTGGGAAATGAAGGGAACAAGTTATTGAAACTGATTGAGGAGCCGCCTGCGGATACGTTGTTCCTGCTCGTGGCGGAGAATGAATCGCTGATCCTCCCGACCATTCTTTCCAGGACTCAATTAGTAAAAATTCCTTTACCGGAGACAGAAGAGATCGCCAGGGCGCTGGTTGAAAGATCGGGGCTTGGGGCGGAGCAGGCGCGGCAGATCGCCGTGCTATGCGAGGGCAACTATCATGAAGCGTTGCAGTTGATACGTCATGCCGATGATGACTGGCAGGGGGTATTGAGGGAGTGGCTCAATGCGGTGCTGAAGAGCGGGCCGGTTGCCCAGGTGAAGTGGATCGACGAGATCAGCAAATCGGGGCGGGAGCGGCAGAAGCAGTTCCTGCGGTATTTCAACCATTTACTGGAGCAGGCCGTCAGGATGCGTTATATGGATGCGTCGCAGTTGCCGATACCTGATGGGGAGCGGGATATTGCGATGCGGTTGAACAAGATTGCGGATATCGGTCAGCAGCGGGCGATCATTGAGGAGCTTGACAATGCGGCTTATTATATCGAGCGGAATGCACATGCGAAGATGCTTTTCCATGCGTTGACGATCAAACTCTATCACATTCTCGCAGAGAAGAAGGTGGTTAAGATAAGCTAAGTGTATGCGATATCATGCTCTCCAACATATCGCTTTCGAAACGCCGGGCTTGCTGGCAGATGAGATCCGGCGGAGGGGGGATGAGATGCGGACTACGGCGCTCTATAATGGGGAGTCGCTCCCGGCGACGGCGGATTTCGATGTGCTGGTCGTCATGGGCGGGCCGATGAGTATCCATGATGAGGCGGAGTATCCCTGGTTGCGGGGTGAGAAGGAATTGATCGGTGCGGCGATCAGGGAGGGGAAGAAAGTATTGGGGATTTGTTTGGGGGCGCAGCTGATCGCGGCGGTTTGCGGTGGGAGGGTGTACCGCGCGGGGCAAAAGGAAATTGGTTGGTGGCCGGTGAGTCAGGTGGGGGATGGTTTTTGCGGAGAGGCGGACGGGTGGCAGGAGGGCGGCGAGAGCGTTGTCTTTCACTGGCATGGGGAGACATTCGATCTGCCGGAGGGGGCGGTGTTGCTGGCATCTACTGATGTTTGTGTCAATCAGGCTTTTAGCTTGGGGGATACGGTTTTGGGGATACAGTTTCATCCGGAGGTGACGGAGGAAATCATCCGGGGGATGGTTGAGCATGAAGGATGGGAGTTGGCGGAGGCGGCGGGTGCGCCTTATGTGCAGGGGGCTGAGCGGATTTTGGAAGGGGCAAGGGAATTGGGGATGAAGCGTGGAGGGGACCTGTGGGTGGAGGGAACGGGGAGCCCGTGGGTGAAGTGGCTATTAAAGTGGTTATGACCTATTCGAGCATAGTTGGAACGATCGGGGTGACGCTGCTGCTGGCAGCCTTCTTTATGAATCTCTTTGGATTCATCGGGCGGGGCAGAGTGTATATCTTCCTGAATATCATTGGCGCCGGGCTGTCGTGTTATGCTTCGGTATTGATCCGGTACTGGCCTTTTGTGGTGCTGGAGGGCTGCTGGGTGCTCGTCTCTCTGCTGGGACTGGTTGGAAAAAAGCGGGTTTCGGTGGTATAAATGATGGTTTTGTGTGTATATTTGGCCATGGCCCTTAAAAGCCAGTGAAAAGAAGTGTATCCGACCGGGCCGGTAAGTGGGTAGGGAAGGCGGGAAGGCCCTGGCGGTTCGTATGACGTTATCTTGCATCCAAATATATTTCGCCAAAACGGATCTTGCTTGTAACCCGATAGCCGGGTGTGGATGATGGTGCGTCTTCCCTTCTTTTTATTTATTTCGTTGACGGGCGAAGCCCGGTGTGACCGACAAGTCAGACTTTAATTTATTAATGCCTAATCTAATTTAAGATATGGGATGCAGTAATTGCGGTACATCCAAGGGAGGGAAGCCGTCGGGTTGCAAGAGCAATGGTGGGTGCAGTACGGGTGGGTGTAACAGGCTGAATGTATATGACTGGCTCGCAAATTTGCCGTTTAGCGACCCGGAAAGCGGGTGCAGGATCGTCGAAGTAAGCTTCAATCAGGGGAGCCGGAAAGACTATTACCGGAATGCGACGCCACAGGTATTTGATAAAGGTGATATGATTACGGTGGAGGGGGTAAGCGGTTTTGATGTGGGGCAGGTAACGCTGACGGGTGAGATCGTCAGGTTGCAGTTGAAGAAGCGGGGGATTGAGGAAAAAAATCCGGATACGCGGAAGATCTTGCGCCGGGCCACGGATAAAGACCTGGAGATCATGCAGCAGAACAAAGCGCGGGAGCGGGATGCGTTGATCCGGTCAAGGGCAATTGCCCGGCAGTTAAAGCTGGATATGAAGATGAGTGAGGTAGAGATCCAGGCGGATGGGAGAAAGGCCACTTTTTTTTATATCGCCGATGACCGGGTTGATTTCCGGGAGCTGATCAAATTATATGCCGGCGAGTTCCGGCTAAAGGTAGAGATGCGCCAGATCGGCGCCCGGCAGGAGGCCGCAAAGGTGGGGGGAATTGGGAGCTGTGGCCGGGAGCTATGCTGTTCCACCTGGTTGAGCGATTTCAAGTCTGTGAATACGACAGCTGCCAGGTATCAAAATCTGTCGATCAATCAGAGCAAGCTCAGCGGGCAGTGTGGCCGGTTGAAATGCTGTCTGAACTATGAGTTGGACACGTACCTGGATGCGTTGCAGAATTTCCCGGAAAATGCAGAAACCCTGCAGGTAGCGAAGGGAACTGCCAACCTGATAAAAAAGGATATCTTCAAAAATCTTATGTGGTATGTCCTTCCGGACAGCAACAAGCAATATCCGTTGACGATCGAGCGGGTGCGGAAGATCCGGCAGCTGAATATGCAGAATAATATCCCCGATAGTCTCGATCCGGTGGAGGTGAATACGGGCAAGCCGAAAGAGGCGGAGGAGACAGGTTTTGTGGATCTGGTCGGGCAGATCAGCCTGAAAACACTGGAGAAGGCGGATCGGAAAAAGAAGCATGGGCATCATAAGCATGGGGCGCACCGGGATGGAGGTCAGGGGGACGGTGGCGGCGGTGGTCGGGATGGTGGCGGTGGCCGCGACGGTGGCGGTGGCCGCGATGGTGGCGGTGGCCGCGATGGTGGCGGCGGCCGCGATGCTGGTCGGGGAAATGAGCCTGGGAGGGGTGGAAATCAGGGTAAAGGTGGGGGGGCCGCGGGGCCGGTGAAAAATGAAGCCGGTAAGCCAGGCGGCGGCGGTGGTCGGGATGGCGGCGGCGGTGGCCGGGATGCTGGTGGAGGTCGGGATGGTGGCGGCGGACGGGACGGCGGTGGCCGGGATGCTGGTGGTCGGGGTAAGGGGGGACCGGCGCAGGCGCCGCCTCAGGATAGGGGGAGGAGAAGATAGCGGGGATTTGTTAAATGAGTGGTCGACGGCGAACTCCGGAGGTACAGGAATGTTATTCTTTAGTAAATTTGAATCGCTTAAATCTCGAATACTATGGCACTTTTCAATTCCAGTAATCCCACCCTTTCGGAGAAAATATTCAACAAGTCGCTGGCTGAGACCGATAATGGGGTGATGACCGTGAGGGGTACGATGCAGAAATTCGGTTTTCTGATGTTGCTGGTCATGGCCGGCGCTGCTTATACATGGAAGCTTTACTATTCTTTCAAGGTCCCGACAATGATGACGTTTTTCTGGGTCGGGATGATTGGGGGAATGGTCTGTGCATTTGCTACGATCTTTGTCCCGAGGCTCGCCAAATACTTGTCACCGGCCTATGCGGTGCTGGAGGGTTTTTTATTGGGGGGATTGTCGGCGATCATCAACGACCAGTTCAAGGCAAAATATCCGAATATCATTATGGAGGCCGTGTTGCTGACCTTCGGGGTAGCCTTTGCGGTTTTCCTGTTGTATAATTTCCGGGTTATAAGGGCCACCAATAAATTCAGGGCAATCATCCTATCTTCCATGGTCGGGATTGCGATTTTTTATTTTGTGGATATCATCCTGGGCTTCTTCGGCGTCAATATCCCGTTTATGCAATTTGGGGATAACAGTGTAATCGGCATCGTTGTGAATTTGTTTGTGGTGGTGATCGCCGCGCTGAGCCTGGTACTGAATTTTGACCAGATCGAGACGGGTGAGAAGATGGGTGCGCCGAAGTATATGGAATGGTATGGCGCGTTTGGCTTGCTCGTAACGCTGGTCTGGCTGTATCTGGAGATCCTGCGGTTGTTAAGCAGGTTCTCGAGCAACCGCGGTTAGAAAATTTTAACTAATGTTTATTAAGCCCGCATGATGCGGGCTTTTTTATGCGGGTATGTTGAAATGGATGGCTATAGTCCATCGCCGTCCAAAAGATTGCCAAGCCCCCCAAGGATGCTGCCTTCTTCGCGGCGGCTGCCGAACTGAGGGCTGTATTGGATGATACGACTGGCAAGGCGGCTTATGGGCAGGGATTGCAACCAGACTTTACCCGGGCCGCGCAAGACGGCGAAGAACAATCCTTCGCCACCGAACATCCAGTTTCGGATGCCGCGGATGAATTCGATATCGAAGTCGACGGTGGGCTGGAAGGCGACCACGCAGCCAGTGTCTAACTTGAGGATCTCGCCGGGCTGCAGTTCCTTTTCGACGATATAGCCGCCGGCGTGAACGAAGGCCATGCCGTCGCCGTCGAGTTTTTCCATGATAAATCCTTCGCCGCCGAAAATGCCGGTCCCGAGACGGCGTTGAAAGAAGATGCCGATGCTGACACCTTTGGCGGCGCAGAGAAAGGCGTCTTTTTGGGCGATGATCGTGCCGCCAAGCGCCTGGAGGTCGAGGGGAATGATCTTGCCGGTATAGGGTGCGGCGAAGCTCACGCGTCGCTTGCCCGCGCCGATATTGGTGAATGCCGTCATGAAGAGGTTCTCGCCGACGAGTACGCGTTTGCCGGCATTCATTAGCCGGCCGAGGAGGCCACCCTGTTGGGAAGTGGCAGAGCCGTCGCCAAGGAGGGTTTCCATCTGGATGCCGTCGTCCATCATCATAAAGCCGCCGGGTTCGCCAATCACGGTTTCGCCCGGGTCGAGCTCCACTTCGACGAATTGGAGTTCTTCGCCGTATATTTTATAGTCGATTTCGTGGTTGTTGCGCATGGCGCTCAATTTTTTTCAAATTACTCAATTGTTCATCGGCCTGATAGCCGTCCATCAAAACCAGCTTCTGATCCAGGTCTCGTCGACAGGGCGGTTGGCCAGCCTGGCTCTTCTCCGGCGGACTGCGACTTCACTGCCGTGACGGATAAGGCTGATAAACATCAACACCAGGAAGATGATCGTGAACGGCGGGATGCCGAGGAAGGAAACCCATTTCCCCCCCCAATGGCGGCGCATCGGCCTCCTGAGCCTCTCAGCCATCAAATACATACTCGGCACCATAAACAGGGTCATAAAGAAAGCAAAGGCCAGACCAAAGATGATCGTCCAGGACAGCGGCTTCCAGAAGACTGCATTGTCCCCGCCAAAATAAATATGTGGGTCGAGGTCGGTAAAGAGGGTGACAAAGTTGATGTTGAATCCCACGGCAAGTGGTATAAGCGCAAGGATGGCCGCCATTGCGGTCAAAAGGACGGGTATGATACGGGTCTTGCCCGCCTCTATCGCCGCTTCGCGTGTCTTCATGCCGCGGGCGCGCAGTTCGTCGGTGAATTCGATAACGAGGATACCATTCTTGACGACAATTCCGGCGAGGCCAAC
This sequence comes from Puia sp., assembly GCA_035948015.1. GTDB lineage: Bacteria > Bacteroidota > Bacteroidia > Chitinophagales > Chitinophagaceae > Puia. The sequence goes on from DASZJO010000115.1 coordinate 10,561, forward strand.
GATCCCGAGACCGGTCATAATGCCGGAGATTTGCAGGCCTGTCAGGGAAAAGCCAAGGAGGACCCCAATGATACTGAATAGGATTTCGTTCAGGATAATAACGGATTTGGCCACTGAACCAAACTGCACCACCAGCACGACAAGGATGATCGCCAATGCGATGACCAGCGCCTTGCCCAGGAATGCCTGGGTTTCGGCCTGCTGCTGACCTTCACCGGTCTGTGTAATGGTGACGTCGTCGGATTTTTTGGTGAAATTGGCAATCGATTTGGCGAGTTCCACGTTGACACCCGGCGGGGTGTATCCTTGGGTCGTCAGTACATTTGATTTCAACGTGATCGTCCGTTTCTGGTTCTTCCGCTTGACGCTGCCGAGTGTACTGGTATAGTCAATATGGACAAGAGAACTGATCGGCACGTTGCGAATGGCGCCGCCGGCCGCGATATCCCGATAGGTGATATTCATGTTAACCAGGTCCGTCAGGCTTTTGCGTTGGGATTCGAGGTTGCGGATATAGATCTTGTATTCGTCTTTCCCTTCTTTGATCTTGGAGGATTCGAGGCCGAATAATGCCGTACGCAGCTCCTGTCCGATCTGGGAGGAGTTGATCCCTTCGATCATTGCCCGCTGACGGTCGACGGTCAGCGTGATCTCAGGATTGGTGAGGTCGATATCCATCTTGAGCTCTTCGACGCCGGGGGTTTGGATGGAATCGAGGTAGTTTTTCAGCGACACGGCGGTCTTGATCAAATCGTCAAAATTGTCGCTGGCAATCTCGATATTGACCGGCGGATCAGTAGGCGGGCCACCCTGTTCCTGATTGACGGCGATCTCTGCACCCGGGATGCCAGTCATGACGTGTCGAATGGAATCGAGGTATCTGGAGGTGGATATGCCATTCCTTTTGGCAAATTCTACAAATGATACCTGGATACGGCCCAGCTCGGGATGAGTACTTTGGTCGCCGCTCTGCGGGTCGCCGGCGCCGACGGCTACATTCGAGATCACACTTTCCACGACAGGATTGGGTTTCGAACCGTCATCACCCATACCCAATACATTGTAAACCTTTTTCTCGAGCGAATGAGTAACGGAATCGGTATATTCAACATTGGTACCCACGGGTAGTTTGAGATATACGTATACCTGGTTCGGGTCGCCGCTAGGGAAGAATACGACGCCTCCGTTGTGGAAGGCAATTAATATAAAAGAGAAGATCAGCAGCAAAAAGGTGCTTACCAGCAACCAGGCCGGCCGCCATCCCTTAAGGGCCCAACGGAGCAAGGTCTCATAGCGGGCCATGATCCATGGAAGGATCCTGTTCTGGAAACTATGGATCAACCTGTCGAAGACGAATTTGTTAAGAATGACGAGGATCACGATGAAGAGAAGCAGGTTCCCAAGAAATTTCTGATGGGTAAGGTCAAGTAGGATGCCGAATCCAACGGCGATCCAGAGGCCGGGTTTTTTGAAGATGGCGGCGCGGCTTGACGGGGTTCCATCCTCCGGATGATTCATGAAGTCCACCGCAAATACAGGGTTCATGATAAAAGCTACAATAAGTGATGCGGTGAGAGTAAAGATCAGCATGGCCGGCAGGTAGACCATGAATTTCCCGATTAGCCCCGGCCAGAACAGCAGCGGGAAAAAGGGCGCCAGGGTTGTCAGGGTACCGGCTAGCACGGGTACAAAGACTTCACCGGCCGCCATTTGCGCGGAGGTCGTCGCGCTGAGCCTTCCCTTTGCCTGCGTAAAGATGCGATGCGTGTTTTCAATGACCACAATAGCGTCGTCGACGATGATCCCCAGACCGAACAAGAGGGCGAAGAGCACGATAAAGTTGAGCGTGACCGCCCCGCCGATCATGAATTCAGCCGCGGGGAGGAAGCAAAAGGCAACAAACATACTCAACGGTACTGACAATGCCACAAAGAACGCGTTGACCACGCCCATGAAGAACATGAGGATGATGAGCACAAGCACAAAGCCGATAACGATGGAATTGACGAGGTCATTGAAGGAATGACGTGTCAGCGTGCTCTGGTCGCCGGTGACAACGACTTTCAGGTCGGGCGGGAGGCTTTTGAGCATTTCCTTGACGACGCCGTTAACGGTGTCAGAGGTCTCGATGAGGTTCTCCCCCGCGCGTTTGATGATATTGAGCGTTACTACATTCTTCCCATCGAGCCGCGCGTAGCTCTCCCTGTCCCTGATGGTATCCTTGATGGTCGCGATGTCCTTGAGATAGACGGGATAACCGCCCTGGGGGCTACGGACGACGATCGAAGAGATATCCTCCTTGGTGTGAAACTGCCCTTTCAGTTGAAGGTTGCGCTTCATGTTGCCGACGTCGAGCAAACCACCGGAGATGTCGAGGTTCTCGCCTTTCACGGCCTGATCGATATCGTTGAAGGTTATATTGGAGGCGCGCATTTTATAATTGTCGACATCGATCTGAAATTCGCGTTCGGCCGCACCGACGATGTCCACGCGATTGAGCTGGGGCAGGTCTTCGAGCCGGTCCTTCATGTCATCGGCGTACTTCTTCAGTTTTTGCGCGTCATAGTTACCGCTGATATTGACATACATGATGGGGAAGTCGGAGAAGCTGACCTCGAGTGCCGTTGGTTGCTGGGTAAGGTCCGTTGGCAAGTCCTGTTTCGCTTTATCGACGGCGTCTTTGACTTTTTGCAGCGCCACGTCGGTCTGCACGTCCGTTTCGAATTCGACCACGATGGCGGAGTAGTCTTGTTGCGAGGTGCTTGTGAACTTATTGATCTTGGCGCCGGTGATGGCCTTGATCTGTTTTTCTATCGGGCGGGTCACCAGGTTCTCCATGTCTTTGGGTGAATTGCCCGTATAGATGGTGGAGACATAGATGGTAGGGATCACGATATCCGGAAACTGCTCTTTTGGGAGCGTGAGGAATTGGAAGATCCCGATGCCGCTGACGACCAGCATCAGCAGGTAGATAGCGGTCTTATTGGTAACGCTCCAGGTGGTAGGCCGGAACTGTTTGAATTTGCCTGTAAGGTTTTCTAACGCGCTCATAACTGTGTTTTCGATTGAATGGAGGAATGGCCGGGTTGCCTTTTCATTCTATTTAGTCGTGATCAACTGTCCTTCGTACAGCCCCTGATAGCCGTCCGTAATCAACTGGTCGCCGGGTTGAAGACCGCTGGTGACCTGGACCTTATCGCTATAGGTCTGGCCTATCGTGATCGGCTTCTTATGGGCAACGAATCTGTCATTTTGCCTGACGCCTACCAGTACATATTTACCCGTCTCATCGGTTTGGAGCGTATTGATCGGGATAGTGATCACGTTGGAAGCGCTGTAGTCCTGGAGCTTTGCGATCGCGACCTGGTTGGCGCGAATATCGCTACTGTTGGGGATATGGATCTCCACCTGGAAGGCGCGGTTATCGGCGTTGATGACTTTCGCAGAGACGGCAATGGTGCCTGTGACCTCTTTGTTATTCAGGCCGGGGAAGGCGATCCTGACCGGCGTACCTACCCGGACCCGTTCCTGGTAGATCTCGGGGACGAGGACGACGACCTTGAGATTGTCGGTATTGACGATCTGAAGAGACTGGCTTCCCTGACCGAAGGCCTCGCCTACCTTAATATTGAGGATATTGACGGTACCAGGGATATCTGCGTAAACACTGGTGAAATCGAGTTGTTGCTGGTCAATCTTCAGCCTGGCTTCGGCCTGGTCCACCTGGTTCTTTGCGTTGACGAGGTCCACCTCGGTGCCGATCTTCTCGTCCCAGAGGTTTTTGCGACGCTGGTAGAGATCTTTTGCATAGTCGAGTTGCGTTTGGTCGCTGGCCAGCTGCTGACGCTGGATGGCGTCGTCGAGTTTGAGCAGAAGCTGACCCTGACGGACATGATCGCCCTGTTTGATGTACAGTTGGGTTACCACGCCGCCGGTACCGCGGGGAGAGATCCAGGAGGTATTGACGGCATCTACGTTACCCTGGAGATCGATAAAATGCGTAAAAGAGGTCGGGGTCAGGGAGGTCAGGGCGACCAGCTTGGCCTTTTCTTTGATGGCGTTGACAGTGTCGAGCTTGTCGATCTCTGCCTGTAAGGTGGATATATCTTTCTCGAGCTTACTCTGCGCGGTCTTGAGGCTGTCGAGACGGGCCTTTTTCGCTTGCAGATCTTCACCCGGCTTCTGAATAGTGCTGCTGCCGCAGGATGCGAGCAGTAAGGAAGCGCCGATGACAACAGTTAGTATCTTATACATGTCTTATCTTTTTTATAGTTATAGTTTCCCGATCGCAAATTGATAATCTACTTTGGCGGAGATGGCATTGTACAGGGCATTGAAATAATTGTTCTGGGCCTGGATCATATCCGTTTGCGCGGAAGTAATCTCTGTATTGGAGCCAAGGCCCTGGTCAAATTTCTTCCGGGTCTGCTCGTATACTCCTGTGGCCAGGTCCATATTCTTTTTCTGAAAGTCCAGATCGGCAAGGGCGGCGCCGAATTTGAGCTGGGCGTTCTTCACGTCGTTGTCGATGGATATTTGCATCGCCTCGAGATTGTTGTTCGTCTGCTGCAGTTTCAGGCGGGCCTGCCGGACATTGGCATCCTTATAAAAGCCGTCGAAGATCGGAACACTTATATTCAACCCTACATAAGAAGAGGGGAACCAGAATTTTCCGCCGGTGATATCGCTGAAATCGAGACCATAGCCTGTCTGCGCGTAGTTAGCCGTCAATGACGCAGTGGGGAGATATTGGCGTTTATATCGTTGGATGTCGAACTCATTCAGCTTTCGGTTAAATTCTAACGCCTGGAAGTCTCTTCGGTCGCTGTATTTATAGGCATCCGACAGTGAGCCTTGTCTTACCATTTCATAAGTTAGCGAATCCGTCAGCACAAGCGAATCGCGGACAGGCATCCCCATCAGCACCTTTAATCCTAGGTAGCCATCGTCGATATTGTAGAGCACCTGGACCCTATTGGATTGCAGGTTGGTCAGTTGTACCGTTGCCTTGTCTACATCGAGCCGTTCGGCAAAACCGTTCTTGAACATTTCGCTGGAGTTATGGAGCAATTCCTGAGCACGGGCGATGTTTGCGTCGATCAGTTCCACCTGTACCTTGCTGAGGAGAAGTTGATAGTACACTTTGGTGATGTTTTGGCGCAGCTGTTGTTCGGTCAGTTCCTGGTTTGCTTTATAGTAGTCAAGAGCAGTCTGCCGGGCCTTCAGGCCTACGAATACCTGGCCGTCAAACAGGACTTGTTTGAGGGTTACGCCGTAATTGGCCGAATACTTGGTAGCAAAGGGGATGCCCACCAGCTTCACGTTGGGATAGCCAAAGTATTTGCCGGGCGCCACGGAAATCGGGATCTGGAGGTAATCCGTGAACCCCGCGTTGCCGCTGACCTGTGGCAATGCCTGGGAGGTCGTGGCGCGATTACTCTGCTCCTGGATCTGGTAGTCCAGCAGGGCGTTCTTGACCTTTGCGCTGTTTTTTGCGGCGTAGTCTATCGCCTGGCCGAGTGAGAATTCGTGCACGGCCGGCTGCGCGCTTCCTGCCGGCGATGTTCCGGCCGGCTGCTGAGCATGGAGAATGTAGGTTAGCAGTAGCAGGGCTGCAGCCAGTGGGATTTGGCGGCTGGGCCTTTTTCTAAGCTTTTTGTTCATGAGATAGTTTTTGATTTCGTTCAGCGGTGTACGTTTCGATCAGCTGTTTTCCCTTTTCTGTGGTTACTCCGTGGAGGAAGAGCATGGCCAGTTCGAAGTTGACTTCGGATATGCGGTACCGGCTGTGTGGAAATACATCCGGGTTGAACACGAGGAAGGCTGCTTCGATCCGGGCTTTGGCCACGATATCCGTATCGAGATCGGGGCGGTACAAGCTGGTGCTCATGCCCCATTGCAGGTTTTCAACGATGATCTGATAGAGGAAGCGATATTTATATTCCCTGAGCTTCAGGAAGGAAGCAGGGTGGTGTTTCTCGAGATCGTAGAGCATGAGGGGGTTGGTGTATTTCAGCATTTCTTCCAGGGATTCCAGCGCCAGGAAGATCTGATGCACGGCATCGGCGGCCGCTTCGCGGAAAAAACCACATTCCATTTCGTTACGCTGTATTTCCTGTTCGATCACGGCAGAGACCATATCGTCCTTATCGGTAAAGAACTGATAGATGGTTTTTTTGGAAATGCCAAGCTGTGAGGCTATTTCGTCCATGGTGATCGTCCTGATGCCGTAGCGACAGAACAGATCGGCTGCTTTCATCAATATGCGGTCTTTAACGTCCATTTACTTCTGAAACTCCTTTCTTTTGGGTTTGATGGATGGCAAAACTACGGAAACTATTTTCGCTTCCAAAGTTTCCATCGTTTTTTTTATAATTTGATGGTATTTGGTGAGGAGTGGTAATTTTGGCGACTAAATGGCCACACATGTCCACTATCCGCAAAGCCCCCGGCAAGCTGCTCCGATTATTTTTGCAGGGGGTGATCATCCTGGCGCCAATTTCCCTGACGCTTTGGACCGTCGTCGCGGTCTTTAACTGGATCGACGATATCCTTCCGAATACGCTTCATAATCTTTTCCCCGGGCTGGTGCACATCGATCGGTTCGGGCTGCCGCAGCGGATACCCGGTATCGGGTTTGTCGTTTTCATCGGCATTGCGTTATTTGTGGGTTATATTTCCTCCTCTTTTATCGTAACCCGGCTGGTCGAGATAGCGGACCATATGCTGGAACGGACCCCGGGGATCAAGCTCATTTACTCTACGATCAAGGATTTCGTCGAGGCGTTTGCGGGGAATAAGCGAAAATTCAATAAAGCGGTGCTGGTAAGTGTCGTGGCCGATGATGTATGGCAGGTGGGGTTCATTACGCAGGAGGAATTGCAGGAGTTCGATCTGCAGGAATATGTCGCAGTATACGTTCCTCAGTCCTATGCATTTGCGGGGCACCTGTATTTTGTAAAACGGGACCGGGTTAGGGTTTTGACGGATATCAGTTCGACGGATGCGATGAAATTCGCGATCTCAGGGGGTGTGACGGAGATCGATGAACAGGATTAAGTATATTTGTCGCTCATTCAATCTACTTAACCAGTGGTCTATAATTTCAATGCCGGTCCGAGTATCCTGCCCAGGGAAGTGTTCGAGGAAGCAAGTCGCGCCATTCTTGATTTTAATGGTACGGGGTTATCCATTCTTGAGATCGGGCACCGGACTTCGCTTTTCCAGGAAGTGGTGGATGAGGCGGTTGCGACGGTCCGGGAGTTAATGCGGCTCGATGGGGAGCATGAGATCCTGTTCCTGCATGGGGGTGCGTCCACCCAATTTTTCCAGGTGCCGATGAATCTGCTGAATGAAGGCGCTACTGCTGCATACCTGGACTGTGGGGTGTGGGGAAAGAAGGCCATAAAGGAGGCTAAGTTATTCGGGAATGTGGAAGTAGTGGCGAGCTCTAAAGACAGGAACTACACTTATATCCCCAAGGGGTATGCGATACCTGCCGGAGCAACCTATTTCCACTATACGACCAATAATACGATCGAGGGTACCCAGATGCATTCTATCCCCGAGTCTGACGCGCTGCTGGTCGCGGATATGAGCAGCGATATCCTCAGCCGGGTCATGGACTTCAATCGCTTCGGTCTTATATATGCGGGAGCCCAGAAGAATATCGGGGCGGCGGGGGTAAACCTGGTGGTCGTTCGAAAAGATATCCTTGGAAAGGTCAGCCGGCCCTTACCGGTGATGCTGGATTACCGGGAGCATATTGCGGCCGGTTCGCTGCTGAATACGCCGCCGGTCTTTGCCATCTACGTATGTATGCTAACCCTTCGGTGGCTGAAGCAGCAGGGCGGAATTCCGGCTATCGAGAAGATAAACGACCGGAAGGCTGCGCTTTTATATAATACGCTCGACAGTCTCCCTATTTTCCGGCCCACCGTGGCGAAAGAGGACCGCAGCAAAATGAATGTCGTATTCGTAATGGATGATCCGGAACTGGAAAAAGAGTTCCTGGCCACGTGTAAAGCCAATGGCATGGTAGGGATCAAGGGTCATCGAAGCGTCGGCGGGTTTCGGATATCCTTATACAATGCCATGCCGCTCGGGAGTGTGGAAGTGCTGACGGAGCTAATGAATGATTTTGCACATACAAAAGCATAACCTAACATGTCTACGATAGTTCCTTTTCAGGCCTTACGGCCCATTCCTGAATTAGCCAGCCAGGTTGCGTCCCGGCCATATGATGTCCTGGACAGCCGGGAAGCCCGGGAGGAGGCTGCGGACAATCCGTATTCATTCCTTCATGTTACAAAATCCGAGATCGATCTGCCGCTGAATATAGATGTGCATTCCAACGACGTCTATGAGAAGGCCAAAGAGAATCTGCAATCTTTTATTGAAAAGGGGGTATTGATCGAAGAGGACAAACCGTGTTATTATATTTATCAACTGGTAATGAATGGGAAAAGCCAGACCGGGCTGGTGGCGTGTAGTTCGGTGGATGACTATGACAGGGGGATCATCCGGAAGCATGAGCTGACCCGGCCCGAGAAAGAGAATGACCGGATAAACCATATGAAGGCGATCCGGGCGCAGACGGGGAATGTGTTTTTGGCTTATAAAGGGGTTGCGGCCATTGACGGGTTGATCGAGGTTTGGAAGGAAGTGCATAAGCCGTTGTATGATTTTGTTGCGGCAGACGGTATCGGCCATACGATCTGGAAGGTTGACGATGAAAAAACGATCGCAACCATCAGTGGGTTGTTTGCGCGGGAGGTCCCTTTTACGTATATCGCCGATGGGCATCACCGGGCGGCCTCGGCAGCGAAAGTGAGAAAAGCGTTGGGTGTGGGCGCTTCGGTCGCTTCGGAATATTTCCTGACGACCCTTTTCCCTTCTTCGCAATTGCATATCCTTGATTACAACCGGTTGGTACACGATCTGAACGGGCACAGCGTGGAGGAGCTCCTGAATGGATTGCAGCGGGACTTCTTTGTCGGCAGGGTGGACAGGGCTTTTGCGCCGGGCGGACTGCACGAGTTCGGGATGTTCGTCGACGGCGGCTGGTATAAACTCGTCGCCAAGGAGGGTACGTATACTTCCGACCCGATTGGCGTGCTGGACGTGACCATATTGCAAAAGAACGTTCTTGACCGCTTATTGTCGATCAAAGACCCGCGTACCGACAAACGGGTCGAATTTGTCGGCGGCATTCGCGGGCTTGCGGAGCTCGAGCGGCGGGTGAACAGCGGCGAGATGAAGGCTGCTTTCAGTCTTTACCCGGTAAGTATCCAGCAGTTATTCGATATTGCGGACAGCGGTGAGGTCATGCCGCCCAAGAGCACATGGTTCGAGCCGAAGCTACGCGACGGGTTGTTGACGCATCTTATTTAGAAATCAATTAAGCTATCACATGCACGGAAGGATTTGTCTTTTTTGTATTGCGGTCCTGCTGGCGGGGACGGCGGCTCATGGGCAGACCCCCGCGACCGATACGAAGTCGCCGCAGGAGACAGCCCGGGCTTTTACCAGGCAGGGGGACTATAGCAATGCGCTGGTGGTCCTGAATGAGGCGTTGAAAAAAGATCCGCAGAACCTCGAGTTAAGCAAAGACATTGCTTTTAATTACTACCTGGAAAAGGAGTTTGACAAAGGGATCGTTGTGGCGAAGGCGCTGGTTGACCGGCCCGATGCGGATGTTACCAGCTATCAGATCCTCGCTATGCTTTACAAGGCGGTCGGGGAGGTCAAGGAATGCGATAAACTGTATAAGGCAGGCATCAGGCGGTTTCCGCGAAGCGGGGTGTTGATGAGTGAATATGGGGAGATGTTGTGGGCCAAGCAGGATTATTCCGCTATCAAATACTGGGAGAAGGGAATTGAGATCGATCCGGGTTATTCAGGCAATTATTATAATGCGGCAAGGTATTATTTTTTTACGCAAGACAAGGTATGGGGGCTAGTGTATGGCGAGATCTTTCTGAACCTGGAGAGTTACACCAAGCGGACGGCGGAGATAAAGGATCTCCTGCTTGAAGGGTATAAGAAAATGTTTACTGATCCGAACATGCAGAAAAATCAGGATGTGAAGAGCCCATTCGTAGTGGCCTACCTGAATATTATGGGCAAGCTCAGCTTCACTATTTCGCAGGGGATCACGACCGAGTCGCTGACGGTCCTGCGTACAAAATTCATACTTAACTGGTTCGAGACCTATCCCACCAATTATCCTTTTCATTTGTTTGATTACGAGCGTCAGTTGCTAAAGGAAGGGATGTTCGACGCGTATAATCAGTGGATATTCGGGGCGGCGCAGAATCTCACGGTCTTCCAGGCCTGGACGACGGCGCACAGCGATGAATATACGAGGTTCATCGATTTCCAGAAGGGGCGGCTGTTCAGGATGCCGGAGGGGCAATATTATCAGGAGCCGAAATAATTTTGTATTTTAACCGGGCCTCAAAAAGCAAAAACCAATGACCGAACCCACACGATTGTTCGAATGCCTGGCGATGCATCTCGAGAATGGGCCGATACCCGACATGCTGGCCGGAAAGGAAAACGGCGTATGGAAGACCTACTCTACCCGGGAAGTAAATAATACTGTTCACCAATTGAGTACGGGATTGCTGCGGTCGGGTATCTCCGGGGAGAGCCGGACGGAGGAGGGCATGGATAAAGTGGCGATCGTTTCAAAGAACCGGCCGGAGTGGCTGATGGTCGACGGTGCTGTGCAGCAGACGGGGGCTATTCTGACGCCCATCTATCCGACTATCGCCGTGAATGAATTGGAATTCATCCTGAATGACGCGCAGGTAAAGGTCATTTTTGTCAATGATGAGGACCTATTCCACAAAGTATTGAGCATAAAAGGGCGGGTGCCGTCCTTACGTGAAATTTATACATTCGAGCATGTGGTAGGTGCGCGGCATTGGAAGGAGCTGCTGGCGGCGCCGACGCCGGAGGAGGAGAAGCGATTGGCGGATATCCGGTCGGCCATAAAGGAAACGGATCTGGCTACGATCATTTATACTTCCGGCACCACGGGAGTGCCAAAGGGGGTGATGCTTTCGCACCATAATATCCTAAGCAATGTGAAAAGCTGTATTCCTTGTCTGCCGAGAGGGGTAAGCCGGGTGTTGAGTTTTTTGCCGTTGAATCACATCTATGAGCGGATGCTCAGTTACGTATACCTTTTCAACAACAGTCCGATCTATTATGCGGAGAGTATGGATACGATCGGGGAAAACCTAAAGGAGGTAAAGCCCCAGATGTTTGTGACGGTGCCGCGGCTATTGGAGAAGGTATATGATCGGATTATGCATAAGGGGGCCGAGCTCAAGGGGGTGAAGAAGAAGTTGTTTTATTGGGCGCATGATCTTGCCGCCCGATATGAGATCAATAAGCCGATGGGCGCCTGGTACAATTTGCAATTGTCGCTTGCCAACAAGCTCATATTCAGCAAATGGCGGGAAGCGCTGGGCAATAATGTCGTAGCGATCGTCAGCGGCGGCGCCGCCTGTCAGGTGAGGCTGATCAGGATTTTCACCGCGGCGAAGGTGCCGATCATGGAAGGATATGGTTTGACAGAGACCTCCCCGGTCATCAGCGTCAATCGCAAGGAGGTGGAAGACCGTGCTTTCGGGACGGTAGGTCCGTTGATTCCCGGTATAGAGGTCAGGTTTGCGGAGGATGGTGAGATCCTGTGCAAGGGGCCGAATGTGATGATTGGTTATTACAAGCGGCCCGATCTAACAGCGGAAGCGATTGTCGATGGGTGGTTCCACACGGGGGATATCGGTGTGATGGAAGGGAAGTTCCTGAAGATCACGGACAGGAAAAAGGAATTATTCAAGACGAGCGGCGGGAAATATGTTGCGCCGCTGGCGATCGAAAGCAAATTGAAGGAATCGCCCTATATAGAGCAGATCATGATCGTCGGGCCGGAGCGGAAGTTCGTAGGCGCGCTGATCGTGCCGAATTTTGTGCATCTCCGGGAATGGGGGAAGCAGCAGGGTATTCCCGATGGCTCGAATGAGCAGATCATTGCGCAGCCGAAGGTCCATACGTTCTTTCGGGAGATCGTGGATAGCTATAACAAATATTTCGGTCATACGGAACAGATCAAGCGATTCGAGTTGCTGCCGCAGGAATGGACCGTTGAGACGGGTGAGATGACACCCAAGCTAAGTCTCCGCAGGAAGGTCGTGACGGAGAAATTCCATGATACGATCGAGAAGATCTATTTGAACACCTGATATGAAAGTCCGGCAAGTCATCTATTTGGTCTTAGGCATTATTTGTGCCATGATTCAAGTGAGCTTTTATCTGGCTGTTGCTTCGGTTAATCCTAAAATCCCTGCAGGAGACCGCAGTGAACCCGGTTATATGGTGGGATATTATATCGGCGTAAATCTCTTTCTGATCCCGACAATCCTGTGCGGGATCGGCGTATACCGCGTACGGCGCAAAATAAAAATGAAGGAACGGGAGGACCAGGAGCTATTGCTTTCCTTCGATGACCCTTCCTAGATGGTGTCGCCACGGTCTCCTTCGCGAAATTTCAGCAGTTGCCATTTGCCATTCCCTACAATGAGGAAAAGGATCAGGAGCAGCAGGACGATGATCGGAAGGACGATGGCCGAAAAGGGTTTGTACAGGTCGGTGCGGAGGAAAATAATTGCGCCCAGCAGGATTGGGATCTGGATGAGGCAGGCAAAGCGGGTAAGGACGCCGAGGATGAGGAGGATGCCGCCGAGGATGTGGGCGAACGCGATGTAGTTGCTCATCAGCATGGAAGTGAAGGAGCCAAAGGACATCCGGTTGTTGAGGAGATCGAGCATGGTGCTCATATTCATCAAGAAATCAACTCCCTTGTAACAGAGAAAGACACCCAGGAGTATCCTGACCGCATCGAGCCATTGAGGGTGGTGGGTGTCGCCCCAATGTTCTACACGTTGTACGAGATTCATGATGGCATCGTTTTAGGTGTGAAATAAAGAGCTAGGTACTAAATATACGGATTTTTTCGGGGCGGGGCAAGGGGATGTGAGCGGGGGGCGGGGAGTCGGGGAATCAGCGGAGGCGGGCGACGGGGAGTCAGGGGGATGCGGCGATCAGCGGCGGCTGGAGGCCGATGAGCGGGGGACGTTTTCTTTGACGAGGGTCCCGAGGGTTTTGATGGCTTCTTCCACTTCTTCATCCCAGGGGCGGGCATAGCTGAGGCGGATGCAGTTCCCGAACTGGCCGCGGGCGGAGAAGAGCTGGCCAGGCGCGACGGCAACCTGACGACGGAATGCCTGTTGATAAAGGTGATAGGCATTCAGCTGGCGCGGCAGTTCGATCCAGAGCACGAAACCACCCTGGGGGCGGGAGACCTTTGTACCGGGGGGAAACCACGTCATGATCCCCTGAAGGTAACGCAGGCTTTGTGTATGCAGGGCCTTCCGCAGTTTCTTCAGGTGATAGTCATAGCGGCCAATGCCGAGGAAATGTGCCATGGCTTCCTGGGTGAGAGTGGTGCCGGTCACGGTATGCATGAGCTTTGTGAGCAGTACTTGTTTAGTGAAGCGGCCGGGGATGGTCCAGCCGACGCGATAGCCGGGGGCGAGGGACTTGGAAAGGGAATTACAATAGAGCACCCAGCCTTCCTTGTCGAAAGATTTGCATGTCCGCGGGCGATGGGCGCCAAAAAACATTTCTCCATAGATATCATCTTCGATCAGCGGGATGTGACAACGGGTGATGAGCTTCACCAATTCTTCCTTCTTTTTATCGGGCATGCAGCTCCCGAGTGGGTTGCTGAAGGTGGGTACGAATACACAGGCTTTTACGGGATTTTTTTTTATAGCCGTTTCCAATTGTGCCGGGTCGATACCGGCGACGGGGTCGGTAGGGATCTCGAGGGCTTTCAGGCCGAGGCTTTCGATCACCTGGAAGATACCGAAGAAGGTGGGGTTTTCGATGGCGACGGCATCGCCGGGGCGGGTAACTGCTTTCAGGCACATGACGAGCGCTTCCATACAGCCGGCGGTCACGATGACATCGGCCGCGGTGAATTTGCCGCCCCAGTTGAATGAGTGCCGGGCCAGCTGGCGGCGGAGCTCGGGGTTGCCCTGGATATCTTCATACAGAACGCCCTGCTGTCGCGAATTGCGCATGGCGTGGAGCATGGACCTCTTCAGTTTTGCGGCGGGCAGGAGGCTGAGCGGCGGGGCGGAAATGGAGAAATTCACCATGTCGTCGGAGCTGATGTTGCGGTAGACAGTAGCGATCATCTCCTGTACGCTGACCTCACTGGCAATAGGTTCGGGGTCGGCGATGTGCGGCAGGCCGGGCATTCGCCGCATATTGAAGCGAACATAGTAGCCGGACTTCGGTCGCGCTTCGATAAGGCCTTTGGCTTCGAGGTGGTAGTAGGCCTGGAATGCCGTGCCCACGCTGACGCCGTATTCGTCGCTGAACATTCTGACTGAGGGCAGTTTGTCACCGATCTTGAGGATCTCGTCGCCGATCATTTTCTCCACACCGGCGGCGATCTGGAGGTAGAGCGGGTCGCCGGGGGTCTTATTAAGAGATATGCGTGCAGAATTATCGTGCGATTTGCGGGCGGGCTTTGTGCGGGGGCTGCGGGCGGTTTTCTTTTGCATGGAACAAAGGTAGTGTCTCAGTTTGAAAGCTTCGGTTGGATGCCGTCGATCAAATTTACGATATCTTCTATGGTCATAAATCTTTTGGATAAGCCAGCGGCCATCGCCGGGGTTACTCTTAAGGTCTTGTGCTGTTTTACAAAGTTGTAGTAAACGAAATGTAAGGCAATCGCATGACAATGATTTTCGACCTTTTTAGAGAAGGCATTCGTTAGCCTTGTGAATCTGCGCATGTGCATCCGCATCGTCAAATTGGCCCGCTCTACGTAAGACGTGGAGATATGTTCCCGGGCTGGCTGACCAAAGACTATGTTCTTCTTTGTCCCGATACATTCCGATGGGCTGTACTTCTTTTCTGTGCTGTGTCCATCCCCGCAATTGGCGTATTGCTTTACAAGTTGGGCAAAATCTATCTGGCTCCCGAAGGCATCCAATACAGCCGATTGGTATTCGTGCAGCCCGTCAGTAGTAATTTGGCCCGGCTTCCCTTTAACCCTTGTAGCCAGATCGTACATAAAAACATGTGCGGCTTCGCTATCCCTATTTCCCACCAACCACGATATAATTAGCTTAGAATCCGCCTCCAATGCCGTCCACGTCCAAACATCCCCGGCGTTTTCTTCCATCCCATTCGGGACGTTCTTTTGCTTGCTGTAAACAAAGCTCCAAATCTCATCGCATTGGATACGCTGCGTTTCAACAAACATAACAGTCTCATTATGAAACTTTTCGCAAGCCTTCCCCGCGTCAATCAACAACTTTGTGACCGTATTAATTGATACGTCAGCAATCCGGGAGGTAGCCCGTAAGCTGGAGCCCTCAACTAACAAATTGATTATCTGAACTCTTTTGGCGGTGGATAGCTTATTCATGTAACAAAGATAGTACTTATGCTTGAACGGTCAAGCATTTTATTCATTTTCTTTTGTTAAAATATATGCCCTAGCTGTTGCTATTGTCGTATTAAGCACTACCTTTACTAGACAAAAGTAGTCCCGGCCAGATTCTCACCGGCAACCTACACCTTAGCGGGATGTTGCTCTATAATTGAGCTACGGGACTAATATTGTTATAGTTAGATTATTGCCATCTGCTCCAAACAGGTGGCATTTTTTTACCATAGTAGTTTCTCTTTTAGGTCAGGCTTATGCTCCTCCTTTAGTTCATCTCCTACAAACCATAAAGGGTTCCCATAATAAAACCCTCTCATCTTAAACCCAGGATCATATACTTTAAGAAGCCCCTTTTTATGCATCATTGCCACGATATTGGTAACCGCGCCTTTCAATTTATCATAGGAATAGTCTGGCTCATATTCTTTAAATTCATCAACAATCTGGGTAATAGTGAGAACCTTATTTTTGAACTTAAAATATCCCTTAACACGATCTTCCCATGTGTTGGAAGGATCATATGTAAACGATCTTAAATTCATTGTGGGAAGGTCATATATCGGTAGTGGAGGAGGTATTTGGATGGCAGCTACTTGGGGGATATGTTCGCTAGTTGAACCGTTGGATTCGTTGGCAAAAAGATCAAGAACAGCGCGAGCTTTAATTATCTCCGTATCCCTCTTTTCTTTGGCAATCTCAGCTTGTTTGGCTTCCTCTAAAAGAATGTTTAATCGGTTAGTAGCTTCTTTTACAATTTGTTGTATGGTGTTACTATCCATATTTATTAAATTTTACTCTCACAAATATACAAGTAATTACAT
Source organism: Puia sp. (assembly GCA_035948015.1). Lineage (GTDB taxonomy): Bacteria > Bacteroidota > Bacteroidia > Chitinophagales > Chitinophagaceae > Puia. The sequence goes on from DASZJO010000115.1 coordinate 26,923, forward strand.
TAACAATGACTTTAGATAAAAAAATAATTTGGCAGGATGGTTGAAGGTGCATACTTTTGTGCGGCTCTTACTAGTGTTTCACTAACGGTTGGTAATGCGAGCGTTAAGGGGGCTTTAATTACACCGTTATGGAGCATGAAAAATGCGGATGCCAGCCCACAGTGGTTTACGCCCTGTTCTACAAAACAAAAAACGGAGAGATTATTCTCCCCGTTTTCCCTCAGCAAAGGGTTCCAATTAAGTATTGTAGATGTTGCGGCTGGCACGCTCTACTAGTAGTAGAGCCCCGCGAGTAAGAAAAAGGCCCCTCATGGTTGCTACATGGGGGGTTCTTTGTGTACACAAAGTTACATATTTTTGTATATACAAATGATTTTATTATCGTCCCCAGCGTGCTTTAGCAGCCTTTTTAGCTATTTCGGATCTTCTCTTAGCGGATAGGCTCTTTGCCCTAGCATTGCCCCCTTTAAGGCCCCCTAAGCGACCCAAAGCAGCAGCAGCGGCCCTTACCTCCTCTGACGGAGTAGGAGGATTGCTATAGTCCTCCGTTAGCATATCAACTATCTTCTTTGCCCGCTGATTGGTATCCCGGGGGAGCGTTGCTTTTTTCTTTGCCATGAAACAAAGATAATAAAATTATGCTTGACCGATTAAGAAAAAACCACCCCAAGAATGAAGCGGTTTTTTTACTGTGTTCGCGCCCCTTGAGGGCCTGCAAAATATGTATCAATGCTACTTTTCAGAATGTCCCTTAACCAAACCTTATCCTATTAGGGTTCGAATATAATAAGAAATCCATTACTGTAGTGATTTTACACTACAACTTTTTAAAGGTTTTCCGGCACCTTGCCGGATCGCGCGTAGCAATGACCATAAAATACTTGTCGTCTTTGGTCATAACCTGAAAAGACGCAGAAAGGCAATGGGCTTAAGCCTGCGGCAATTCGCCGCACTTGCGGATATTGATCATGCTATGATCGACAGGTACGAACGCGGCCTAACCAATCCTTCACTTACCACTATTGCCAAGCTGGCGGATGCCCTAGAGATTGAACCCTACGAGCTTCTAATGAAAAAAGGGTGATTTTACGGGTGCTAAGTAGTCGCATAAAGTCTTAATTTTCCCGAGAAAGTGAAAAGGTATAAGTAATGGACGGAAAATCCTCCAACCACCAACGCCGCAAACCCAAAGGCGATAAGCAGCAATGCCCGCCTACTTGGCAAATGCTTAAAGAGTATAAAAAAGCCCTCCATGACTTTAAGAAAGCCATAGACGATGCCAAAAATAGTACCCAAAAAAAGGAGGATCGGCTTGAAAGTATCATTGACAAAGGACAGCAGAATAATGAACAAAAAAGGAGTAATGGAATAGCATTGATTGGCGTACAAATTGCACGTTTTTCGGCGCAGATTAGCCATTACAATTTGGTTGTGAGTATAGCTTATATGCTCACAACAGCGCTCATTTTCATTTGGACGTGCCAGGGTCTTAAAGAAACTAGAAAAGAGTTTAATCTTATTAATCAACCAAACATTCAAATTAGGGATGCAACGCTTGGGTTTGATTCGGCGGGTGGAGTGGATATGGGCTATAATATCTGGAATTTGGGGCCAAGTCCGGCCAACGCAATTGGCCGCACTGATACTTTGATATTTGTTCCAAAAGAGGATTTGGCTACTTTTATTGCAAACCCATTCGCTAAGATAAATACAGCCAGATACTCTAATTACACCGCCGAATACTATTCCAGCGATAAAGAAAATAGACAATTCGGGTACGAAAATATCGACCAACATACGTTTCCAAAATTCCTCGATAAAGATGTTCTTGCCTTCTTGATTATTGCGTGCGAATACAAAAACCCCATTTCTGGTTTTACAAGAAAGTTCAGATGCGTTATGCAGATGAATCCTCTGGGTAAAGCCTTTTCGCATGGCACTATTAGATATGCTACAACTGCGTATAACTATATTATCGATAGTAACTATGATACAAAAACCCCTATTGAATAAGGAGTAAGATATATTTCGATTTGTAGTAAACGCACTAATCCGCTTTCTTATCCGCTCAAGCAGCAGACCCGCCACCGTGCCAACTTTTGAGGTTTTTTGTAGTGTTTTAACACAACAGTCTGAAAATGAGCAATCTCGAAACTGAGACACCACCGGAACAAAAAATCTGATACAGTCAAAAATAACAAATCTGCATCTGTTATATATCGTCTTTCTTTCGGAAATTTATACCGCAAAAATATTTGGTTATGCTAACGACTTTTGACATCAAGATCCCGGTCAGACGGGCATATCATAGCCGGCTCAATGAGGTCGACTGGAGCAACCCGGAACTTGGGGCCTATACTTCGGATCATATGCTGGTTTGCGATTATTCGGATGGCGGGTGGCAGACGGCGGAGATCCAGCCATTCGGGCCGTTCACGCTGTCGCCGACAACCCTGGCGCTGCATTATGGCCAGACGATATTTGAGGGGATGAAGGCCTTTCGCACGAAGGATGGGCGGATTCATATTTTTAGACCCGACAGGCATTATGAGCGGCTGACAAGTACCACGGCGAGAATGTGCATGCCTACGCCTCCCGCAGACCTTTTCATGGAAGGGTTGCGGCAGTTGGTGGAGTTGGATAAGGATTGGGTGCCCGCGCAGCCGGGCACGTCGCTGTATTTGCGGCCTATGCTGTTTGCGACGGGAACGAAGCTGACGGTCAGGGTATCGGATAGCTATAGGTTTGCC